>DDEV01000071.1 GCA_002336855.1 Leucobacter sp. UBA1945 | reverse complement strand
GCCCGCGTGCCCGTTGAGGCGCGCGGCAGCCGGTGGGGCTTCTTGACCGCGCTGCCCGGCCCGCCCCACCCGGCGGGCAGACGCACCGTGCTCGAGCTCGGCGCGTTCGCGCTGGCGCTCGGCAGGCTCGCCGACACGAGCGCTGATCAGTGGCTGCAGCTCGCCTCGAAGCGGGTGGGCGAGGCGCTGCTGAGCGGGCGCTACCGCAACGACACCGAGCTCGAGGCGCAGCTCACCGCGGCGGGTCTGCCGATTGCGGGCCGGGTGATCCTTGCCGCGACGCTTCAGGGAACCGGCGATTTCGGCGCCCACGAGTCGCTCGCGCACGCCATTCTCGAGACTTCGCTGCGGCGCGCGGTCGCACCCGAGGGGCGGGTGCTGATCGCCGACGAGGGCGACGGCTCGCTGCTCGCGATCGTGTCGTTACCCGAGGGAGATGCGCGCCTCGGCTGGAACGAGGGTCGAGACGCGCCGCTGCTCGCCGTGCGCCTCGCGCGCGAGCTCGACATGCTCGTACCAGACCCATCGCCCGCGGCCTGGCGCGCGCACCTGGCGCTTGGGGCACCCGGGTCGAGGCTGCGTCAGCTCGTTGCCTCGCTCGAGCAGTTGCGCGCGGCCGGGCGGTTGGCGGCCTCATCAGAGGNNGTCCTGGTGCGGTCACTCGCGGGTGCGCCCGAGCTGCAGCAGTTCGCGGCAGACATGCTGGGCCCGCTGATCGAGCACGACCGAGCGTCGGGGCCGGGACACAGCGGCGACCTGTTGCGCGTGCTCGCCGCCTATCTGGCGCACCCGGCGAACCGCTCGCTCGCGGCGCAGGAGGCGCGGCTGTCGCGGTCGGTGTTCTATCAGCGGCTCGATCTGATCGAAGATCTGCTCGGGGCGAGCCTCGCGGACGGCGAGACGATCGCCGCGCTCACGGTCGCGCTCTTGGCGCGACCGCAGTAAATACTGCCGCTACGCGCGAGCCGCCAGGCTTGCGCGCGCTCTTGGCGCGACCGCGATAGGCGCTGCTGCACCGGGCCCCGCTCAGCCGCTCCCCCGCCCCGTCCCGTCCCCGCCCGAGACAACCCCCGCCGATGTATATGTTTCGCACCAAAGGACCAGTTCTGCGGCCGGCAAATCGTGTACGTCGGCAAGAAACGTGTACATCGGGATGCGGCCTCACACGCACTCAAAGTCTCGCACGCAGGCGGCACATACACGCGCCGCTACCGCGGCATTCGAGGCACAGGAACCCCTAAGCCCATCAGGTGCATGCCCAGTTTTCGTGCAGTCGGAACTTCGGGGTAACCCCACCGCACCATGTCTTTGTGTTCTCGCTTGCAGATCCAGTCTTGTCGCCGCTTCTCGTCATACACGACCTCTGCGGCCGTCCTCCCCCTTCTCAGTCTCGCGTCGAGGTACTTTTGTTTGCCATCGCACTCACCAAAGAGGTCAAGTCCGAGAAGTTCAAAGTCCACGTAGTACATTCGGCCGTGAGGCGCCGGCACAGGTACCTGAATCTCAACCTCGAACTTGAGTCGCTTCAGTTGCAAGTGGCTGATGCTTTCGAGCACTGAGTCGATTCGAGGGTCGGCCAGGGCTATGAGGCGTTGCGCCCCAGCTGCTCCATTGCGCCCGCGGATTCTGCCGATCCTTGTAACCATGTCATCTTGCCACTCAAACACGCGCGACCAATCGACTTTATGCGAAACCTTGAATTCTCTACGTAGATAACCGTCAGCCGCAGCGAGCGCGGTTTCAGCCTGTTCGAAACGCGCGAGATCGAGAATGGTTCGGTCAGGCGAGGTACACATCAGCCCCGAGACCTCGACCACGTCCTCATCTAAGAGGTCAGCTCGGTGCCGAACTACACCCCTCGTCGATTTGCCAGACGCTGCAACTGACCCGACGACGTGCACTCGAGAGCCCAGCTCACCATAAATCGGCAGGCCCAACAGCACCGCTGCAGACTTGTGCGAAAACACGAGCGCACCACGAGCGGCTTGTTGAGCGGCAAGCATTCGCGCGAGATGCTGCGCTTCGGCCGTGAGTTGATCCCAAAGCTGGTTGGGAAGGTAGGCGCCCCAATAGATGCGAGTGTGGTCGGTTGCGGATGCTCGAAACTTGCCCGTTGCGGCGACATAATCACTGTCGCGACCCGGCACGATCAGTGACGGCTCGAGCTTTGCGATCAGTTCAGTAGGCGACAGCGTCATGCACTGAGTTTCATGCAATTCTCGAAGCAACGTGGGCGATTCTCGAAAGTTGTGGATAAGCCACTCGAGCCGAGCCTTGTGAGCGAAGAACGGGACGAACCCGATGTACCCAGATTTCGCCGAAGTACCCGCTTTGAAGCCCACAAAAGGGTCACATCGGCGAGAACTGTGTACATCGGCCGGAGTCAGGATGACGTCGACGGCACCGCAGCAGACCGGCCGCAATAGGTACTGCCGCTACGCGCTGGCCGGCACCCACTCCCCCTCGCGCATGTCGAAGATGATGTGCGTCTCGGTGCCGCGCACCGACGGGTGCACGGTGACGTGATCGAGCACGAAGGTTCGCAGTTGCTCGGCATCGGCCACGGCGACGGTCACCATGAAGTCGTAGCGCCCCGTGAGGTTCATCACCTGCAGCACGTTCGGCGCTCGCACCATGCTCGTCATGAAGCGGTCCACGGTCTCGCGCGAGTGGTTCGTGAGCACGATCATGATGACCGCGTTCAGCGAGTAGCCAAGCTGTGCGTGGTCGAGCTCGAGGCGGCGCGCGCGAATCACGTTCGACTCGCGCAGCCTGCGCACTCGGTAGGCGCAGGTTGATTCCGCAACGTCGAGCAGCGTCGCGAGCGCTTTATTGGTGAGCGTGGGATCAGCGCTGAGCCTGCGCACGATCTCGAAGTCGAGCGAGTCGAGCGCGATGCCGACCGATCTGGTGCCCTGTGCGTTTCGCATCTTTGTGCCTTCCATTCATGTTGATTCGAGCCCAAATGCAGGTTTCCGCGCCTCTTATTGTTCTTTCAACAAGACTACTTTCATTTTCTGCGCGAGATCACGAGGATGAGCGCATGGATGATCTCTCAATGACGATGGACACACTCGCGGTGCACGCGGGCCGCGAAGACCTCACCGCGCTTGGGCTGCACGCGCTACCGATCGATCTCTCGACGACGAACCCGCTGCCGAACATCGAGAAGGGCGGCGACTCGTACGAGGCGCTCGCCACGGGCGGCACCCCGATCGATGGTGGCAGCAACGTATACGCCCGTCTCTGGAACCCCACGGTCGCCCGCTTCGAGTCCGGCCTCGCCCAGCTCGAGCACGCGGAGTCGGCCGTTGCGTTCGCGAGCGGCATGGCGGCGCTCAGCGCCGCGATCCTCGCATTTACGGTGTCGACGAATAAACGCCACGTGGTTGCCGTGCGCCCGCTCTATGGCGGCACCGATCACCTGCTCGCCACCGGCCTGCTCGGCACGGAGGTCACCTTCTGCCACGCCGATGAGGTCGCGGCGACGGTGCGAGAAGACACCGGCCTTGTGATCATGGAGACCCCTGCCAACCCGACGCTCGAGCTCGTCAGCATCTCGCGCGTCGCGGAGCAGGCCGGCGAGGTGCCGCTGCTCGTCGACAACACCTTTGCCACCCCGGTGCNNCTCGCGACCGGCCTGCTCGGCACCGAGACGACCTTCTGCACCCCGGACCGGGTGGCCGAGGCGATCCGGCCGGACACCGGCCTCATCATCCTGGAGACCCCGGGCAATCCGACCCTTCAACTGGTCGACATCGCCGCGGTCGTCGCCGCCGCCGGCGGCCCGGTGGCCGAGGGCGGCGTCCCGGTCCTCGTGGACAACACCTTTGCCACCCCGGTGCTGCAGAACCCGCTCGATCACGGCGCGGCAATGTCGATGCACAGCGCGACGAAGTACCTCGGTGGGCACGGCGACGTGATCGGCGGTGTGATCGCCTGCTCTGAGGCGCACGCGCAGATGCTGCGGCCGATCCGCGCGATCACGGGCGCCATCTTGCACCCGCTTGCCGCCTATCTGCTGCACCGCGGGCTCACCACACTGCCGTTGCGCGTGCGGGCGCAGCAGGAGGGTGCGAAGCGAGTGGCCGAGTGGCTCAGCACCCACGACGCGGTCGAGCAGGTGTACTTTCCGGGCATGAACGCAGACCCCGATGGGGTGCTCGGCACCCAGATGTCAGGGCCGGGCGCGATGGTTGCGATCAGGCTCAAGGGAGGCGCTGAAGCCGCCGAACGGCTGACCGGCGCGGTGAAGATCTTCACGCACGCGGTGTCACTGGGCGGCGTCGACTCGCTCATCGAGAACCCCGCCGCGCTCACGCACCGGCCTGTCGCGGGTGACGCGAAACCCGATGCAGGAATCGTGCGCATGTCGATCGGGCTTGAGAGCCCCGAAGATCTCATTGCCGATCTCGCGCGGGGCCTCTGAGCGAGCTGGCGATCCTCGTCGCCCGTCATCGGCTTCGTCGCCGATGATGGGCACTAGCAATGCAGGCAGCATCAGAGATCAAACCATGTTTTCGTAGGCAGAATCACGTTACTGCTTAATAATCGAAAGCAGTAGGCTAGACACAGGCATGTGACAAAGGAGAACCATGGCCGAGCACCGCGACGAAGACCTTGGGCAATTCGAGACCTCGACGCAGCTCGACCCGCCGTCGGCGAATTCCCGACCCTTGACCGCGTCTTCCGGCGGCGCGACCGGCTCTGATGGCTCAACGCTCGACATCATTTCACAGCGGGTGCTGTGGCTCGCGACGGCGATGATCGATGCGGCAAACCGCGGGCGACAGAATCCCGATGGCGTCAAGGTCGGCGGGCACCAGGCCTCTTCGGCGTCGATGGTCGGCATCATGACCGCGCTCTGGTTCTCGGAGCTCACCCCGCTCGATCGGGTGTCGGTGAAGCCGCACGCCTCCCCCGTGCTGCACGCGATCAACTATCTGCTCGGCGACCTCGACGAGTCGTACCTACCGCGACTGCGGGCGCTCGGCGGCCTGCAGCCGTATCCGTCGAGGTCGAAGGATCCAGACAGCGTCGACTTCTCTACAGGCTCAGTGGGCATCGGCGCGACGGCACCCATCTGGGCCGCGCTCTCGCACTGCTACCTCACCGACCGGTTTCCGAGCACGCCGCCCGCGGGCCGCTTCATCTCGCTGCTCGGCGATGCCGAGATGGACGAGGGCGCAGTGTGGGAGGCGATCATCGACCCCGAGGTGCGGCAGCTCGGCGAAGTGGTCTGGATCGTCGACCTCAACCGGCAGTCGCTCGACCGCGTCATTCCCGACGTGCAGATTCAGCGCCTGCGCGGCATGTTCGCGGCAGCCGACTGGCAGGTGCTCACCTGCACCTGGGGGCACCGCCTGCAGGCCGCGTTCGGGCGGCCGGGAGGGCAGGTGTTCGAGGCTCGCATGCGCAAAATGCCGAACGAGGAGTACCAGCGCACGCTGCGGGCCCACCCAGAAGAGGTGCGCGCGCGGCTGCTGGCGGGCGTCACGCCCGCGGAGCACGCGGTGCTCGAACCCCTGCTGAAGGAGTTCAGTGACCTCGATCTCGCAGAGCTCGTGCGCGACCTCGGCGGCCACGACCTGAAAGAGCTGCAGGCGACGTTCAAGAAGATCGACAACACCCGCCCGACGGTGATCTTCGCATACACGATCAAGGGCCGCGGCCTGTCGATCGAGGGGCACCCCAGCAACCACGCCGCACAGCTCACGCTCGAGCAGATGCAGGAGCTTGCGACTGCGTCTGGCATGTCGCTCGACGATCCCTGGCAGCGATTCGCAGACGGCACGGACGCGGCACGAGTGTGCTCCGACACAGCAGCCCGCCTCAGCCGAGACGTAATCGAGCGCACGCCGGTTGCGCCAGTTCCCGCCGAGTTCGAGTGGCGGCACAAGGCCGTCACCTCGACGCAGGCGACCCTCGGACACTTTCTCTCGGACCTGCGCCGCGCGGCCCCCGAGGTCGCTGCGCGGGTGGTCACCGCGAGCCCGGATGTCGCGAGCTCGACAAACCTGGGCGGCTGGATCAACAAGAGCGGCGTCTGGTCACTCGCCGGCCGCGCCGACTGGTTTGCTGACGACCCCGAGCGCGTGCTGAAGTGGCGCGAGAACACCGGCGGCCAGCACATCGAACTCGGTATCGCCGAGGTGAACCTTGTCTGCCTCGCTGCCGAGCTCGGCCTCACCGGCGCCCGCTGGGGCCAGCCGCTTATTCCGATCGCGACGCTCTACGACCCGTTCATCGGCCGAGCGCTCGAGCCCTGGACGTTCGGCATGTACGCCGGCGGTCGCTCGATCGTGATCGGCACTCCGTCTGGCGTGACCCTCGCCCCCGAGGGCGGCGCGCACCAGTCGATCGGCACGCCCTCGATCACGCTCGAGATCCCCCGCCTCACCAGTTGGGAGCCGGCGTTCGCGCAAGATCTCGAATGGACCATGCTCGAAGCGATTCGCGACGTGGCCGATCCGGCCGGCGGCTCGGCCTACTTCAGACTCTCGACGCGCCCCGTCGACCAATCGCTCTCGCGCACCCCCGAAGACCCACTGCTGCGCGAGCGGCGGCGCGAAGAGGTGCTCGCGGGCGGGTACCGCCTCAGCGCGCACCCCGCTGCCGAGGACCAGGTGACGCTCGTTGGCGTCGGCGCAATCATGACCGAGGTGTGCGCTGCGGCGGCACGGCTCGAAGCGGTCGGCGTGCGCGCAGGCGTGATCTGCGTGACGAGCCCGAGCCTGCTTTTCAAGGCGCTGCGCTCGCGCGATGAGGTGCGAGCGAGCACGCGTTCGGGAATTCTCGATCGCCTCTTCCCCGCTGGGCACCGGGCACCGCTCGTCACCGTGATGGATGCTCACCCGCACACCCTCGCGTTTCTCGCTGGCGTGCGCGGCGACCGCGTGCGCACACTCGGGGTTACGGAGTTCGGGCAGGGCTCGAGCGTGAGCGACGCGTACCGGCTGCACGGCATCGATGCCGAGTCGATCACCTCGGCAGCGCTCGACCTCGTCTAGCGGGGCCGCAGCGGCGAGTGCTGCAGCACCCAGGAGTACATGGTGACCGCAGCCGCGGCCGACGCGTTGATCGAGCGCGTCGAGCCGTACTGCGTGATCTCGACCACGGCTTCCGCCGCGTCGATGGCCTCCTGAGAGAGCCCGGGGCCCTCCTGCCCGAACAGCATGACGCAGCGCTCGGGCCAGTCGAACATCTCCATTGGCACGCAGCCGGGCACGTTGTCGATAGCGATGATCGGCACGCTCTGCTCGTGTGCCCATGCGACGAGCGCGGCGACGTCTTCGCGATGCTCGACGTGCTGGTAGCGGTCGGTGACCATGGCGCCGCGCTTGTTCCAGCGGCGGCGGCCGACGATGTGCACGGTGTCGGCACCGAACGCGTTCGCGCTGCGCACGATCGAGCCGATGTTCATGTCGTGCTGCCAGTTCTCGATNNCACGGCCTCGGTGCGCCAGTAGCGGTAACGATCGATCACGTTGCGGGTGTCGCCGTGCTCGAGCAGTTCGGGATCGAAGTGCTGCTCGGTCGGCCATGCCTCGCGCCCGCCGGGCCACGGACCAACGCCCGAGGTGCTGCGTTCGTGGCTTGGTTCGGCGGCAATGCTGCCCGCCTGAGGTGTTGCTTCGGGGCGAGGATCGGAGCTCTCTGTCACCAAACCATTCTCTCAGGCTGAAGCGTCGCTGAGGCTCCGCAGCTCATCGTCGCCGAGTTCGAGGTCGAGCGAGGCGAGCAGCGATGGCAGCTGCTCGGTGCTGCGAGCGCTCGCGATCGGGGCCGCGATTGTGGGCTGCTGGCGCAGCCAGGCGAGCGCGACGGCGGCCTGGCCCACCCCGCGTGACGCCGCGATCGCGCCGAG
>DDEV01000092.1:14256-18860 GCA_002336855.1 Leucobacter sp. UBA1945 | reverse complement strand
GACACCGCCGGACTCCTTTTCAAGAAAAGGGTCGCTCAGATAGAAGGTCATCGATGATCGACTCTTCTATCTAGCGGCCCTTTTCGCATTTACGGAGACTTTACAATGAATGATCGCGACCGCGACGGACGGGCAGACCGCCCGAGGCGTTCCTCTGGACAACCCTCACGGGACGGCGCAAAGCGCGGTGGAGGGTTCTCGGGCGACCGCGGGCCTCGCCGCGACGGCCAGGGGGCAGACGGTCGCCAGCCGCGTCGCGATGGTGCAGGTTCGTACGATCGCAAGCCTCGCCGCGACGGTGAGAGTTCGTACGGTCGCGGCCCTCGTCAAGGTGAGCGGGATCGCGGTTTCGATCGCAAGCCTCCTCGTCGTGATGGTGAGGGCGGCTACGACCGCAAGCCTCGTCGCGACAGTGAGGGCAGCTACGACCGCGGGCCTCGCCGCGAGGGTGATCGTTCTTTCGACCGTGGTCCGCGCAGAAGTGACGACCGCGGCTACGACCGCGCTCCACGTCGCGACGGCGACCGCTCGCAGGACCGCAGGCCCCGCCGCGACGGCGAAAGCGGTTACGACCGTCGCCCGCGCCGCGATGGCGAAAGTGGCTACGACCGTAAACCTCGCAGAGACGGAGGCAGCGGTTACGATCGCAAGCCCCGTCGCGACGGCGACGGCGATCGGAACCGCGGCCCGCGCCGCGAGGGGGATCGCCCGCAGTTCGGTCGTGGTGGCACTCGCGGCGGCGGCAGGAGCGACCGCGGCGGTCAAGGCCGTGAGTTCACCGCGGCCGAGCGGTTGCAGCACGAGCTGCGCCCGGTGCGGAGTGAGCATGACGATCCTTTCATTCCTGAGGATGTCACGCCGAACGATCTGCACCCGGGTGCCCGCAACGAGCTGAAGACGCTGCAGCCGGAGACCGCCGAGCGCGTGGCTCAGCACCTTGCGATGGTCGGCATGCTGATCGGTGACGATCCGCAGCTCGCACACCAGCACGCCATTTCTGCAAGCCGCCGTGCCGGCCGTATTCCGGTCGCACGCGAGACTCTCGCGGTGACTGCCTACCACATCGGCGACTACGCCCTCGCGTTGCGCGAGCTGCGCACCTTCCGACGCCTCACCGGCTCACAGGGGCACCTCGCGCTGATGGTCGAGTGCGAGCGCGCTCTGGGTCGCCCCGAGCGGGGCATTGAAACGGGCCTCGCAGCAGAGCTCGGCGAGCTGAATACCGAGCAGCGTGTGCAGCTGGCCATCGCGATGTCGGGCGCACGGCTCGACCTCGGCCAAACGCAGCAGGCGCTCTTCGAACTCGAGATTCCCGAGCTCGACCCGGGCAAGGCTTTCAGCTGGAGCCCAGAGCTCTTCGCCGCATATGCCAATGTGCTTGAGGATCTCGGACGGGATGCCGAGAGCGCCAAGTGGCGTGAACGCGCGCTGCTCGCAGAGTCTGCGCTGAGCGAGCATCTTGGCGGGCACGACCAGATCGAAGTCATCGAGGTATACGAACACGCGCCTCGGGACGAGTACAACGATGCGGAAGCTTCTCAGCTGCACGGCGACGCGACCGAGAACGCTGAAACGCCCAAGAACGCAGACGCGGCCTACAGCTCCGAGGAGCCCGAGGCACCGCTCGAGCCCGAACAGGGGGAGTAATGGCGCTGTTCAAGCGGGCGACACCTTTCGGCGCGGCCCCCGCCGAGGGTCGCGATCTGATCCTCACCGACCTCGATGGCATCGTATATCGCGGCGCGCTCGCGATTCCCCATGCCGTTGAGCAGCTGAACGCGGCGGCAACGCGCGCCCGGGTCGCATACCTGACCAACAACGCCTCGCGAACCAGCGCCGCGGTTACGGAGCAACTACGTGCCTTCGGACTGCGTCTTGAAGTAGACGACGTAGTGACCTCGCCGCAGGCGGCGACGGCGCTGCTCGCGCGTACCGTTGCTCCCGGCTCAAAGGTGCTCGTGGTTGGTGGCGACGGCCTCGTCGACGAACTGACCAAGGCCGGATTCGAGATCACCAGAAGCGCTGACGACAACCCTGACGCGGTAGTGCAGGGTTTCGCCCCGCACATCGGTTGGCAGGATCTCGCAGAGGCGTGCTTCGCGCTCGCAGAGCAGCCCGGCCGCGATCCTCTCCCTTGGATCGCAACGAACACCGACTGGACGCTTCCGCTCGAGCGCGGCCTCGCACCCGGCAATGGAACGCTCGTCTCCGCCGTGCACACGGCGGTACAGCGATTGCCTGAATTCGCGGGCAAACCAGAGCCCGCAATCTTCGAGTCCGCGTTCGAGCGCTTCGGCACCCGCAACGCCCTGATGGTCGGTGATCGCCTCGATACCGACATGAAGGGCGCGCGTGCTGCCGGGATCGCCTCGATGCATGTGCTGACAGGCGTCGACCGGCCCAAGCAACTCGTTGCAGCGAGCTCAGATATGCGCCCCGACTTCATCGTTGAGACCCTCGAAGGGTTGCACGAACCGTACCCCGAGACCATCATCGAGAAAGACGGCACGGCGAAGGTCGGTACCGCACGCGTGCGCATGGAAGGGCACATCGTCAAGATTGTCGATCGCGGTGACGCGCCCATCAACTTGCTGCGTGCGGGCTGCGCGGCCATCTGGGCCTCGGGTCTCGCGATCTACGGCCTTCAGGTGCCTGAAGCGCTGTACGAAGATCACTGGCGCTGAACTCAGCGCGTCTGCGCCGCAGCTTGCCGGTGCTCTGCAACAGTGTCAGTGCTCGGCGATAGAGTGATGGTATGAGCCAGCACGACGAGCCACGCGCAGATGAGAGCGACGGCCTGCTCGGTCGCATCGAAGTGATCGACGGGCAGCCGCTCGAGCAGCGCGCCGTGCGCTACGACCAGCTCGCAGAAGAATTGCTCGCCGAACTGCAGCGCAGCGACCACGAGCCGGCCGAGTAGTCGCCGTAGTGACCGCTATCGCTTCCGGAAGCTGGGGTGGGGCCACTGAACGCCTCGACCGTGTGCTGCCCGCGCTCGGACTTGCCCGTTCGCGCAGCCAGGCCACCGAGCTCATCTCGCAGGGCAAGGTACGCGCCGACGGCGAAGTCGTCACAAAGGCGGGCACGAAGATCGCCGAGGGCACAACCGTCTCTGTCGAGGGCAGCGATCACTACGTGAGCCGTGCTGCCCAGAAGCTGCTGGCCGGGCTCGACGCGTTCGCGGTCGACCCGAGTGGCGCACTCGCCCTCGATGTCGGCGCCTCGACGGGCGGGTTCACTCAGGTGCTGCTCGAACGCGGTGCCCGTGAGGTGCTCGCGATCGACGTCGGTCACGGGCAGCTCGCAGAGCGAATCCGCAATGACTCAAGAGTGCGGGCGGTCGAAGGCTGCAACGCTAGAGAGCTCACTGCCGAATCGCTCGCAGTTGCGACCGGAGTGAGCGAAGCGCCCGAGCTTGTTGTCGCAGACCTCTCGTTCATTTCGCTCGAACTCGTGTTGCCTGCGCTGTTGCGCGTCGCGGCGCCGGGCGCACAGATGGTGCTGCTGGTGAAGCCGCAATTCGAGGTCGGAAGGCAGGGCGTCAGCGGTGGCATCGTGACTGACCCAGAGCTCGCCGTTCGCGCGGTCGCTCGCGTGATCCTCTTCGCCAGGCAACTCGGCCTGCGCTGCCAAGCTGTAGCGCTGTCACCGATATCCGGAGAGCACGGCAATCGCGAGGTGCTGGCGCACTTCGTGCGCGCAGAAGCCGCAGATCCGACAGAATGGGAGCAGCGTATTCGCACGCTTTTCGAGTCTGGAGGTGAGGCATGAGCGGCCGCAGCGTTCTCGTCGTATCACACACGGCCCGCCCCGAAGCCATTGAGGCGACCACGGTCGCAGTGGCAAAGCTGCGCGACGCCGGGGTGACCCCGGTGATGCACGCGAGCGACCGAGAAGAGTTCGCGCCGCATCTCGCGGCCGAACTCACCGCGGAGCTCGACGCCGAAGTCGAGGTTTCGAATATCGAGATTGCTCTCGTGCTCGGTGGTGACGGCACGATTCTGCGCGCCGCAGAATTGCTCCGAGGATCAGCCTGCCCGATTCTCGGAGTGAACCTCGGGCATGTGGGGTTTCTCGCGGAGGCGGAGTCTCACGACCTCTCGTTTACGCTTGATCGTGTGCTTGCCGGCCAGTACTCGGTTGAAGAACGCATGACGCTAGAGGTGTGCGCCTATATGCCTCGCGCGGAGGCTCAGATCGATGCCGGAGGCGTGAGAGTAGCTCACTCGGGTGAGGTGATTACTCGAACCTGGGCCGTGAATGAAGCGAGCGTCGAGAAGCGCGGGCGCATGCTCGAGGTGGCGCTGGGCGTCGATGCGAGGCCACTCTCGTCGTTCGGCTGCGACGGCGTGGTGATGTCCACCCCGACGGGGTCGACGGCGTACGCNNGTCGTTCGGCTGCGACGGCGTGGTGCTCGCCACGCCTACCGGTTCGACCGCCTACTCGTTCAGCGCGGGCGGTCCCGTGGTCTGGCCGGGGGTGCAAGCGCTGCTTGCGGTGCCCATTGCTGCGCACGCGCTCTTCAACAGGCCCCTCGTTGTGGGCCCCGAGTCAGTGCTGACCGTTGAGATCTTGCCGCAGAGCGGCGGGCTCGGTGTGCTGT
>DDEV01000092.1:0-14240 GCA_002336855.1 Leucobacter sp. UBA1945 | reverse complement strand
CCGCACCGAGCTGCCGGTCGGCGCGGTCGTCGAGGTGCGCCGCTCGAAGCTGCCGCTGCGACTCGCACGCATCGACGAGGCAGTCTTCACCGATCGCCTCGTCAACAAATTTCATCTGCCGGTCACTGGGTGGCGCGGCGAGCCGGGGGTGGCCCGGTGATCGAACAGATTCGCATTCGCGACCTCGGGGTCATCGCCGACACCACCTTGACGCTCGGGCCGGGGTTCACCGCAATCACCGGTGAGACCGGTGCCGGCAAGACCATGGTCGTCACTGCGCTCGGCCTGCTTATGGGCGAACGCAGCGACGCTGGTGCGGTGCGTTCGGGGGCAGACGCAGCAAGAGTCGGCGGGCTGGTGCGCACCGAGGATCCGCAGATTGTCGAGCTTGTCGAAGACGCCGGCGGCGAGATTGAAGACGGTGACCTCACGCTCACGCGCACCGTGAGCAGCGAGGGGCGCAGCCGGGCGAGCGTTGGAGGCAGCGCTGCGCCGGTCGGGAGCCTTGCCAAGCTTGCCGACCGCCTCTTCGCGGTGCACGGGCAGAGTGAGCAGTTGCGCCTGCGCAGCTCGGCGGCGCAGCGCGAGATGCTCGACCGCTTCGGGGGCTCCGAGCTGCTCGGCCTGCTCGCCGACTATCAGCGCGCTCACTCAGAGCGGCGTGAGCTCGAGGCCGAACTCGCGGGCCTGAGCGACGCGCGCGATGAGCGAGTTCGAGAGGCGGCGAGGCTGCGCGAAGAACTCGAGCAGATCGAAGCCATCGACCCGCAGCCTGGCGAAGAGATCGAGCTGAAACAGCGCATCGAGCGGCTGAGCAACCTCGAAGAGCTGCGAGGGGCTACGTCTGCGGCGCTGCGTGCGATCGCAGACGATGCTGACGACCCATTCGCCTCTGACGCGAGCAGCCTGGTCGATGCGGCGCTACGCGAGATCGAGCGAGTGGTTTCTTCCGATACCCAGCTCGAAGCGGTCGCCGAGTCGCTTCGCTCGCTGAGTTTTCAGCTGAGCGACGTCGGGCGCGAACTGGCCGGCTACGCGAGCAACCTCGATCAGGACGGTCCGGGCGAGCTCGCCGCGGCGAACGAGCGGCTGGCGGCGCTGAACGGATTGCTCAGGCTCTACGGTGAAGACACTGCGGCAGTGGTTGCCTACGGCGCCAATTCTGCCGCACGTCTCGGTGAGCTCGAGGGCGACGATGAACGTATCGCGCTTCTCGAGAGACAGCTCGAGATCGCTCGTGAAGACGAACTCGGCTTGGCCGCGCAGCTCACGGCGGTGCGCGCCGCCGCGGCCGCGCAGCTCGGCACGCTGGTCACGGCAGAGCTGCACGAGCTTGCGCTTCCCGACGCGGAGTTTGTGGTTGAACTCCAACCCACTGAGCTCGGCAAATTTGGTGCCGACGAGGTGAGGTTGCTGTTGCAGCCGCACCCGGGTGCCTCACCTCGGCCGCTCGCAAAGGGCGCTTCGGGGGGTGAGCTGTCGCGCGTGATGCTTGCGCTCGAGGTCGTGGTGGCCGCGAGCGACCCGGTTCCGACCTTCGTCTTTGACGAGGTCGACGCCGGGATCGGTGGCGCCGCAGCGATTGAGATCGGCAGGCGCCTCGCGCGGCTCGCGCAGAGCTCTCAGGTGATCGTCGTCACCCACCTTGCCCAGGTCGCAGCGTTCGCGAACAATCACTTGCAGGTGGTCAAAGACTCTTCCGGAGGCTTTACTCAGTCGAGTTGCCGACTGCTTGAGGGCGATGAGCGCCTCGCAGAGATGGCGCGTCTACTCTCGGGCCTGTCAGACTCCGAGAGCGCGCTCGCGCACGCGGCTGAGCTGCTCGTTCTTGGGGCAGCACCGAATCACGGATGATCGCCGGGCCTCGGGGCGATCACCGAATCTCTTGGTGACTGCCAACAGCTCGCGGAGAAGGCTAATTGTGGGGCGTCGACGCGCCACGCCGCACGAATGTCGCACCCGGCTGCTACTCTCGCCACATGAAGAGATTCTTCCCGAAGCGCCAATCTTCGAACCCTGCATCGAGCCTGGCTGCGCAGCCGGCGGGTGATCCACAAGAAGAGCATCCCGATGTGGTGCACGTCGACCTCGAACGTCTCGATTCCGAGACACGGGCGATGTATCGCGACTCACGCGAGGCGGCCGTCGAAGAGGCCGAGCGTGAGCAGGCGAAGCTGAATCGTGCTCGCGAGTTCGTCGTGCGCAACCCGTTCCGGCTCGGCTTCATCATCACGCTCGGCGCGCTCGCTGCGATTCTCGTCGGCGAGATGCTTGGGCAACTGAGCATCATCATCATGTACGTGGTGGGCGGGCTCTTCATCGCGCTCGCGCTCGACCCGCTCGTGTCGCGGCTCGAGCGGCACGGCATCAAGCGCCCACTGGGCATCGGCATTGTGTTCGCCAGCTTTCTACTGATCCTCGGCGGCATTCTCGCATTCGTGATTCCGATGATCGCGACGCAGATCGGCGTGCTCATTCAGACAGCGCCGACCTACTTCGTCGATATTCAACACCAAGACTGGTACCGAGATCTGGAGGACCGCTTCGGTAGTTTCATCGATTTTGGCGGATTGCTGCAGATGGGCCAGGAGCTCGTGGGCAAGCCAGAGAATTGGGCGCAGCTCGCGGGCGGCGTCTGGCAGGCAGGCATCGGCATCGCAAACGGCGTGACTGCATTCATCATCGTCTTGATTCTCAGTCTCTACTTTCTCTCTTCGCTGCAGGTCACCAAGCGGGCCTTCTACAGCATGATCGCCCGGAGCGACCGCGCAAAGGTCATCGACATCACCGAGCAGATCACGGCGTCGGTCGGCGGCTATGTGAACGGCATGGTGCTGTTGGCGCTGATCAACTCGGTGCTCGGCTTCATCATGATGAGCATCGTGGGAGTGCCATTTGCCGGCCTGGTCGCGGTGGGCGTGTTCTTGCTGGCGCTGATTCCGCTCATCGGCTCGGTGCTTGCAACCGTGCTCGTGTCGACTGTGGCACTATTCAACTCTCCTGGCACCGCTCTGGTGGCGGCAATCTACTACGTCATCTATATGCAGATCGAGTCTTACCTGCTGACTCCGCGCATCATGAACCGGGTGGTGTCGGTACCTGGCGCACTCGTGGTCATCGGCGCGCTCGCGGGCGGCACCCTGCTCGGCCTGCTCGGCGCGCTTATCTCTATCCCGGTGACCGCGATGGTGCTGATGATCATCAAACAAGTGTGGGTGCCGCGACAGGATCGGCAATAGTGGACGGACGGGTCTATTCTGAGCAGCTTGAAACTGATAGGATCGAAGTCCGTGGGAACTAACGCGGCGCAGAGCAAAACAACCAAGCACATCTTCGTGACTGGAGGTGTGGTCTCTTCTCTTGGCAAGGGGCTTACGGCCGCCAGCCTCGGTAACCTTCTTACGGCGCGTGGGTTGCACGTCGTCATGCAGAAGCTCGATCCTTATCTGAACGTGGATCCGGGCACCATGAACCCCTTCGAGCACGGCGAGGTCTTCGTGACCGATGACGGTGCCGAGACCGATCTTGACATCGGACACTACGAGCGCTTCCTCGGCATCGACCTTTCGCGCGCGGCAAACGTGACCACGGGTCAGATCTACTCCGACGTGATCGCCGCCGAGCGTCGCGGTGACTACCTCGGTGCGACCGTGCAGGTGATTCCGCACATCACCAACGAGATCAAGCGCCGCATGCGCCTGCAGTCGCAGCAAGAGCCGCAGCCCGACGTCATCATCACTGAGATCGGCGGCACGGTCGGCGACATCGAGTCGCAGCCGTTCCTCGAGGCCGCCCGTCAGGTGCGCCACGAGCTCGGTCGCAAGAACGTCATCTTCGTGCACGTCTCGCTTGTGCCCTTCATGGGTGCCTCGGGCGAGCAGAAGACCAAGCCGACGCAGCACTCGGTGGCTGCGCTTCGCTCGATCGGTATTCAGCCCGATGCGCTGGTGCTGCGCAGCGACCGCCCGGTTACCGAAGACAATCTGCGCAAGATCGCCCTCATGTGCGATGTTGATGAAGACGCTGTCGTCAACGCGGTTGATGTGAAGAGCATCTACGATCTGCCGAAGCTGTTCAACCAGCAGGGCCTCGACCAGACCGTCGTCGATCACCTCGGCCTCGAGTCGGTCGCGAACGATGTCGATTGGAGCACTTGGCAGCCGGTGCTCGACGCCGTGCACAACCCGAAGGGCGAGGTCACCATCGCGCTCGTCGGCAAGTACATCAACCTGCCCGACGCCTACCTCTCGGTCTCAGAGGCGCTGCGCGCAGGCGGCTTTGCGCATGCGACCAAGGTGAACCTCAAGTGGGTCGCCTCAGACACCTGCGAGACGCCCGAAGGCGCCCTTGAGGCGCTCGGCGAGGTGCACGCAATCTGCGTGCCGGGCGGCTTTGGCGTGCGAGGCATCGAGGGCAAGCTCGGTGCGCTGCGCTTCGCCCGCGAGAACGGCATTCCGACTCTCGGTATCTGCCTTGGCCTGCAGTGCATGGTCATCGAGTACGCACGAAACGTTGCAGGCCTCGAGGGCGCCTCATCGACCGAGTTCGATCCTGAGACCCCGGTTCCCGTCATCGCGACCATGGCTGAGCAGGTCGACATCATCGACGGCGGTGATCTCGGTGGCACGATGCGCCTCGGGCTGTACGAGGCCAAGCTCGCCGAGGGCTCGCTGGCTGCAGAGTTGTACGGTGCTGAGGTTGCAAGCGAGCGTCACCGCCACCGCTACGAGGTCAACAACGCGTTCCGCGGCCAGATCGCAGACGCCGGCCTCTCGTTCTCGGGCTTGAGCCCAGACGGCGAACTCGTCGAGTACGTCGAGTTGCCTCGTGAGGTGCACCCGTACTACATCTCGACCCAGGCTCACCCAGAGCTGCGCTCGCGCCCTGGTCGCCCCCACCCGCTCTTCGCGGGCCTGGCAGGCGCGGCGATCGAGCGTCGCGAGGCGGCACGCCTCTTCGCCGAGACCGAGTAGCAAGGGAGCGCGCCGGTGCCCCCTCTGCAACCAGAGCAGGGCGCCGCGCGCTACCTGCGACACATTGCCATCGAACGCGGCCTGTCGCAGAACACGAGAGACGCATACCGACGCGACTTGACTGCGTATGCGGACTGGCTCGATGGGCGCGGCATTGATGACCTCGCAACGGTCGAGCCCGAGCTGCTGTCTGAGTACGTCGCCGAGCTGAATGGAGCTTCGGGTGAACGAATGCTCATTTCTGGGCATTCGTCGAAGCTCCTGAGCCCCTCTGGGGCTCGGCCAGCCGATGGCGAGGCGCGGCAGCGCTACTCGGCCGAGACGATCAGTCGCAGGCTGTCGACCGTGCGGGGCATGCACCGATTTCTCTTCGAAGAGGGGCTCCTGCCGAGCTTTGCAGGCAGTGGCGTGCGTACTCCGAAGAAAGCGCAGCGCCTGCCGAAAGCGCTCTCGGTCGCACAGATCGAGGCGATCCTCGCGACCGCAGCGGGCGACGACCCCGTGGCCCTTCGCGATCGCGCGCTGCTCGAACTGCTCTATGCCACCGGCGCGAGGGTGAGCGAGGTGACCGCGCTCGACGTCGACGACCTGCTGACGGGCGAAGATCGAGACGCCTGGGTCGACCCGGCGGTAGCGCTCGGCGACGGAGGATTCTTGCGGGTCACCGGCAAGGGGTCGAAACAGCGCATCGTGCCTTACGGCAGCTATGCAGGCAAGGCTCTCGCCGCGTACCTCGTGCGGGCGCGGCCCGGAATGGTCTCAAAGGGTGCGGGCACGCCCGCGCTTTTTGTCGGGCCGCGCGGTGCGCGGGTGTCGCGGCAGGGCGTCTGGCTGATCATTCGCGCTGCTGCCGAGCGCGCGGGCATCACTGCCGAGGTCTCGCCGCACACCATGCGACACAGCTTCGCGACCCACCTGCTCGCGGGTGGTGCAGACGTGCGCTCGGTGCAAGAGCTGCTGGGTCACGCCTCGGTCGAGACGACTCAGATCTACACGCACGTCACCGTCGACACGCTGCGCGAGCACTACTTGCAGTCGCATCCTCGGGCGAAGTAGTTGCAGCATCGCACACATATTCCCGAGCAAAACTGTAGGGTGCGTACACTGCAGATATGACTGATCGTCAGAAGCTCAGCCTCCCCGACCCGGGCAACCTCTCACTGCCCCTGCTCGAAGACGCCGACCAGCATGCGGCCGCAGCAGAAGAGAAGAAACCCGCCTGGCGCGGGTGGATTCATGCAGCAACGTTTCCGATCACCATTGCCGCAGGCATCGTGCTCATCGTGCTCGCGCACGGCACGGTGGCGAAGTGGGCCGCTGCGGTGTTCATGGCCTGCAGCATGATCCTCTTCGGTATCTCTGCGCTCTACCACCGCTTCAACTGGAAGCCGAAGACGAAGCAGGTGTTTCGCCGGCTCGACCACGCAAACATCTTCCTGCTGATCGCGGGCACCTACACCCCGATCGCGCTGCTCGCGCTGCCGCGCGAAAAGGGGCTGATTCTGCTGATCGCGGTATGGGCCGGCGCACTGCTCGGCATCGGGTTTCGAGTGTTCTGGATCGGCGCACCCCGCTGGCTCTATGTGCTGCTCTACGTGGCACTCGGCTGGGCCGCGGTCATGTACGTCGTCGACATCGCTCACGCGAACATCGCCGCCATGGTGCTCGTGATCGTTGGTGGCCTGCTCTACACGGTTGGCGCGGTGGTCTACGGCTTCAAGCGCCCGAACCCTGTGCCCGGCGTTTTCGGGTTTCACGAGATTTTTCACTCGCTGACGGTGCTCGCGTTTCTCTGTCACTGGACCGCGGCACTGCTGTTGGCCCTTGACCCGTTCTACCTGCGATAGCGACCGCTCGCGGGCATCTCACCGACGCCGGGTCAGTCGCGCGATCACGAAGCGGCCGCTGACTGCGATGGCTTGGGGATCGCGCTCGTGCGCCAGCTGATGCTCGCCGGCGCACCATACCGAGTCGAGCCGTCGCAAGTCGTGCCCTGCGGCTACGCATGAATCCGCAAGTGCGACGAGCACGAGGTGCCCGTCTGTCGGCACGATGAGACTCTCGGTAGGCGATGCCACTGAGGTTTCGCTCTCCCAGTCATCGCGTCGGCTCATGACATTCAGGTCGAGAAACCCCTCGAGCTCCGGCTGTGCGAGCACACTGGCTTCGCCTTCGAACGAGATGACCTCTTCGGGGTCGAGCACCAGCGCCTCGCCATCGATGCTCAAGCGCACCGCTCCCGGACCGAGGGCTACCTGGTCGCGGTGCACTCCAGGGAAGCTGCTGTAGGGCTGCTCCCCGGTGATTTCGGCAATACTCACACGCCAGCTCCAGTCGCCCTGTTTGGTTGCGTCGTCGCAGACATTGCGGGTGACTCCTCGCCCGTTCTTCCACGGTGTCGGGAGGATGGATGCATAACGCACAATGCTGGGGCTTGTCATGACTGGAGTGTAACCGCAAGCCGTGCTTCACGGTCGACTACCTGATGTAGCCGCCGTCTTTCAGGCCGGCTTCGATCTCGAATCGGTTTTGCAGAGGATCGCGCCCGCTCAACCAGTACAAGACCGGCAGCGCGAGCCCGTACCGCTTCCACTGCTCGCGGTGCACCCGCTCGTGGCGAAGCACTGGTGTGCTCACGTTGGTGTCGGTGAGGTAGCACGCGCCGACGCAGCTGCCGCCGCGCCCGAACGTCCACTTCGGCATTCCGGTGAATACCCAGAGGCCCTCGACGCGGCGAATCTCACCGGTGCTCCAGATCGCGCCCCACACCAGCCCGACGAGGGTGGCGTAGAGGTAGCCGAATCTTGCGAGCGGCCAGCGGCGGGGCAGGGGTGCGGAGCTCACTGTTCGCCCACCGTGACAAAGTCGATGAGTTGCTCGACGCGGCCGACCAGGGCGGGCTCGAGGTCGCGGTACGAGCGCACCCTGCCGCGAATGCGCGACCAGGCGTCGGCAATATCGGCGGGCTCATCGCCGGGCCAGCCGAGCGCCCGGCAGATGCCCGTCTTCCACTCGATCGAGCGCGGAATCTCAGGCCAGGTCTGCAAGCCGACGCGCTCCGGCTTCACCGCCGCCCAGATGTCGATAAAGGGGTGGCCGACGATGAGCACGTTTGCGCCGTAGGGGAGTGACGCGATGCGCTCGGCGATCCTCGTCTCTTTGCTGCCCGCGACCAGGTGATCGAGCAGCACCCCGGCGCGACGTTCGGGCGACGGGCCGAACTCGGCAAGCACCTGCTCGAGGTTGTCTGCGCCCTCGAGCAGCTCGACCACCACGCCCTCGACGCGCAGATCGTCGCCCCAGACCTGCTCGACGAGCTCGGCATCATGGCGGCCCTCGACGAAGATGCGGCTGGGCATCGCGACACGTGCGCGCTGCTGCGGGGCCGCCACAGACCCGGAAGCCGTGACCTTGCGCTGCGGGGCGCGCTTCGGCAGCACCAGGGTGACTGGCTTGCCGTCAATCATGAAGCCGTCGTTCAGCGGAAAGGCGCGCCGCTTGCCGCGCCCGTCTTCGAGCTGCACGAGCCCCTCGCGTGCGCCCACGACGGCGCCGCACCACTCGGTCTCGCTGTGCTCGACCACGAGGCCGCGGGCGAGCGTCACCTCGCGGCGCTGCACCGGGCCGCGGCGTGGCTTCATCGCGGCCAGGGGGTCCTGATCGTACCGTTCATCAAACATATAAGTACTACGTTACCGAGGGTAAGTGACTTCGCCGGTCACCGCGCAGCGGGTAGTGTTGCGAGGTGGGTGATGAACAGGTGGCTCCGGGCGAGGATCGCGAGAGCGGAAGCGAAGCGGCACGCAGTGGCGCACGGGGGCGTGGCCTTCGCGGTCTGCTGGTCGATACCACCCCACTGAAGCACAGCCCCGAGTTTGCGCGGCTGTGGTTCGGCACCTCGGTCTCGCAGATCGGCGCGCAGATGACCATCGTCGCGGTCGGTCTGCACATCTATGAGCTGACACACTCGACGCTCGCGGTATCGCTCGTGGCGCTCTGGGCACTCGGCCCGATGATCCTCGCAGGCTTTGTCGGCGGCGCGCTTGCTGACCGCTTCGACCGGCGAACGGTCGCGCTCGCAACCGCGGTCGTGGCGTGGCTCAGCATCGGCACCCTCACCACGATCGCGTTTCTCGGGGTGAGCGCGACCTGGCCGTACTATGCCCTCGCCGCGGTCAATGCGGCAAGCGCCACGATCATGGGGGCGACTAGGGGCGCGATTCAGCCGATGCTGCTGCCCACACAGCTGCTGCCCGCGGCGGCAGCGCTGGGCGGAATCACCATGGGGCTTTCGATCACCGTCGGTCCGGCGCTTGCCGGAGTCATGGTGGCGAACGTGGGCTTCGCCTGGACCTATCTTGCCGATGCGGTGCTCTTCGCCGGCGCCTTTCTCGGCATTCTCGGGCTGCCCCCGATGCTGCCCGATCGCGGCGATGCGGCGGTTTCAGCAGCCGGCGCCGAGACGCCCGACGAAGCAGCAGGCCGTGTCAGGGCTCTCGTGCGCGAGATCGGGGCGAGCTTCGTCTCGGTGGGCGACAGCCTGCGGTTCTTGCGCACTGCGCCGAACGTGCGCGCCACCTTTGTGTTCGACCTGATCGCCATGATCTTCGGCACGCCTCGCGTCGTGTTTCCGGCGGCAGCCGCCATCGTGCTCGGCGGCGGCGCGGTCACGGTCGGGCTGCTCACCGCGGCGTTCGCTGTGGGCGCGCTGCTCAGCAGCCTCTTCTCGGGCCCGCTCGGGTCGGTGCGCAGACAGGGGCGAGCGGTGACCTGGGCAATCGTGTGCTTCGGCGTGTTCACCACGGTGTTCGGCGCCGTGCTGCTCGGCACTATGGTGCTGGCGCCGAACCCCGCGGGCGCCGAGCGCGACCCCATCGTTCCGGCGCTCGTGTTCGCGGCGATCGCGCTGGCAGGCTGCGGTGCCGCCGACAACGTGAGCGCGGTGTTTCGCACCACCATTTTGCAGGCGGCTGCCCCCGACGACGTGCGAGGGCGCATGCAGGGCCTCTTCTACGTCGTCGTGGCCGGCGGGCCCCGCATCGGCGATCTGCTCGCGGGCACGATTGCCACGGCGATCGCCCTTTGGGCGCCAGCGCTGCTCGGCGGCCTCATCATCATTGCGCTCATGCTGGTGCTCAGGCGCGTGTACGGTGGATTTCAACGCTACGACGCGGTGCATCCGACGCCGTAGCCGCCGCAACCTCAGCATGATTGCGGTGACCCTGAGTCACGATCCGAGGAGGGCCCGTGGGAGAGACCACCGCCGCAGAGCACGCAGAGCCGGCAGAGCAATTCGTGCTCTCACGCCGTGAGGGCGCGATCACCCGCATTACGCTCAACCGGCCGCGCGTACTGAACGCGCTGACCAGGCAGATGGCGCTCGAGATTCGCGGGGCGCTCGCCGCAGCGCACAGCGACGGCTCGCGCTCGGTGCTGCTCGACGGCGCGGGGGATCGCGGCTTCTGCGGCGGCGGCGACATCAAGGCGATGCTCGCCGGGGGTGGCGCAGGCGCCCGAGACTTCTTGCGAGACGAGTACCGCACCGACTACGCGATTCTGCGTTCACAGTTGCCGGTCGTTGGCATCATGGACGGCATCACCATGGGTGGGGGTATCGGCCTTACGGGTCACGCAAGCGTGCGCATCGTCACCGAACGCAGCCGGCTGGCCATGCCTGAGACCCGCATCGGCATCGTGCCAGACGTGGGCGGCAGCCTGCTGCTGGCAAAGGCCCCTGGCCGTCTCGGCGACCTGCTCGCCGCGGTCTCTGGCAGCATGACCGCGGGTGACGCGATCGCGCTCGGCCTCGCAGATTATTTTGTGCCGAGCGCTCGCCTCGACGAGTTCTACGGCTTTCTTCGAAGGGGCGAGGATCCGGGGGCGGCCGCTGCGAAGGTGGCTGCTGCGGCCCCCGACGCCCCCGTGCTCGCAGCCCACGAGTGGTTCGACCCGATCGCTGAGGCAACCCTCGGCCCGCCCGAGCAGACGCTTGCA
Organism: Leucobacter sp. UBA1945; assembly: GCA_002336855.1. Lineage (GTDB taxonomy): Bacteria > Actinomycetota > Actinomycetes > Actinomycetales > Microbacteriaceae > Leucobacter. Next base: position 3,273 of record DDEV01000092.1, on the reverse strand, counting down.
TCGCCCGTCGCCGCGGCGCAGCGGCTCGTCGCCTCGCTCGAGGCTGCCGAAGCCGACGAAGCCAGGGCGCTCGCCGCAGAGATTCGCCTGGTGAGCCCGTTCGCGGTGGTGGTGGCGCTCGCCCAGCTTGCGCGGGTGCGCTCACTAAAGCTCGACCTCGCCGGCGTGCTCGCCGACGACTTTCGTGTGCTCGGGAGGCTCACCGCCCGGGCCGACTTCGCCGAGGGCGTGCGCGCACAGGTGATCGACAAAGACGGCAAGCCGGCCTGGCGCCCGGCAACGCTCGAAGAGGTCGACGCGGCAGAGATTGCGCGGATCCTCGACCCTGAACTCGCTGCCGGCGAAACGGCGCTCGAACTCTGATCGCCGTTTCTGACGCATCGGAGTAGGCTGGCGACATGGCCAAGTACACCGATGAAGCACAGGCACAGGCTGATGGGTTCAGCATCGAGCACGAAGCCGACCGGCACCGATTCGTCGTGGTGCAGACTGCTGACGGCGGCGATGACGCGGCCGAGGGATCGGTCGTCGGCGAGGCGCACTACACGCTGATCGGCGACGACGCGATCGACTTCGACCACACCGTCGTCGACCCAGGCCTGCGCGGCACGGGTCTCTCGGGTCTGCTCGCCGAGCACGCGCTCACGGATGACATCGTGAAGGGTCGCAAGATTCAGGCGTCGTGCTGGTACATCGAGGGTTACCTCGAGCGCAACCCGCACCTTGCGTCGTAGCCGCGCTCCGCTTCGGGCCGCACGAGCGCGCTGAGCGGCAGCTACGCGTCGTCACGCTTCGAGAAAATGCGACGTTTTGCGCCTGATTTGGCGTCGGCGTCGGGGCGCTGCTTGATGAGCTCGGTGAGGTCGCGCTGGATCAGCAGCTCGATGCGCGCCTCGCGCTCTTGCTTGTACTCGTCGCTCGAACCGCCGGCGTAGTAGGGGTGGCTGGCCTTCTCTTTGAGCGAATCGCCGATCTCATTCCAGGCAGCCTTGCGGGCGCGCTCGGCCGATTCTTCGAGGTAGGCCTCGTCGTCGGCGCGTTCGCGCAGCTGCGCGGCGACTTGCTCGTAGACCTCTTGGCGGTGCCTGAGCGTCGCGTTGTCTTCGCTGCCGTAGTCGTTCTCGCTCCACGAGCTGTAGCCGGTCTTGCGAATCTCGCCGCGCATGCGCGAGATGTGCCTCGCGTCACGCTCGCGCTCGACAGCAAGCTCGAGGGCTGCGTCTTGCACCATCTTCTTGATTTGCTGCTCGTCGTAGTCGGCCTTGTGGCCCAGCGCGTTCAAGATGATCGCGTTCTTCACGTTCATGCGCACCGCAACGTCGGCGACCATGAGGCCCTGCTCGACGATCTCTTCGACGGGGGCGAGGCGCCGCTGCGGCAGCCGGCGCTTCGGGCGCGGCGCAGCCTTCTTCTTGCGCTTGAGCCAGTCGAATGCCATGCTGGCCCCCTTCGTTTGCGTGTGCTCACACTGCAATCAAGTATCCCAAAAACGGCACCGTTTCGGAGCATGTAGTGCGTATGAGTGTGGCGGGCGTACGCTGTGAGCATGGATGTCAAGATCAAGCGCATCTATGCGATGGCAGAACCGTCTGACGGCATGCGAGTGCTCGTGGATCGGCTCTGGCCCCGCGGCGTTAAAAAGGCCGATGCCGCGATCGATCTCTGGGCGAAGAACGCCGCGCCGAGCGCCGAACTGCGCACCGCCTGGCACGCAGACAAGAAGGGGCATGAGGCGTCGCACTTCGCCGCGTTTGCCGAGAGCTACCGAGACGAGCTTGCTTCGGGCGAGGCGAGCGAGGCGGTGGATCACCTGGTCGAGCTGGCGAAAGCCTCGCCGCGGGTGACGCTGCTCTACGGTGCCCGAGACGAACACACGAACCATGCGGTGGTGCTGCGCGACGAGGTGCTGCGGCGCGCGAAACTGTAGCCTGGGATTACCTTGCGCGGGCGAGCGTGCGTTCGAGCACCGAGCGCAGCTCACGCAGCGCCGCGTCGAAGTGGGCATCATCGAGGTTGCCGCCCGTGCCGATGACGAGGCCGAAGCGCTCTTCCTCAGAGCCCTGCCCGTGCCAGTAGGCGCTCAGCGGCACCGCTCCGAGGTGCGCGCACCGCCGCAGCACGGCGGTCTCGGTCTCGGCCGATCCTCGAGAGAACTCGATGACCGCGTGGAGGCCGCCGCTCATGGGGCGCACACGAATCTCTGGCGCCCCGAACAGGCGCTCGACGACGAGCTCGCGCCGTGCGGCATAGCGCCGACGCATTCTCGCCGTGTGCCGTCGGAGCTCTCCGCTCGCCAGATACTCGGCGAGTGCGGCCTGCACCACGGCAGAGACGGGGCCGCCGAGATCGTGACGCGCGGGTTCGATGACGCGGCGCAGGTTCTCGGGCACGAGCAGAAAGCCTGCCGAGAGCGCTTGCGACACGGTCTTCGAGAAAGTGCCGAGCAGCGCGACGGTGCCCGAGGCGCGATCGTCAAGTGCGGCGAGTGTCGGCAGCGGGCTGCCGCTGTGCCTGAGCTCGCTGTCGTAGTCGTCTTCGATGATGACCGCACCTGTGCTCTGCGCCCAGTCGAGCAACTCGCGGCGGCGGGCAAGCGGTAGCGAACCGCCGAGGGGGTACTGGTGGCTCGGAGTGACGAGCACCGCGTCGAGCAGGCCGACAGGGAGCTGCGCGGTGACGAGGCCCTCGGAGTCGACCGGAAGCGCGATGATCTGTGCCCCGTGGCGGGCGGCCACCCGGCGCAGTGAGGGGTAGCCCGGGTCTTCGACGCCGACCGTGAGTGCCCGCCCCCGGGTCGTGCCGAGTGCGCTCAGCAAGAGGCTCAGGCCTTCGCGCGCACCGGCCGTGACGATGACGTCTTCGCGGGGCCGGGTCGTGCCTCGCATGCGTCGGAGGTGCTCGGCGATCTCTTGGCGCAGCCGAGGATCGCCGAGATCGGGAGCCTCGAGGTGCGCTTGCGCCGCGGCGCTTCGCCATGCCGAGCGCCATGCGGGGGTCTCGATCGCGCTGGTGTCGGGCAGCCCCGGGGAGAGGGGAGCGGGCGTCAGAGCATCGCGATGGTGCGCCGTTTGTTCGGAGGGAGCTGCGGTGATTGCGGTCGGCCGCGGCGCGGCGTGATCGACTCGGCGCAGTTCGGGGTGCACGCGGGTGCCGCGGCCGTGGCTTGCCGAGAGATAGCCCTCGGCGATGAGCTGTTCGTATGCAGACACCACGACCCCTCGGGCAACGCCGAGGCGGCGGGCGAGCTCGCGCGACGCGGGCACGGCCTCGCCG
>DDEV01000125.1:3295-14740 GCA_002336855.1 Leucobacter sp. UBA1945 | reverse complement strand
CGGTGCCGGTCTTGGGGTTCGGCATGAGGCCGCGGGGGCCGAGCACCTTACCCAGACGACCGACCTTGCCCATGAGCTCGGGGGTCGAGACTGCCGAGTCGAAGTCGGTCCAGCCGCCAGCGACCTTCTCGATCAGCTCGTCGCCGCCAACCTCGTCAGCGCCAGCAGCGATTGCTGCCTCTGCTGCGGGGCCGGTCGCGAACACGATGACGCGTGCGGTCTTGCCGGTGCCGTGGGGCAGGCTGACGGTGCCGCGCACCATCTGGTCTGCCTTGCGGGGGTCGACGCCGAGCTTGACTGCAACCTCAACGGTCGAGTCGGTCTTTGCCGAACCGGTCTCCTTGGCCAGGGCGACTGCCTCGGCGGGAGTGTAGAACTTGCCGTCCTCGATCTTCGAGGCTGCGGCGCGGTATGCCTTTGACTTCTGTGCCATGATCCGTGCCCCTTACTCGACCGTGATGCCCATGGAACGGGCGGTGCCGGCGATGATCTTCGATGCTGCGTCGAGGTCGTTTGCGTTCAGATCAGCCTGCTTCTGCTCGGCGATCGCGCGTACCTGCTCAGCGGTCACCTTAGCGACCTTGACGGTGTGGGGAGTTCCCGAACCCTTCTGCACGCCAGCAGCCTTCTTGAGCAGCTCAGCGGCGGGCGGGGTCTTCAGAACGAAGGTGAACGAGCGATCCTCGTACACGGTGATCTCAACGGGAATCACGTTGCCGCGCTGGCTCTCCGTTGCGGCGTTGTAAGCCTTGCAGAACTCCATGATGTTGACGCCGTGCTGACCCAGGGCAGGACCCACGGGGGGTGCCGGGTTGGCGGCGCCGGCTGCGATCTGAAGCTTGATCAGACCGGTAACCTTCTTGGCTTTTGCCATGATTGTTTCCTCTCATACGAAGCCGGATTCTCACCGGCTTCTCCCGCTTCTCGGGCCGTTCCCGAGCGCGGTTGTTGTTCGCGCAGCACAAGTGCAGGCGCAAACCACATAAGTTTACGCCAGATTCGCGGATCGCGCCAGCTCGCTTCTTTGGTCAGTCGAGCAGCGCGCCGAGCGCAGCCTCACGCGGCACGGGCTCAAGGCCGATCGTTTCGTCGTAGAGTCGCACCTTCTTGGCTTCTGAGAACTGCGGCCACCCCGCGTCGCCGGTCTTGATGAAGTGCACCCAGTCGGCGTGCATCTGGTCGGCGAGCGACTGCGGCGCGTGATCGGCCATCATCTTCGCGTCGTCAGTGTCGAGCGCGTCGAACACGAAGCCCAGCTCAAGGGCGTGCGTTGCTCCTAGGCCATGCTTCGGGGTCTTCCAGGTGAACTCGTACGCGTACGTTGACGCCGTTCGGTTTCTTGCGGCGAAGATCGCCGGGCCCCGCAGCAGACGATCCGTGATGAGCTGGCCAAGCACCTCCCCGCGGTTCGAGCTCTGCCAGTCCTGCTTATATGCGGCAACTGCCTGCTTCGAGATCTTCAGCGCCTTCGTCGCAATCCAGAACTTCAGCCCGCCGATCGCGGCCAGCGCCTCGGGAGCGAACCAGAGGCGGTACTCCTGCGTGTTCGCGCCGATGAGCACCGGCTGCCGAGCTGACTCGAGCCCCTCAGCGGGAGTAACTGGCAGCGTGTCTTCGTCGAGCGTCAGCACGTACGCAGGGGCGCCCGAGAGGATCGACTTGCCCCCGACCTGCTCTTGTCTCACTCGCAGCAGTTGCTGTGGCTCGACGCTCGCGAAGCCCTCCTTCGTGGCCGGCACGCCGAGACGCTTGGCGAGGTCGCTACTGAGCTCGCCGCTCTTCTCAGCGTGCTCGGCGCTCGTCGGGCCGCTCTGCACGATCGCGCCTGCGGTGAGCTCTCGGCTATCGGGGCGCGCGAGCAGCGCGGCGACGAGGGACCCGCCTGCCGACTCCCCCATCACCGTGATTCGAGCCGGGTCGCCACCGAAGGCTCTGATCTCGTCATGCACCCAGCGCAGGCCGGCAACGACATCTTCGAGCCCGAGGTTGCGCGGCACTCCCTCGAGCACCGAGAACCCTTCGGCACCCAGGCGATAGTTGATCGAGACGAACACCACTCCGTCGCGCGCGAAGCTCGTGCCGTCGTAAATTCCGAGCGCCGCCCCGCCGCGCTCGAACGCGCCGCCGTGCACCCAGAGCACGACCGGCAGCCCTTCGCGGTCGCGACTCATCGCGTCGCTCGGGGCCCACACGTTCGCGGTCAAAATGTCTTCGCCGGGGCGGTCGATACTCGGCAGAATGGTGCCGATGCGGCCCGGGTAGGGCGTCTGCGGTGAGGTCGGGCCGAACTCGCTCGCGTCTCGCGGCTCTGCCCAGGGCTCGACGGGCTCGGGCTTCGCGAATCGCCGCTTGCCGAAGGGCGGGGCCGCATAGGGCACTCCGAGGTAACGGTCGACGCCGCCCTCCGAGCGGCCGATGAGCTCACCGGTGCTGATGCGGGTTGTGGGGCGCGCTGCGTGGTGCGCCTCAGGAGCGTGCGTCATTGCCATTCCCGCAGTCTATTGCTCGGGCTTGCCCTGTGGGCGGGTTTCACCTGCGTCAAGTTACCCGCAGGGCCCGGCGCCTCGCGCGCGTGGTGATCCTCGTCAAAAAAGCGAGCGCCCCGATCCTTTTCGAGAAGAATCGAGGCGCTCGCCCTGACGTAAGCCGAAAACTTAGATCATCTTGGTGACCTGGTCGAAGCTGAGCTCGACCGGAGTCTCGCGCTCGAACAGCGACACCAGTACGGTGAGCTTGCCGGCAGCGGGGTTGATCTCGCTGATCGTGCCGGGCAGGCCTTCGAACGAGCCCGACTTGATCGTAATGGTCTCGCCAACCTCGAAGTCGATCTCGATGTTGCCGGCGGCGGCGGCTCCAGCGGCAGCCTTCGACTTCGCGAGCACGGGCTCAAGCTCGACGGTGCTCTTCAGCATCTCGAACGCCTCGTTGAAGCGTAGCGGAACCGGGTTGTGCGCATTGCCGACGAAGCCGGTGACACCCGGAGTGTGGCGAACGACCGACCAGGTGTTCTCGTTGAGGTTCATGCGCACAAGCACGTAGCCCGGAATGCGCACGCGAGTGACCATCTTGCGCTGGCCGTTCTTGACCTCCATGACCTCTTCCATGGGGACCTGAATCTCGTAGATGTCGTCGACCGCGCCCATCGTCTCGCGACGGTTCCACAGGTTCGACTTCACCTTGCGCTCGTAGCCGGCGTAGCTGTGCACGACGTACCACTTGCCGGGCTTTGTGCGCAGCTCGCGCTTGAACTCCGCGTAGGGATCAGCAGCTGGCTGCTCTTCAGCGCCTGCCTCGTCGGCGGCCGCGACCTCTTCGCCCTCAGCCGGCTGCACCAGCGCGTCGAGGGCTGCGTCGAGCTCGGCCTCGGGAGTGTTGCTCTGTTCGCTCGTCATCTGACTTTCTTACTTTCGTTTGAGGATCGCACGACCTGCGCTTCAGTGTGTGCTCTTTGGGCGCGAGCCCCAGAGCCAGACAACACCTAGAGCGGGGTGCCGAATATGAAGACCGTGACCCAGCCGAACGCCTGGTCGAGCACCCACACGAGCGCCATCATTACCACGACGAAGCCCAGCACCACGAGGGTGTAGTTGATGAGCTCTTTGCGGGTGGGGGTAACCACCTTCTTCAGCTCGGCGATCACCTGCTGAATGAACAGCACGATGCGACCAACCCACGACTTCTTCGCGGCCCGGTCAGCCTTGGCACGCTCGACGAGATCGCCGCCGGCGGTCCCGTCGATTTCCTTGCTGCTCACAGGCGTTCCTTTCATCTGCTCGGTCACTCTTTCGAGCGACCGAGTATGGCAGGGCAGACAGGACTCGAACCTGCAACCTGCGGTTTTGGAGACCGCTGCGCTACCAATTGCGCCACTACCCTATGGAGCAGTTCTGCCATTCCCAACTCCTCAACTCACACACTGCGAAGCAACCTGTGGGCATAGAAAAGTTTGGCAGAAGTCAACTACCTCGAATGAGTTTACGCGATGAGCGGGCTCTTGTCGAACCGAGCCCCGAACGCATTCACAGCTCAGTAGTAGTAAGGAAACGGCGACCAGTCGGGGTCGCGCTTCTCAAGGAACGAGTCGCGCCCCTCGACCGCCTCGTCGGTACCGTAGGCGAGGCGCGTGGTCTCTCCTGCGAAGATCTGCTGGCCGACGATGCCGTCGTCGACCGCGTTCATCGCATACTTCAGCATGCGAATAGCGGTCGGCGACTTCCCGAGAATCGTGCGCGCCCATTCGATGCCGGTGCGCTCAAGCTCCTCGTGCGGCACGACCGCGTTGACCGCCCCCATCTCTCGGGCGCGCTCGGCGTCGTACTCGTTCGCGAGAAAGAAGATCTCGCGCGCGTTCTTCTGGCCAACCTGCCTTGCAAAGTAGGCGCTGCCGTAGCCCGCGTCGAACGATCCCACATCGGCGTCGGTCTGCTTGAACTTCGCGTGCTCTCGGCTCGCGATCGTGAGGTCGCAGACCACGTTCAGCGAGTGTCCGCCGCCGGCAGCCCAGCCCGGCACCAGCGCGATCACGACCTTCGGCATGAACCTGATCAGCCGCTGCACCTCGAGAATGTGCAGGCGCCCCGCGCGGGCGAGGCCTTCGGGGCCGACTGCGGTTTCAGAGTCCGAGTACTTGTAGCCGTCGCGGCCGCGAATACGCTGATCGCCGCCCGAGCAGAACGCCCAGCCGCCGTCTTTCGGGCTCGGCCCGTTGCCCGTGAGCAGCACCACGCCGACCCGCGGGTTGACGCGCACGCGCTCGAGCGCGTCGAAGAGTTCGTCGACCGTGTGCGGACGAAACGCGTTGCGCACCTCGGGGCGGTCGAACGCGATACGTGAGATGCGACCGTCGAGGCTCAGGTGCGCGGTGATGTCGGTGTACTTCTCGGCACCCGGCGCCACCTGCCACTCGGCCGGGTCGAAGAGATCTGAAACCTGCGCTGCGCCGTGATCACTCATGGGTCAAGCCTACTTCTTCCCACTTCTCTGCATCCCTTCGGCCCGGCAAACCTCATAGACCTCTCGCTCCCCGCGCTGCGTACGAGATCTGCACGGCGTACGAGAATTTTCAAGTATTTCTCGCACGCTGCGCTTTTCTCGCACGCTGCTCAGTTGGCGTTTCAAGAGTTGCCCCGACTCGACACGAGAATGCGAAGATTGGCATGTGCCAAACACTCCCCTGCCCCCACTCGACGAGATGCTCGAGCGCACGCGCGTCGTCGCGATCCCGACGCGCACGCGCTTTCGCGGCGTCACCGTGCGCGAGGCGGCGATCTTTGAGGGGCCGAGTGGCGCGAGCGAGTTCTCACCTTTTCTCGAATATGAGGATCCCGAGGCCGCGCCGTGGCTCGCGGCCGCCGTCGAGTACGGCTGGGGTGTGACTCCGTCATTGCAGCGGTCGAGGATCGCGATCAACGCGACCGTGCCCGCTGTGTCGGCCGCGGCGGTGCCCGAGGTGCTCGCCCGCTTCGAGGGGTGCCGCACGGCGAAAGTGAAGGTCGCTGAGCGCGGGCAGAGCCTCGCCGACGACATCGCCCGGGTGCGCGCTGTGCGCGGGGCCATGGGTGACGACGCTCTCGTGCGCATCGACGCCAACGGCGGCTGGTCGGTCGAGGAGGCCGTCACCGCGCTGCGCGCGCTCGCCGAGTTCGACCTCGATTACGCCGAGCAGCCGTGCATGAGCGTCGAAGAATTGATTGAGGTGCGGCGGCAGCTGAGTTTCGAACCTACGACCAGCGGATTAGAAGGCAGCGAGTCACCCTTCGTGCGCATCGCCGCCGACGAGAGCGTGCGCAAGGCAGAGGATCCCCTGGCGGTCGCCAGGGCCGGCGCAGCAGATCTGCTCATCGTGAAGGCGCAGCCGCTCGGCGGTATTTCCCGCGCGCTCGAGATCATCGAAGCGGCAGGGCTGCCCGTCGTCGTCTCGAGCGCGCTCGACACCTCCGTCGGCATTGGCATGGGTCTGCACCTTGCCGCCGCCCTGCCCGAGGAAAAGCTCGCCGGAGCCTGCGGACTCGGCACGGTCGCACTGCTTGATGGCGATGTGACCGATCGGCAGCTCATCGCCGAGAACGGCGAGATCGAGGTGCGCAGGGCGATCCTCGACCCTGAACTTCTTGAGCAACACGCGGCCGAGCCCGAACGCGAACGCTGGTGGCGCGAACGCATCGCTCGCTGCCACCGGCTGCTCGCGAACAGTTAGACCCGCGCCCCCGCGAGGCGCGCACCCTCGCCGAGCGAATCGAGCTTCGCCCACGCGATATCGGGGTGCACTCGCCCGCCGAGGCCGCAGTCGGTCGAGGCGATCACGCGCTCGGGCCCGACGATCTTCGCGAAGCGCTCGATGCGCTGGGCGACGAGCTCGGGGTGCTCGACCAGGTTGGTCGAGTGGCCGACGACGCCGGGCACCAGCACGAGATCGTCGGGAATCAGGTGCGCGTTCTCTTGCCAGACGGTCCACTCGTGCTCATGGCGCGCGTTCGCGGCCTCGAATGAGATCTGGCCGACGTTCGCGCCGAGCACGGTCTTTAGAATGTGCTTCAGCTCGATGTCGGTGGTGTGCGGGCCGTGCCACGACCCCCAGCACAGGTGCAGGCGCACCTGCTCGCGCGGCAGGCCCTCGACTGCGCGGTTGATCGCATCGATGCGCAGCTGAATGAAGTCGACGTAGTCGCTCACCGCGGGTTCGGGGTTGATCTGATCCCAGCTCTCGCACAGCGACGGGTCATCCATCTGCAGCACGAGGCCGGCGTCGGTGATGGCGCGGTACTCTTCGGCGAGCGCGCCGCTCCAGGCGAAGAGGTGATCCTCGTCGCTCTGGTAGAACTCGTTCGGAACGCGGGCCGCAGAACCCGGCGCGATCGCGGTAAGAAACCCGGTCGCGCTGTCGCCGAGCGAGGCGCGCAGGTTCGTGACGTCGGCCGTGACGGCCTGCTGCCCGCGATACGTGAGAGTGTCGACCGTGGTCGGCATGCGGCTCGCCCACTTGCTCTGGTGCATGCCCCACTCGGGATCGGCGTACATATCGGCGAAGCGGGCACGGTCGCGGCGATCGGCGAACGAGGTGAGCTCGAGATGACCGGGGGTCGAGCGCTTCGGCGCATCGGTGAACGCGCTGCGGCCGGTCAGCGCGAGGCCCGCGACGCGCTGGAACGAGTAGCCCCACCAGGCGCCGTAATCGACGGCGTTCGACATCGCCTTGCCGAACTCACCGTCGCCGGGCTGCGTGATGCCCGCGCGCTGCTGCCGCTCGACCACGTCGCGCACTGCCTCGGCGACGAGCGCTTCGTGCTCTGCGCTCGTCTTGAGCGTGAAGCCGTCTTCTTCGAACGCGCGCGCTGCATTTGCCGCGATCAGTGCGTCGGTGCGGGGCAGGCTACCTGCGGTGGTCGTCTCGATATGTGCCATGGTTTGAGCGTATCTGTTCGAAAAGGATCGCCCGGCCCGCGTGACCGTGCGTTACGGGGCGGGTTGACCATCTTCGTTATTGGAATTTCCAACAACGAAGATTTGAGGGGTCACGAACAGGAGAAAGCGAGGGCTTCGCCCCGCGGTCGCCCGGTGTCAGCTCGCGCTCTTCAGCCCGTCAAAGTCGTCATCGCGCCACTCGGTGGCGATTCTCTCGCCCGCGTCGAACGCGGTGACCTCGCGCTGCCGCAGCTCAACCCGGCGAATCTTGCCCGAGGCAGTCTTCGGAAGTTCGAAGAACTCGATGCGGCGCACCCGCATGTAGGCGGGCATTGCGCCGCGCGCGAACGCGAGCAGCTCACGAGCGGTGTCGGCATCGGCAGCGGTACCGGCGGCGAGCGCCACGTATGCCTTCGTCACGTTGAGGCGGGTCTCGTCGGGCGCCCCGACCACCGCGGCCTCTGCCACGAGCGGATGCTCGAGCAGCGCGCTCTCTACCTCGAACGGCGACACCTTGAAGTCGCTCGACTTGAAGATGTCGTCGGTGCGGCCGACGAACGTGAGCACCCCGTCGGCGTCGCGCTGCGCAACGTCGCCCGTGTGAAAGTATCCGCCGCGCATCGCTTTCTCGGTCGCCTCGGCGTTGCCGAAGTAGCCGGGCATGAGGTTCACGGGCCTGCCGGCGCCAGCACCAGCGCCAGCACCAGCAGCAGCGGCACCGAGCGGCAGGCAGATCTCGCCCTCATCGACGAGCTCACCGCTGAGAGGGTCGACCAAGACGGCAGCAACCCCCGGCAGCGGCCGCCCCATCGCACCCGGCACCACGGCCTCGCCCGGCATCGTACCGATGAGTGCCGTGGTCTCAGTCTGCCCATAGCCGTCGCGAATCTCGATGCCCCACCACTCCCTGATGCGGGCGATCACCTCGGGGTTGAGGGGCTCGCCAGCCGAGAGCAGCTCGCGCAGCGCCCCGGGCTTGCGGTCGAGCTGGTGCTGAATCAGCATGCGCCACACCGTCGGCGGCGCGCAGAACGTGTTGACCCCCGCGCGATCGAGCTCGCTCACGAAGTGGGCGGCATCGAAGCGCGCATAGTTCAGCACGAAGATGGTCGCGCCGACGTTCCACGGCGAGAAGAAGCTCGACCAGGCATGCTTGCCCCAGCCGGGCGCGCTCACGACCGAGTGCACGTCGCCTGGCCGCACGCCGATCCACGCCATCGTGCTGAGGTGTCCCAGCGGGTAGCTCGTGTGCGAGTGCTCGACGATCTTCGGCAGGCTCGTGGTGCCCGAGGTGAAGTAGATCAGCGAGGTATCGTCGCTTCTCGTGCGCTTCGGCACGCTCGCTACCGACGAGGATCGCGCCTCGCCGAAATCGAGCCAGTCGTAGAGCGCGGCGCGCTGATCCCGCGCTGCTGCATCGAACCCGACCACGACGCCGCGATACGAGCCCGGCACCTGCGCGAACTTCACGGCGTCTTCGGGCGCCGCGAACACCCACTTCACCCGGCCGCGGTCGACGCGATCGACGAGTTCGGCCGCACCGAGCACCACCGAAGTCGGCAGAATGACCACGCCGATCTTGAGGGCGGCGAGCATGATCTCCCACAGCTCGTAGCGGTTGCCGAGCATCAGCATCGCGACGTCGCCCTTGCGGGCACCCTGCGCGAGCATCCAGTGCGCCACCTGGTCGCTGCGTCGCTTCATCTCGGCGAAGCTGCGCTTGATCTCAGTGCCGTCGGCCTCGGCGATCCAGAGCGCGGTAGTGTCGTTGCCCGCCGCGATCGCGTCGAACACGTCGTGCGCCCAGTTGAAATCTGGACCGACGTCGGGCCACGTGAACTCGGCTCTTGCGCGAGCTGGATCGGCCGCGAGCTCGAGCAGCCGATCGCGTGCGGCGAAGAATGCGGTACTTGCGGCGTTGTCAGCGGTGCTCGGCGAAGTCATGCCGTCAATTCTTTCACCTCGGCACGGGGTGGGCGATCCCCCGCCCTGCCACAAAACTACGAGCTGAAGACGGTGTGCAGCTGGTGATCGCTGACCTTCTCGCGACCGCCGAGGCCGGCGATCTCGAATAGCACCGAGGTGCCGCACACCGGGTAGCCGAGGTGCTCGAGCATTTCGAGCGTCGCCGCGACGGTGCCGCCGGTGGCGAGCACATCGTCGATCACGAGCACGCGCGTGCCCGGCTCGAGGTCGGCGTGCATCTCGATGGTCGCGGTGCCGTACTCGAGCGAGTAGTCGATACTCATCGCGGGCTGCGGCAGCTTACCGGCCTTGCGCACGGGCACGAGACCCGTTCCCGAGGCGTAGGCAGCGGCACTCGCCAGCAGAAACCCGCGCGCCTCAAGACCCGCGACCACATCGAACTGGCCCTCGAACGGGGCGATCAGCGCATCGATCGTGGCTTTGTAGGCCTCACCATCGGCGAGCAACGGGGTGATATCGCGAAAGAGGATGCCGGGGCTCGGGTAGTCGGGAATCTCGCGAATCAGGGTCTCAGCGCGGGCAAGGGCGGGGGTGAGCGTGTTGCTTTGCACCATGCAAGATTACCCTGTCGAGACTCGCCGCCACGCGGGAAGCTACGGGCTCGATTTTTGTTTCTCAGAGTTATCGGGTAAAGTTTTTCAGGTTGAGAGATCAACACTGCGCCCTTAGCTCAGCTGGATAGAGCGTCTGACTACGGATCAGAAGGCCAGGGGTTCGAATCCCTTAGGGCGCACTTCAAGAAATACCCGATCAGATTATGAATCTGATCGGGTATTTTCGTTTACGGTGGCTTGCGGGTGGATCCGCACCACGATCAGGGCACCTGGCAATCGGGCCTCCGATCGCCTAGCCGCGGTTCCAGAGCCCCGCATAGTCGTGACCGAGCTCGACTACGAGCCGCCGCAGCGCGGGCAGCGACAGGCCGATGACGCAGCTCGGCGCCCCCTCGATGCGCTCGATGAACGCCCCGGCGAGGCCATCGATCGCGAAACCACCCGCGAGCTCGAGCGGCTCGCCCGTGGCGACGTATGCCTCGAGTTCGGCGTCGCTCACGTCTGCCGCCATCGTCACCACCGCGGTGTCGACCGAGCCGCGCGCGCCCCGCACCGAACCCCCGGTGTGGTCGATCAACCAGTGGCCCGAGTGCAGCACGCCAGTGCGGCCGCGATGCTGTTTCGCCCTGGCGAGCGCAATCGATGGCTCATGCGGCTTGCCGAGAATCTCGCCATCGAGCAGAAACGCCGAGTCTCCGCCGAGCACCAGGCCGTCGATCTCGCCCGTGCCCGCAGCGCCGTGCCTGCGCACGACGTCTTCAGCTTTGAGGCGACCCAGGTACTCGGTCAGCTCGGGGGCGGTCAGCGCCCGCCCGATCGCGGCCTCACGTGCGGCGACTTCCGCCTCCTCGTCGACCTCGGGCGAGAAGCACACGGGCTCGATTCCGGCGGCGCGCAGCACCGCGAGCCGGGCGGGTGAGGTGGAGGCGAGATAGAGGCGCATGCCCACAAGCCTATGCGCCGTCAGTGGCGTGGGCGATCCTCGTCGCGGCAAATAACGCGCGTGGTTACGGGGTGCGCCGACGCAACGTAAACGAGGCGAGCACCAGGGCCGCAACCGTTACGGCGCCGATCACGATCAGTGGCTTGCCGAGATCCCAGCCCTCGTCGCCTGCAGCGACTGCGTTCACGGCGTCGATGGCGTAGCTGAGCGGCAGCCAGTCCGAGATCGTGTGGAGCACATCGGGCATCTTGTCGCGCGGCATGAGCAAGCCACCGAGCAGGATCTGCGGAAACACGAACACCGGCATGAACTGCACGGCCTGAAACTCGGTGCGCGCAAAAGCGCTCGCGAAGAGCCCGAGCCCCGTGCCGAGCAGTGCGTCGAGCACCGCGACCGCACCGAGCTGCCAACTCGGCCCGTCGACCTGCAGCCCGCAGACCGTCACTGCGAAGCCGACGGTGATGAGCGCCTGCAGCACGGCCATGAGGCCGAACGCGAGCGCGTAGCCGAGAATGAAGTCGGCCTTGCCGAGGGGCGTCGTCATGAGGCGCTCGAGGGTGC
>DDEV01000125.1:0-3258 GCA_002336855.1 Leucobacter sp. UBA1945 | reverse complement strand
GCTGCCGCAGCACGCGCCCGGCCGTTGCGAACGTTCGCGTCAGATTCATCGAAGATCACCCCCGGCATGCTTCGGCACGTGTGGCGAAACCTCACCCGTGCCCCCTCCTGCCGCAATGATCGCGAGAAACGCGGCCTCGGGGTCGCTCGTGCCGGTCGATTCGAGCAACTCGCTCGGGGTCGTATCGGCGACGATCTGGCCCTCTCGAAGCAGCAGCAGGCGGTCGCAGCGCAGCGCCTCATCCATGACGTGGCTGCTCACGAGCAGCGTGACGCCGCCCGCGGCGAGCTCTTGGAACAGTTGCCACAGCTCGGCCCGCAGCACGGGGTCGAGCCCGACCGTCGGCTCGTCGAGCACCACGAGTTCGGGAGAGCCGAGCAGGGCCGCCGCGAGCGAGACTCGGCCGCGCTGGCCGCCACTCAGCGACTCGACTCGTCGGCCGGCGGCATCGTCAAGACCCACCAGCTTCACCACGCGCTCGGCGTCGTCGCGATGCACTCCGAGCACGCTCGCGAAGTATCGCAGATTCTGCATCACCGTCAGGTCGTCGTACACCGAGGCGGCTTGCGTCGCATACGAGACCCTGTGGCGCAGGGTTTTCGAACCCGCCGGCTCTCCGAGCACCCTCAGACTGCCGCCCACCCCGGCCTGCACACCGACGATCGAGCGCATGAGCGTCGTCTTGCCGCACCCCGACGGCCCGAGCAGGCCGGTGATCTGACCACGAGGCACACTGAGATCAACGCGGTCGAACACGGTGTGGCGACCCCGCCGCACCGTCAGCCCCTCTGCCGCGATCGCGGCATCGTTTGCGTTCACAGCCTCAGCATAAACCCGGCGAGGCGGACTCAGACAGCTTTGGCGGCCCCTAACGGTTTTGGTTCTTCGCGACCCGGATCCATGGCATCCCGCCACCGCTTGCCAATGCCCTCGGTGAGACGCTTCCAGCTGCGATCGCGAATGAAGATCGAGTCGATCGCGATCAACGTGAGCGAGAACCACGGCAGGCCCATGAGCACGCCGATCATCACGTGAAAGCCGAGAATGCCGAAGAGGGCGAGCAGCCTGGTCGGGCGTGATAGCAGCGCGAGCAAGAAGGCACCCTGCAGCAGGATGGAACCCCAGGTGCCGATGGCGACCATAGGCCCCCACGCAGTGATCAGATCGCTGAGCACCGGCCACGTGCCAAAGCGGGTCGTTTGCAGCGGGTCGTACACGGCGTAGCCGTGAGCCCACGGGTTGCCCTGGGCCTTGTAGAGCCCGCCCGAGCCATAGACGAAAGCGACCTGCGCAGTGAGGGCGATGAGTGCGAGATTGTGCAGTACGGTGCCGATATGCCGCGGCGAACTGCCCTCGTCGAACCACTCCCTCTTCGCACGTCGACGCGCGTCGAGCGACCAGCGGGCGGCGGGGTCGGCGAAGAACATGATGATGAGCGCGATGCGAAACATGTTGTCGCCCTGGTCGCCGACCATGTCGTTCATCTCGATAAAACTCACCCACATCACAAAGAACAGCGGGTGCACGATGCGAAAACGCCAACCGAGGGTGAATAGCGCGGCAAGCAGAATGAGCACGAGGTAGAGCGCCGTGAAGGCAACGTCGTTCGCGGCTGCAGCGTGAAACGCGCTGAAGATCCAGATCTTCGGAAAATCGCTGAGCGGCTCTGCGAGCTCTCCGTTCCAGGCCGAGCCCGAGCCAAAGGTATAGAGCCTGGTGCTGAAGTTCGAGAGCAATAGGCCGATCGCGGTGAGGCCGAAGATGATGCGGGTCACGGCGAGCCCGTAGAGCGCCTTCTTGCTGCTGAAGAGCCACCCTTCGAACCATGCGATCGCGTTGCCAACGCCGTTCATCGCCGCCATCCAGGTCGCCGAGATGAGGCTTCCGATGAACGCGCCGAATCGCGCCACGGGGGTCTGCGTCTGCTCACTCATTTCGTGATCCTCTCGAACTGGCCGCGAAACACGTCACCGAAGTTGCCCTCGTTCTGACCTTCTTCAACAACGAGGCCTCGCCACCCTGGCAGCACGATCATTGGTTCTGGCCGCTGAGCATTGGGGTTGTGGCGTTGCGCAAAAGGAATGATGTTCTGCCGGCTCACCCGGTACTGCACCTTCTGCACGCTCTCACCCCAGATCGCCTTCGCGACCTGCGTCGCGTACGCCGTGCTGCGGTGTTCTTCGCGCATCAGTTCGTCGATGTTGGCTTCGCGAGTTTCGGCAGAGGATCCGCTCTCACTTTTCTGGTTCTCAAGTGCGGCGCGCAGGCCGACCTCCCAGTTCTCGACCGCGAAGTCACCCGAGATGACTGAGCGGTCAACCTCTTCCATGCTGTCGAAGGCTCCCTTATAGCTCGACGCGACCTCACTCGATTGAATGCCCGCACGGGGTGGCGTCAAGTTGTATTGAATCATCGAGAGCTCGACGTCGGTTGCGCTCACCCAGCCGGTCTCACTGCCGTCGTCTAGGGTCGCGCGCACGTTGAAGTGGTAGTCGCCGTTGATGGGCTCGGGCGCGAACACGCTCCACGATTGGCCGAAGAGGGGGATCATGTAGTTGGTGAGCATCTCGCCAGGCACCACCTCGCGGGCGTTCTGCGAGTAGGGTGCGATCCACAGAAATGAAGCGAACACATGCCAACCGGTGAACAGCACCGCAATGAGCGCAACCACCCGCACCCAAACCTTGGGTTTGGCGGCCGCCGCAGACTGCGATTCCGGCTCTTCAACCGCGACAGGCGATTCGACCTTGCGATCGCTCGCTGGTGTGTTTGCGCTTTTCTTTGCTGACGATGGTGTGCTCAAGCTGACCCCCAAGTCGCTCAATTGCGTTGCCTCGCTCTCTGAGCGAACGGCGACGCTGTCAGTTGCAGTGACTCATACTCTATGGCCAAGTGACACGGCTGCCGTACATCACGTGCGGCCGGACCGCAGAAGCGAATCCGGCCGCACGTGATGCCTGACGATGGTGTCGCTAGACCAGGTTCTTTCTGCGCTGCGCGCTGACCAGCACGATCGAACCGATGAGCAGCAGCACGAGGGCGGCGGCCGTGATTCCACCGATCGCGGCACCCGTGTTGACGAGCTTCTGGCCGCCGCTCGCGTTCGCGACGCCCTGCGATGCCGCCTGGGCGCTCGGTGAGGCTGTCACCGATGCCCGGGCGTTCGCCGCGGCCGAGGCCGATGCGTCAGCCGTCGAGTCTGCGAACGCCGCCTGATTCGCTGCCGCCTGGGCCGCAGCGCTGCTGTTCGCCGTCGCG
>DDEV01000122.1 GCA_002336855.1 Leucobacter sp. UBA1945 | reverse complement strand
GAGCCCTTCACCTCGTAGCCGGGGAAGAGCTTGCCGATGAACAGGTTCACCGTTTCCTCGATCGGGATGAAGCGCACGGCGTGCTTGCGGTCGGGCAGACGGATGTAGCGGCGCAACGCAACCGGCAGGCGCAGCAAGGCCGTCATTTCCTCGCCGCCCTTGCGGTGGCGCAACTGCAGAGCGATGGAGAAGCCGAGATTGGGAATAAACGGGAACGGGTGCGCCGGGTCGATCGAAAGCGGCGTTAGCACCGGAAAGATCTGCTCCATGAAGTGGTCTTCGAGCCACTTCCGTTCCTCCTTCGTGAGCGCCCCTGCCGAGATCGTCTCGATACCCTCGGCCTTCAGCAGCTCCGCCAGGTTGGACAGGCTCTTCTGCTGGTCTTCCTGCAGGCGCTCGACCTCGAGCAGCAGCTGTTCGAGCTGCTGCTCCGGGGTGCGGCCGTCGGGGCTGCGGATGGTGATCCCCTCGCGCACCTGTCCGGCCAGGCCGGCGACGCGCACCATGAAGAACTCGTCGAGGTTCGATGCGAAGATCGCCAGAAAGTTGGCCCGTTCGAGCACCGGCACCGCGGGGTCTTCTGCGAGTTCGAGCACGCGCTGGTTGAACGCCAGCCAGCTCAGCTCGCGGTCGATGTAGCGGTCGGCGGGCAGATCGTCGGCACCGGCGTCGGCAGCAGCGAGGCGCTGCACTTCTCCGGTGAACTCGGTCGGAATCACCGAGGTGTCGAACATCGTCGACTCTGGGGCGGCGGTCTGCTTGCTATCGCTCATGGCTCTATTGTGTCAGTCGCCGAGCGCGAATGAGGCCGAGATTGCGTTCGCGTTCACTTGCTGTTCAGCGGGGTCGAGTGGCGGCCCGCAAATACTGCATGCTGCGCTGTTCGACCATGAACCCCGCGCGCGCATACAGCGCGACGGCGTTCGTGTTGTCGCCGTCGACGTACAGGGTGATGCGGTTGGGGCGATGGGTCGCCATCTGTCGCAGCGTTTCGCCGAGCAGTGCGGCCCCCAGGCCGATACCTGCGAACGTGGGATCGACACCGAGCACGTAGAGCTCGGTCTCGGTGGTGTTGCCCTCTTGCACGGTCTTGACCCAGGTGAACCCGGCGAGCTCGCCCTGGCGTTCGCCGCTCGTGGCGTAGGCGAGGCGCAGGTCGTCAGCGGCGAACCAGGGCTCCCGCGTCAGCGCGTCGAAGTCTGCGCGACTCATCTGGCCCTGCTCGGGGTGGCTCGCGAACGCGGCGGCATTGACGCGCACCCAGTCGTCTGCCTGGTCGGCGTGACCTTCGGCGCCGGGCGAGTATGCCCGCACCTCGAATCCCTCGGGCAGGCGCCTCGCAGCGCCGATCGCCTGATCGAGCGTTGCTGGGCCGAGCGCGAGTCGCAGCAGCTCGCGCACGGGGTCGAACCCTGCGCTTCGCAGCAGGGCCGTCGCCGCGGGGTTCTCGCCGTGCGCCCAGGCGCGCAGCTCGGTCGAGGCCTCGTCGCTCCCAAGCAGCGTGCGCAGCAGCGCCCGGCCGATCCCTTTGCCGCGCTCGGTCGGGCGCACGACGAGGTCGAGCTCGCCCTCGCCGATAATGCCGATCGCATCGGGCTCTTCGAAGAGCCGGCGACGCCCCTGGGTGACGGCGAGCAGCGCCTGGTCTGAGACCGGGGGAGTGCCGTCGTAATGCGTCGCCTCTTCGAGAATCTTGCGGGCATCGGGCGAAAGATATGCCGCCTGTGTCGCTTCAGTCATCGCTCTTCGCTCTCTTCTTGGCCGCGCGCAAAGCCATAGCCGACGCCACGAACCGTGCCTATGAGCCCCTCTTGTTCGCCAAGCTTGGCGCGTAGGCGTCGCACGTGCACATCTACGGTGCGCGTGCCTCCGTAGTAGTCAGTGCCCCACACCTCGCTGAGCAGCTGCTCGCGTGTGAAGACCCGGCCTGAGTTGCTCGTGAGAAAGTGCAGCAGTTCGAACTCTTTGTAGGTGAGGTCGAGCAGGCGGTCGTGCACTCGTGCGGTGAAGTTGCCCTCGTCGATGACTACGCCGGCGGCGCTGACCGCGGCAGGCGCAGAGCCGGCTGCCGCTGCTCCGGTCGGTGTTCCGGCGGCGGCGAGACGCAGTCGCAGCTCGATCTCAGCGGGGGTCGCGGTGGGAAGTATCACGTCGCTGATCTGCCACTCGGGGGCGACGACCGCGAGCATCGTCTCGCCACACAGCAGCAGACGCGGCACCGGGCAGTCGGGTGCGAGTTCGAGGCAGGCGGTGCGGGCGCCACGGATGTCGCGAACGCCGTCGACGAGCAGCAGATCGAAGCGCGCTGCGGCTCCCATAGAGAGCCGCACGTTCAACGGCGAGCGATGCACCTCGTGGGGCAACAGATCGAGCCCGGGCAGCGCCATCGCCGGGTCTGTGTCTGTGAGGCAGAGCAGCTGCACCGCGTGCCCTCCCCTCTGTCGAGACCGTGCGTCGACTGCCTTCCATCTTATGGCCCGCTCGCCTGCGTGCCGAAGCGAGCTTCACCTGCAGGGTGCTCTGAAGGTTGTGTAGGACGAGGTCACCGGCGCGGGAGATCGCTGAGTAGACGGAACCACTGGAGTCCGGTAACTGTCTACATCATCCGAATTTGGGGGTTCGACATGCCATCACTGTATTGCGTGCGAGATATGCAATATGTGCGAGATTCTGGCTGAAGTTCTCGTACGCAGCGCATATCTCATACGCACTGCAGACCACACGAGCCGTATGCCACTCGACCTCACCGGTGCGACCAGTGTCGCGCGGCTCGCGATGCGTGATCCCGCCAGTCCATGCCGCCTCACCGGACTTTCAGAAGACCTCGCTCGCCTGCGAGTTCGAGCCGGAGTATGCGAGGATGTGAGCGTGAGCGAACTCCCAGTGCCGCAGAAGCACCCATGGCATATCGGCCGCATGCTGACCGCATGGGCCGTTGCCGCGGTGCTCGGAGTGCTCGTCACCGTGCTGGTGACGGGAGAGCAGCGGTTTCACTGGCTCGTGTTCACCGTCGGGCTGAGCACGCTCGTCACGTTCGCGCTGCAGCTCGGCACGGCGCAGCGCGAGGGGTTCATTACGCGCACCTCGTTTAGCGTCGCCGGCAGCGTCCTGATCATCGCCGTGATCGATGTGATCGGGCTGCTCGTCTAGTTCGTGTGTCCGCGCGCAGGTCTGCCACGCGCCTCGCTGAAGCCGCGATAGACTAGCCGCATGCTTCTTGCACTCGAACTCTTCTTCCTCGGCCTTCTTGGCCTCGCCGGTGTGGCTATCGCCTGGGTCTCGGGCACGGTCATCTACAAGCTCTTCAAGGGCCAGCAGTAGCGAGCGCTCGCGTGAGCGATGATGCGTTTCTCGCTCTGAACGGCGCGGTCGCTGCTGATGGCGCGATCGCGCATTGCGGAGCACCGTTGGCCGAGCAGCGTTCGCTCGACGAGGGCAACGCGATCGTAAGCCTTGCCCACCGCGGTGTAGTTACGGTCGCGGGACCAGATCGACTGAGCTGGTTGCACTCGATGACGAGTCAGCAGCTCACTGGCCTGCGGCCTGGCGAGTCAGTTGAGACTCTGCTGCTCGATCAGCAGGGGCGCATCGAGCAGGCGATCAGGCTGGTCGATGACGGTGAACGGGCATGGCTGCTCGTCGATGAGGGCCAAGCTGAGTCTCTCGCCGAGTATCTGAGTCGCATGCGCTTTGCGCTGCGCGTCGAGGTTGCCGATGTGAGCGATGAGTACGCTGCCGTGGTGGCCTTCGGCGGCGGCCGTGCGCTCGGCGCGTTGCGATCCTTGAACCTCGCGGTCGTTGAGTGGGCCGACCCGTGGGCGACTGTGCAGCGAGGCGGTGTGCAGTACGCGCGCGGTGAGCACGCGGGCGTCGACTGGTCTGCGGTGCAGTTCGTGTTTCGGCGCGAGGATCTTCCGGCGGTCACGGCTCTCGTCTCGAGTGGCGAGGTGCAGGCCGCGGGCACGATGGCGCTCGACGCACTCGAGGTGCGCGCCTGGCGGCCGAGCCTGCGAGCAGAGGTCGACGGTCGCGCGATTCCGCACGAGTTTGACTGGCTGCGCACCGCGGTGCACCTCACCAAGGGCTGCTACCGCGGTCAAGAGACGGTTGCGAAGGTGCACAACCTCGGCCACCCGCCGCGGCGCCTCGCGCTGCTGCATCTCGACGGTTCGGGCGGCCAGCTGCCCGAGGTCGGGGCGCTGGTGCATGTCGCGGGTGCAGAGCCAGAGGCGCGCCCTGTGGGGCGCATTACGCGCTCGGCGCTGCACTACGAATGGGGTGCGATCGCCCTCGTGTTGCTGAAACGCTCGGTGGCAGAAGATGCGCCGCTCGAGGTCGCACTCTCAGACGGTGAGAAGATCGCCGCATCTCAAGAGGTGATTGTGCCCTCTGATGCTGGGCGCACGCGCGAGATCCCGCGCCTGAAGCGACTGTAGGCGCTCGCGACGATCATTTCCGCACCGCTGAGCCTGACGCAACGCAAAGAGCCGGCCACCAGTACTAGGTGACCGGCCCCTGAGACGATATGAACGCTACTACTAGTGCTTACCCTGCGCTGCGACTGCTGCCGCGCCTGCCGCTGCCGCCTCGGGGTCGAGGTAGCGGCCCGGGCCGGTAGCCGCGCCGCTCTCGTCGATGTCGTAGACGAGGGGCATGCCTGTCGGAATGTTCAGGCCGGCGATGTCGTCATCGCTGATGCCGTCGAGGTGCTTCACGAGCGCGCGCAGCGAGTTGCCGTGCGCTGTGATGAGCACGGTCTTGCCCGAGTTCAGGTCGGGCAGCACCGAATCGCTCCAATAGGGCAGCAGGCGGTCGATGACGTCTTTCAAACACTCGGTGCGAGGGCGTTCGCCGTCGATATCTGCGTAGCGCGGGTCATTCGCCTGCGACCACTCGCTCGAATCGTCGAGCACCGGTGGGGGAGTATCGAACGAGCGACGCCACTCCATGAACTGGTCTTCGCCGTACTTCTCGAGGGTCTCGCTCTTATCGAGGCCTTGCAACGCGCCGTAATGGCGCTCGTTCAGGCGCCA
>DDEV01000145.1 GCA_002336855.1 Leucobacter sp. UBA1945 | reverse complement strand
TCGAGCAGCGGCTCGTCGACCTCGACCTGGTCGCCGACGTTCTTCAGCCAGCGGGTAACCGTGCCCTCGGTGATGCTCTCGCCAAGCGAGGGAAGCACCACGTCTTGCGCGTCGCCACCGGCCGCAGCCGCGGGGGTAGCAGCAGGAGCGGCTTCGGCTGCAGGAGCAGGTGCGGCGACGGGCTCGGCCGCCGGAGCCGGAGCAGAGGCAGGGGCCTCAGCCGCAGGGGCCTCAGCGGCGGGTGCGGCGGGCGCCGCCGAACCGCTGCCATCGCCGATGCGTGCGAGCACAGCGCCAACCTCGGCAGTCTCGTCTTCTTGCACGAGAATCTCTTCGAGCACGCCAGCGATGGGCGAGGGTACCTCGGTGTCAACCTTGTCGGTCGAGACCTCGAGCAGCGGCTCGTCGACCTCTACTCGATCGCCGACGTTCTTTAGCCAGCGGGTAACCGTACCCTCGGTTACGCTCTCACCCAGTGCGGGGAGCACTACCGATTCACTCATTGTGCTTTTCTCCGATCGTTCTTAATAATCTTCGTGTCGCGCGATCAGATCGCGTGCAGCGGCTTGCCGGCGAGCTTCAGCATGGTCTCGCCAATGGTCTCGTTCTGAGTGGGGTGGCCGTGCACCAGCGGAGCCACGTCTTCGGGGTAGGCCTCCCAGTTCACAATGAGCTGCGCTTCGCCGACGAGCTCGCCGACACGGGCGCCGATCATGTGCACACCGACCACGGGGCCTTCCTTCACGCGAACGGCCTTGACCGAACCAGCGGTGCCGAGAATCGAGCTCTTCGCGTTGCCAGCGAGGTTGTACTCGTACGAGACGACGTTCTCTGCGCCGTACTTTTCGGCAGCCTTTGCCTCGGTGAGGCCAACTGACGCGATCTCAGGGTCGCAGTAAGTGACCTTCGGAATGTTCACGTCTTCGATGAGCGCGGGGTTCAAGCCAGCGATCTGCTCGGCAACGTAGATGCCCTGCTGGTACCCGCGGTGTGCGAGCTGCAGCCCGGGAACAATATCGCCGACCGCGTAGACGCCGGGAACGTTCGTAGCGAGGCGCTCGTCGGTCAGTACGAAGCCGCGATCCATGTTGACGCCAACTTCTTCGAAACCGAGGCCCTGAGTCGCCGGGCCGCGGCCAACGGCAACAAGCAGGTAATCCGCTTCGACGGTCTCGCCGTTCTCGAGGGTGACCGTCACGCTGCTGTCGTTCTGCGTGACCGACTGGAAGCGCACGCCGAGTTTGAAGCCGATGCCGCGCTTCTTGAACGCGCGCTCCAGCTGCTTCGAGATCGACTCTTCTTCGTTCGGTACGAGGTGGGGCAGGCCTTCAATGATGGTGACCTCTGCGCCGAACGAGCGCCACACGCTTGCGAACTCGACGCCGATGACGCCACCGCCGAGAATAGCGACGCGCTTCGGCACCTCTTGCAGTTCGAGCGCGTGCTCGCTGGCGATGACGCGGCCGCCGATCTCAAGGCCCGGCAGCGAACGCGAGTACGAACCGGTTGCGAGCACGATGTTGGTGCCGATGATGTCGTCAGCACCCACGCGGACAGTGTTCGGCGCGACGAGACGGCCCTCGCCCTCGATGACCGCGATGCCGTTGGCCTTGATGAGACCCTGCAGGCCCTTGAACTTGCCCGCAACGAGGTTGTCTTTGAAGCCGAGCACACCGGCGATATCGATGCCCTCAACGCTCGAGGTCACGCCGTACTTAGCGCCCTCGCGCGCGACGTCTGCGATCTCTGCCGAGTGCAGCAGCGCCTTCGTCGGAACGCAGCCGCGGTGCAAACAGGTGCCGCCCAGCTTCTCTTTCTCGATGAGCGCGACGCTGTAGCCGAGCTGCTTCGCTCGAAGCGCCGTCGCGTATCCGGCGCTGCCGCCGCCAAGTACAACGATGTCAAACTGCTGGTCAGCCAAGTGGGATCTCCC
This sequence comes from Leucobacter sp. UBA1945, assembly GCA_002336855.1. Lineage (GTDB taxonomy): Bacteria > Actinomycetota > Actinomycetes > Actinomycetales > Microbacteriaceae > Leucobacter. The sequence goes on along the minus strand of DDEV01000145.1, from coordinate 2,136 downwards.
TCGGAGTCGCGTTTTTCACCCGCAGAGATTGGGCGGGCGTACAGACTCAAGCCTACTACCAGAGGCGGGCGCTTCGGGCGATGAAAACACTGCGTCATGAGGGTTCGCTGAGGGCGTGACGCAGCTGCCCCGAAAGCGGTACGGAGATTCGTAGGATGGAGGTGTGAACGATTCGATTTTCTCTGCGGAGTACGCGGAGCGCCGTGCGCTGGTACCGAAGGGCCTCCCGCTCATTGTGACGCTCAGCGGCATCAGCGACCCCGGGGGAGTCGTCAGTCAGCTCGACACGTTTCTCTGGGATCGCAGCGAACCAGAGGAAATTCTGCGGTTCAACACCGATCTTCTGCTCGATTACCGCGCGCGCAGGCCGTTGATTACTTTCGACGAGGATCACTTCGTCGACTATTCGCCCGAAGAGCTTTCGCTCTCGCTGTGCCACGATCAACTGGGGCGCCCGTTTTTGCTGCTGAGCGGGTTCGAGCCAGATTTTCGCTGGGAACAATTCATCGACACCGTGCTCGGTCTTGTGGCCGAGTTCGAGGTATCGACGACGGTGTGGTCGCACGCTGTTCCGATGCCGGTGCCGCATACCCGGCCGCTGCGCGCAACGGTAAGCGGTACGCGCGACGACCTCATTGAGGAGCGCTCGGTCTGGAAGCCGACGACAAAGCTGCCCGCGTCGGTCACGCATCTGCTCGAGTACCGTCTGCACAGCCTCGGAGAGGAGGTCGTGGGCTTCGCGATCCTCGTGCCGCACTATCTCGCGGGCAACGAGTACCCAGATGCGCTGCTCTTCGCGCTCGAAAGCGTGATGGCTGCGACCGGCCTCATCTTCACGACCGACGAATTGCGCGAGCAGACTCGCGAGTTTCGCGCACAGGTAGACCGACAGGTTGCTGAGAACGAAGAGTCGGGCGAGATGCTGCGCGGGCTCGAAGCCCGGTACGACGCCTATATGGATGATCAGAACACGAAGTCGCCGCTGGTGGCTGAGGACGGGTCGATTCCCACTGCGGAGCAGCTCGCGAGTGAACTCGAGAAGTTTCTCGCGCAGTACCGCGAAGATGGATCGGCCGGCGAATAGCGGGTGGGCGTTCGCTGAACGCGAGACTTTGGCGTGGTGATTGCGAGAAGAATTGCCAGAATCGTGCAATAATGGGTGTTTGTTAACCCGTTCGGGCTCACATGTTTTCTCTCCGTAGCAAACAGTAGGGCTTGACACGGGTTTTGCCGGTATACGCGTCGTTTCGGGCGGGAGTACCGGTCACGATTGAGACTCGAATGAGAGAGGCGGCCGCGTGGCGACTGCAACCACGTCAAAAACTCGTGCTTCTGCGGCGAAGACCGCGAAGGACGTAAACGAGACCGAAGAGGCAACCGCTGCGAAGAAGCCTGCAGCGAAGGCGACCGCCGCAAAGAAGCCCGCGGCGAAGACCGCAGCTGCGGCAAAGACTGCAGCCGCGAAGGCACCTGCCGCAAAGAAGCCGGCTGCCGCCAAGAAGGCCGCACCGAAGAAGCGCGCCAAGGCTGACGAAATCGACTATGACGCGGTCGACCAGCCTGAAGAGGTCGTGGCAGACGACGACGCAGAAGACACTGCGACCGCATCGCCCGTGCACACCGAGCCGCTGCCCACGGGTGCGATCGTGTGGAAGGCCGGCGACGAAGAAGACGTGCCGACCATCGCCACCGCGATTCCTGGTGCGACAGCAGACCCGGTCAAGGACTACCTGAAGCAGATCGGTAAGGTCGCTCTGCTGAACGCGGCCGAAGAGGTCGAACTCGCAATGCGCATCGAGGCGGGTCTTTTCGCAGAAGAGAAGCTCGCTACCGAGAAGAACCTGCCGAAGAAGCTGCAGCGCGAGCTGAAGTGGGTCGCACGCGATGGTCAGCGCGCGAAGAGCCACCTGCTCGGCGCGAACCTGCGACTCGTCGTATCGCTCGCGAAGCGATACACGGGCCGCGGCATGCAGTTCCTCGACCTGATCCAAGAGGGCAACCTCGGCCTGATCCGCGCGGTCGAGAAGTTCGACTACACCAAGGGTTTCAAGTTCTCCACGTACGCCACCTGGTGGATCCGGCAGGCGATCACCCGGGCGATGGCCGACCAGGCCCGCACCATCCGGATCCCGGTGC
>DDEV01000044.1 GCA_002336855.1 Leucobacter sp. UBA1945 | reverse complement strand
GTAGCTCAGCGGCCGCCCGCATTCCGTCACCGAGCGTCTCGACTCGCAACGCAAGCTCGACCGTGCGCTCGCGGCGTTCGAGTGCTGCGGGGTCTGAGGCGAGCCTACGGGCCATGCCGATGTGGCTCTGCGCGAGCCTTGCGGCGCGCTCGGCGAGCTGCACATCGGCGCCATCGCGTTCGTGCAGCAGGCGGGCGATGTCTGCAGGAGCAGGCGTGATGAGCCGCAGCGAACGTGCGCGCGAGCGAATGGTGGGCAGCAGGTCGGCTTCGCTCGGCGCGCAAAGCACCCACACGGTGCGCTCGGGCGGCTCTTCGAGCGCCTTCAGCAGCACGTTCGAGGTGCGTTCGGGCATGCGATCTGCGTCTTCGATCACGATGACGCGGTGCCGCCCCTCGGCGGGAGCGAAGTGCGCCGACGCCACGATGTCGCGCACGTCGTCGATGCCGATGACCACCTTCTGGGTCGTGAGCACCGCCGCGTCGGGGTGGGTGCGCGCGTTCACCTGGGCGAAGACCGCCCCACGGTCTGCCGGGTCGCGGGCGATCAGTGCGGCCGCGAAACGAAGTGCCAGGTTTGAGCGGCCCGAGCCGGGCGGCCCGGTGATGAGCCAGGCGTGCGAAAGCTCGCGTTCGACGCCGATCGCGGCGGCCTGGTCGAGCACGCGCACCGCCTCGGGCTGCCCGACGATTTCGCTCCAGAAGTTCACGTTCTCAGAGTATCGGTAGCCCCTGACAGCGGGCGGCGCGAGGAAACCCTCGCACCGCCCGCGCACTGAAGCTACGCGTGCCGCGCCCGCTGGCGTCTTCGGCCCGCGACGTAGACACCGCCGCCAAGCAGCACCAGCATCGCGATCGCGGCAAGCAGCCCGCCCGCGAGATCGCCACCGGTGACGACCAGCGGATCGACCGGCTTCACCCTCACGACCGCATCATCGGTGAGCACCGAGTCTTCGGTGAGCTGCGATTCGCTGTCGACCACCGCAGTGTTCGTGATCTCGTGGTTCGGCTGATCGAATGCAGCCTGGCCGACGTTCACCACGAGCGACAGCTCGACCTTCTCGCCGACGCGAAGCGGCTTCTCGAGCGTCCAAGTGACGAGACCGTTTTCGTGTTCGACGGTGGCGCCCTCTGGCAGCTTCGGCGATTCACGGAAACTCAGCCCGGTTGGCAACTGATCGGTCACGGTGATGGGGCCGTGGTCGGTGTGCGGGCCGAGGTTCTCGACGGTGATCGAGTACGTGCCAGCCTTGCCGACCTTGAACTCGCCAAGCGCCGTCTTCTCGATCACGAGGGTCACCACCGGGCGCACCTGAATCGGGTCTTCGAACTCGTTGTTGTCGGGCTCGGGATCCGGCTCATTCGCATCGGTAATCGCAACGTGGTTGACTACCTCGTTCTCGACACCGTCGGTCTCGCTGAACGCGTTCTCGTGCACGAGTGTGTCGAGCACGAGCTGCGGCGCCTTCGCGCCCACCGCGGTCACACCGACATAGCTCGCGACCACCGTCGTCGGCTGGGTTTCATCCCAGGGACTGATGGAATCGATCGTCCAGCCCGTTGGTTGATCATCGGCATCAAGCACAGGCCCGATCCCGCTCGTCACCTCGAAGCCAACAGGCATCGTGTCAGTGATCGTGAATCCGCTCGAAACCGACGGGCCGTGGTTCGTCACCTCGATGGTGAACGGCAGCGGCTCGCCCACGAAGACGCGGTCGCGGTCGTCAGCGACGGGGTGCGACTTCGCGATCTCGAGGTCAGCCGAGCGCACAATATTCAGCGCAGCGTCGTCGGTGTTCGGGTGCGGGTCGTTCTCCGGCTCGGCCGTGCCAGAGGTGACGGTCGCAGTGTTCACCAGCGCAGGCACATCGGGCGACGAGGTAGCCGCGAGTTCAGACGACAGCAGCACATCGAAAAGGATCGCCGGAGCGCCCGCCGGGTCTGTGCCGATCATGGGCAGGCCAATGTTCGTCGTGCCTGCCACGCGAGTGAAGGTCACGACCTGCGGCACCGCCGGATCGTACTCCGACACCTCGATGTTCCAGTTCGCGGCAGTGGCGCCCGCGGGCCCGGCGTATGCGACGCCGAGCGGCAGCGCGTCGGTCACCACAAGGTCTGGCGCAGCGTCGCTCGGGCCGTAGTTCGTCACGTCGATGCGGTACCGAGCCTGCTCGCCGGCGACGGCCGAGGTAACCTCGGTCGTGTCGTCAGCCGGATCGACCGCAGTCTTGACGAGACCGAGGTCGGCCTGAGTGGTCACCGTGATGTCGGCGTTGCCCGAGTCGTGGCGCGGATCATCAGCGGGATCCGGGTAGCTGCGACTATCGGTCCAGGTGAGATCGGCCACGTTCGTGAATGGGTTCGGCTGCGAAGCGCTAGGTAGATTGCTTGCGAGCTTCGCCACAACCGTGATCGTCGAGGTTCCCACCGGGTGAGCGCCGTCGTAGTTGCAGACGCCGGTCTGCGCGCCGGGCACGGCAACGCAGCTCCAGTCATTACCCGTCATTGAGACCATCGTGAGACCGCTCGGCAGCGTGTCCGCCACCCGAGCCGTCGGTGCCGCCGAGGGCCCGCTGTTCGTCACCGTCAGGGTGTAGCTGACCTCGGTGCCGGCCAGCCAAGGGCCGTCTTCGACGGTCTTCACGATCGACATATCGGCCAGCGTCTCGATGTTCACGGTTGCGTCATCGGTGTCGTTTGCCGGGTTCGGATCGTTCTGACCGGCGACCGTGGCCTCATTGACGATGCCGGTGGCCGCGCCGTGGGTCGACGCAACGGTTGCCTGCAGCTCGATGGTAATCGTGTTGCTTCCCGAAGCTACCGGCAGGGTGCCACCGACTGGCAGCACCTCCCAGGTGAGATCCTGGCCGCTCACTGTCGGCTCGGCCCCCGTTCCGGAGACGGTTGCAGAACCGGCGACGTAACTAAAGTTCGCGGGAAGCGTGTCGGTGACGCTGATCGCGCCGAGCGCATCGCTCGGTCCCTGGTTCGTCACCGTCAGGCGGTAGGTCACCACGTTGCCCGCGAGCACGACCGTGCCATCGGGCTGCACATCGCCACCGGGGGCGCTGATGACGCTCTTCTCGAGCGACAGGTCAGAGAGCCTATCCGAGGTGAAGCCCTCGCAGTCGCGCGGCTGGCTGCTGTTGTCGCTCGATCCAGCTTGTACGCAGTTGCTCACGTCGGCCGGGGTCGAGGCGTTCGTGCCGTACTCGACCACGAACGACCGGGCTGCTCCGACGGGCAGCGTGCTGCTATCGCTCGTCAGGCTGAACTGATCCCAGGTGCCGTTCGCGTGCACGCTGCGCGACCAGGTCGCGGGCGACACGTTCTCGACGCTCGAGTAGGTGAGACCGGCCGGCACCTCATCGACCACGGTTACGCCGCGGGCAACCGCAGCACCGTTATTCGTGACGGTCACCAGGTAGTGCACCGGATCGCCAGCATGCACCTGAGGCACGGGGTTGAGCGAGGCGGCGAGCACCCACGCATCACCCTGTTTGACGACGCGGTCCTTCGAGACTCCAAGTGTCGTGTTGAACGTCGGCGTCGTCGGCACCGTGCTGGTGTTGTTCGGCGTCTTGGGGTCAGGCGTGAGCCCCTGCCCCGGAGCGATCACCGCGGTGTTACGAATGCTGCCATCGCTCTGCGGGCCCGAGGTCGGGGTCCAGGCAGGATCAACGATGCCACTCAGCGTGATCGCCGCGTGGGCACCCACCGGCAGCGAGGCGTAGCTCGGTTTCAAGGTGAAGGTGATCGTCGCACCGGCGTTCGCGGGGAAGCCGCCGGGTACCGTCGCCGCCCACATCGCAGTCGACGGATCGGCGACGCCGTTCACTCCGGCTGGGATCGTGTCGGTGATGGTGACCGGGTTCGCTGCAGTGTTTCGCGACACCGACGGGCCGTTATTGCTCGGGGTGATCGTCCAGCTGATCGCACCGCCGGCGTTCGGCGTTGCACTCACCGCCTTCACCACCTGCAAGTCGGCGCTCTCGATGAGCACGCGGCTGTCGTCGTCGGTGTTGGGGTTCGTCGCACTCGGCCCCTGCGTGCCCGGTGCCTCATACGTGCGGCCGAGCACATTCGCCTCATTGCTCACCGTGTCGCCGGGTGCCGCAGAGGTACCAACGGTGACGTTCGCACGCAACACGATCTTGTCCGAGCCGTTGGCCAGCAACCTGGTCGTGTTGCCGCCCACGCTGAACGAGGTACCGCTGAAGGTGCCAAGGGCTGTCTCGGTGCCGTTCGGTGCCACATAGGTGGCGGTCCAGCTGCCCACCGTCACGCCTGCCGGGGTGGCAGGCGTGTCCGTGATCGCGAAGGGGCCGTAGCTGTCGTCAGGACCATGGTTAGTAACCGTGATCTCCCACTGCGGTTGCGTGTAGACACCGGTTTCGACCGCCTGGCCGATCACCCACTGGTTCGCGGGCATGCCGGCCAGCGGATGGTTCGCCGGAGCCGTGCCTGTGGTGCCGCCCTTGGCCTGCTTTACGAGTTTGAGGTCGGCGACGCGCAGGAAGGCGCTGTCGGTAGCGTTCGCGCCAGTGTGGCTGCCGCTCTGATTCTCGGTGGCGTTCGTGCGGTCGGTCGTGACGGCCGACAGCGTGTTCACGTGCGGCGTCGAGCTGCCGACGCCTGGCACAGTGAGCGCCTCCGGGTTCTTCGGGGTTGCCGTGTAGGTGATCACGATGCTCTGATTCTGCGCGAGCAACGGGGCGGGCACGCCAGCCACTGCATCAGCGCCGAAGGTCCACACGAGCGGGCCGTTGGGGCCACCGCTCGGGTTCGTGAGCGGCTGCGCCACCCCGCCTACCGTGATGCTGGTCACCGCAGTGAACTCCCAATTCGCCGGCAGCGTGTCGGTCAGCACCACCTTCTGCGCCGAACCCAGGCCCGTGTTCGTAGCGGTGAGTCGCCAAGCGAAGGGCTCGCCGACGTAAGCGGTCTTGGTGGTGTCGACCGCTGCCTTTGCGAGAGTTACTCTCGGGAACTGCGGCCTCGCATCAGCGGTGTCGACGACCGCCGTTTGTCCGTTCTGGCCCGGCGTGTAGACGCGTCCATCGGATCCGAAGGACTCGTAGTGGGTCACGTTTGCCCGGTTGGTCTGCAGCTCTCCCTGGCCATTCGCAGTCGACGTGAGCGTGCTCGACGGCGCGAAGCCGGCGGTGTAGCCGAGCGTCACGCTGCCACCGTTCACGATCGTGCCGGGCAGGGTCCACGTGACGGTGCGGTTCGCGCTGTTGTACACGGCAGTGTTCGGCGAGGCGATCGCGACTCCGTTGACGGTGAACGCGGTCGGGTTCACTACACCGGCCGGCAGCGAGTCGACCACCACGGAGTGGTGCGCAGCCGAGGTTCCGCTGTTGCGCACGATGAGCCTGTACTCAAGGCCGCGATCCGGGTTTCCGGTTGCTGTCTGGCCCCATCCGGTGGTTCCCTGCGCATCATTGAAGCGTACGTCCTTCGTGATGCCGAGGTTCGGGTTCAGAATCGTCACAGATGCGGTGCCGTCGTCCGAGAGTCGGTTCGCGGGATCATTGTTCGTCGAACTCGTGTTCCACGAGAACGTCGCCAGGTTCGTGGGCGTCGCGCTCACCACGGTGTCGCGAATCTTCGCCTGGTAGGTGATGACGATCTGACGGGCAGAACTCGAAGTGGTGATCGTGCCCGAGTTGATCGCCCAGTTCAGCTGCTGGCCGTAGGCGCCAGAGGCGATCGGGGCAACGCTGGGTGCCGGGTTAATGGTCAGACCGCCGTCATTGACCACCTGAGCCGACCCGGTGACGAACTCGACACCGCGGGGCAACTGATCCTTCAAGTCAACGAAGTAGTAGTTCGCATTCGCCGGAATGGTGGTCGTGAGGGTGTAGGTCACCGTCTCGCCCACCGGGGCCGAAGTCGGGCTGACGCTCTTGTCTTGCGTCGCAGCTGCGATAGGCACGTTGCGCTGCGCGCCGGTGGTGCGGTCGCCGCGGCGATCGCTCGCATCGCTCAGGGTGTCTGGCAGCGTGCGGCCGATGATCTGGGCGCTGTTGGTGTAGCTTGCGCCACCTGCGGCGTTCTGATCAATCACCGCATCGAATACGAGCGTGCGCTGAGTGCCCGCGTCGATGGGACCGACGTTCCAGACGATCAGGGTGCCAGTGCCTGCCGGATCATTCGGATTCACGCGCACGTTCGCGCCCGTTCCCGTGACCGAGCACGGGTTCGCCGAGACGGTCACGGTACCCGCCGATACGTTGAAGTTCGGGGCGGGAATCGTGAAGCCCGCCGGCAGGCAGTCGTAGACGACCGAGTCGAACAGCGTCGGGCGGCCGCTTGTGTTTCCGGCAGCCAGCGTAAACGCCACAGTGCCGTTGGCGCCCGGGGTGCCGCTCACGGCCTTGGTGAGCGTCGGCAGCGGATCAACATACTGTTCGGTCGCACTGGCGTCGAGCACCTTCGCGGCACCCTGGCCGTTGTTGTAGGTGAAGGTCGCGACGTTGTAGAGGGTGTTGCCGTGCGACAGCAGGTTCGCCGAAGCGTTCGCCACCCGCGCACGCAGGTGCACGGTGAAGACGCGATTCTCGTTGCCCGCGTCGAAGCGATCGTTGAATGTCAACTTGCCCGTGGCGCTATCGAAGGTGAAGTTCGCGGCTGTCGCGCCGCTCGGCAAGTCGACAGTCGTGCCCGAGGCATCGACCGTGTAGCTCACTTGTGTGCCGGTCTTGCTGCCAAGCGTGAAGTAGCCACGGTCGGCGAGCACGGCGCCCGCAGGCACGCTCGTGTAGGCGGGAATCGTCACCTTGTAGTCGAAGGTGGCGAACTCGCCCTGCACGACCTGCCCGTCGCCGTTGTTCGTGCCGATCTGGTTCTCACCGAACGGAGCGGCGGGCGACGGGTTGGGGCCGACCTCGGTCGACCTGAGGGTCTTCGCGATCGCGGGTTCGGGCAGTTCGAAGCCCGAGGGGTCGGTCATGAAGCCTGCGTCGATCGGGTACGAGCCGGGCACCGAGTTGGCGGTGCGCGTCGACACCGAAAGCGCAGTCTCGTTCGGCTTCGGCTTCTCGATGCCATCCGAGCTGCCGCCTGTTGGCACTTGCGTAGTCGGGCCGGCCATGGGCACGTTCGCAATGACCGTGCTGCTGCCACCGCCGGCGTTCTGCACATTGAACTGCGCGATCGATGCGGTGTTCGTGAACTGCTGCGCGATCAGTGCTGGGGTGCTCGCGGTGGCACCGCTTGGCACGTTGATCGTGTAGGACAGCGAGATTCCACGCTGGATCGCAGCGTCCGTTTCCGTGGCCGGCGTCGTGCCTGGCACAGAGGCCGTCACGGTCCAGACCACGATGCTTCGGCCGCTGTAGCCGGAGTTGATCTGCCCCCACGAGGCGAAGTCAGTATCGCCCGGATTATAGGCGCGCGCGGTGAATCCGTTCGTTGCCGCCGCACCCGCGGCATCCCAGATCTCTGCGTTTGCGGTGATCGCGTCGGTGCTCGGGTTGTAGCCCGCAAGGTCTTCAGCTTTGATGCCTTCTGGCAATGCATCCCAGATCTGGTATCCGGTAGTTACCGATGCGGGCGAAGTCACATCGAGACGGAACTTCAGCGCGTCGGCTTGCACGACCGGGCCGCGATCCCCCATGTCGACGTTGCTGTTCACCTCGTAGCTGTCGACACCGACGCTCGCGATGCCCTTCACCAGGCGCGGCGACATGTCTGGAACGATCTCGGCCTGGCGGCGCTGGAAGAAGATCTCGCCGTCGACGTTCTCCTGCTGATACTTCGCCAGGTTCTGGCTCAGGTCGGTCTTGCCGAATGCCTGTGCGTCGCTCACGGTGACCTTGATGTACAGGTCGAGGTCAATACCACCGGGCCAGAAACGGTCGCTCGAGACACTGGGACCGCTCGTGTAGCAATCGCTCGAGCCGAGCGTCCAGGTGAGGCGGCTGTTGCTGTCTGAAAGCGCAACCTTTCCAACGAACTCATCGAGGGCGGTCGTCGAGTCGGTGTAACTGCACTCGGGCGTGATCTCGAGCGCGCCCGTGATCGGCGCACCGTCGCGCGAGGCGATGACCCGCAGATTCGATGACGCACCCCACTGGTCGTTTGCGTCGAGCCCTGCCGGGTCGAACGTCACACCCTGCGGCAAGAAATCGGTAAGCACGGGGTTGCGCACCTCCGCACCGCGAGAGGTGTCCCAGTGAATCTTGAACCACACCTGATCACCAATGCCGAATGGCTTCGCCTCTTTGCCCGTCCACGGGTAGGCGGCATCCGTCGGGTCGGTGACTGCACCCGAGCCGTAGTCGAGCGCAACAACTCCATCGGCATTCAGCGAGCCGAACTCGGGGGTATTGCGCAGCACAGACTTCTGGGTATCGCTGAAGTTCGTTACGACACGCGCATGCGAATCATCCCAAGTGAAGTAGTCGCCACCGACAACAGCACCGCCGGCGTTCTCAAGCCCGTCGGTCTCGATGCGCGGCGTCGTCTTGGCCTCGACCTCGACCGCGTTCACCACCGTATCGCCCGAGCTCGTCGCGCCGTTCTTATCGTCGGCGTCGTCGGTCACATAACTCTGGTTCTGACGCGCCGTGTAGATCACCTCGATCGCCGCGTTCGGCTCTGCGAACGCGGCGGAATTCGCAGCGTCGAGCGCGAACTGCTGGGCGAATCGGCCGGTAGTCGAGTCGAAGGCAACGCTCACCAAGGTCGCACCGCTGAGCTTGGCGGCAGCATTATTGTTCGCAGCGCTCCACTGGCACTCCGACAGACCGGCGGCGTTGAGCGCCGCGTTCCACTCGGCAAGGGTCGCAGTCGTTGCCGGCGACCCGAGCAGGAACTCCGGCTGAGCCACGCCTGCCGGGTAGACGGGGCAAAGGCCGTTCGCGAAAGTATCGGTAACACGAATCGCAGTGCCATCTACCGAGGCCCCGACGTATTCGCTCGTGGCGATCTGCAGGCGGTAGTCGGCGATGTCGCCCTGCACGAACGAGGCTTGCTTCGACCAGCCGGCGGTATCGCCGATGCGCACCGACTTCAAGACGCGCACGTCAGAGACGTGCACAGAGGTCGCGCCGCGATCCTCGCTCCATACTGGCGCAAGAGTGTTGGTAACACCGCGCCAATTGCCCCCGCCGATCGCGACGTTGGTCAGCGTTCTGGCTTCTTTCGCACCGTTGGTGGCCGTGCCATCGACGGTGCCTTGGCGCGTCGATGCACCGCGGTTGTTGTCGAGGTTGGCGCCCTGTATGCCGCTCGCAGCGGTCGGCGTGCTGCCACCGAAGTCCATGGTGTTCTCGAAGAGAGGCACACCCGCACGGTAGCGAATGGTGGTCGTGCCGGGGGCACCAGGGGTGCTCGGCAAGGCCTGCTTCGTGCCGGCGCTGCCGAGCAGCGCACCGAGGTTCCACGTCACCTTGGTGTAGACCGAACCACTTGCACCTGCGGTGAACTGGCCGTTCGCGTCGAGCGTGCCCTGCACGGTTTCGACCGAGGTCGCGTCGAGGCAGTTCGCGCCGACGCCGCCCGTGACCATGGGGCCCGAGCCCTCCCACTCCTCGGCGGCGACGGTTGCTCCGTTGCCCGCATCGGTGGTGTTGTCGCCGCCCGTGCACGAGCCGAGGTATTCGAGAGCCGCAGGCAGGTAGTCGACGATCGTTGCATCCGAGAGGTCTCCCTCACCGGTGTGATGCACCGTCAAGGTGTAGATCGTGGTGCGCCCACCGTGCACGCCGCGCAGCAGCTCGCCCTCGGGGCTCGGCTCGCTCTTCTCGACGCGAAGCGCGCGCATCTTCGGGGCGATCGACTTCGGGCTCGAGTTCGAAGTCGCGCTCCCGGCCTGCGCCCCGCCGATGCCGGTGCTCCCCGGAAACACGGGAATGAAGCGCTCATTCGAACTCGTGTAGGCGTTCATCGTGATTTCGAGGGCGTCACCCACGGCATAGCCGCTCGCGACACCACCCGTGTCGGTAGTGTTCACCTTCGGGCGCAGCACGACACTGGTGCTCACGTCGCCGGTGGCAGGAAGATCTGAGAAGTTCTGAAAGACCGCGAACTGTTTGCCCACGGGCACGGCACACTTGCCCGCCTGGGCGGGGTTCGGGTTCACCAATCCGAGCGCGGCGCAGGTATCTGCCCCGCCTGCCATGGTGCCGGGCAGCACTGCACCCGCGGGGTAGACGGCCGAGGGCGTGCCGAGAGCACCGGCGCTCACGATGCTGACGGTGTCGGGCAGTAGCAGCGTAGCGCTGAGGTTGTACACGGCTGCCGACCCAGCGGGGTTCGCAATCGTCACGTCGAGCGTGACGTCTTCGCCGAGCACCGGCGCGCTCGCCGGCGCCACCGTTACGTCAGGGGCAGGCTCTGCAGCAAGCGCACTCTGCACCCCGACGCCGGCAACCACCAGCATCCCGGCAAGCAGCGCGGCAGCGGCGCCCCCCGAAACATACTTCTGCACGCGTTTCCATGCGCGCGCACGACTATTACCCAGCACAAAAGCCGAACTCACTTCGATCTCCCAACAGATCTAAGAAGAAGCGCCTCGTTGCGTTCCGAACCCCCCGGTATCGGAACGCAACGAGCACTAGAGAGAACCGCACTGGAGGCGGTTCGTATTTAAACGTACCCTCCGCGCGATATTCCATCCAAGGAGCAGAGGGGGTAATTATGGGTGAAGATTATTTCGGTGAGGGTGCAGAAGCGGCCTCGACTACCCTTGATTGCGTGACAAGGATCGACCCCACGAAGCCCAGGCTGAGCCACACTGAGTGGCGACGCCTCGAGCGCGCACATCAGGCCCGGGTCGATGCGCTCACGGCCGCTCACCTCGCTCGGCGGTCGCGCGGCGAGCGTCACCCCGTCGAAGATTTTCTCTGGACCTACTATTCGGTAAAACCGGCAGAGTTGCGTCGCTGGCACCCGGGTGCCGGGGTTTTGCTCGAAGACGGTAGCGAGGATCGCCAGGCCTGGCGCCACTACGCCGCAGTGGGCGCCGACATCACCGTTGACCTTGACGCGTTCTTCGAGAAGCGCGGCGCAACCGTGACGTACGTCGACACGCTGCTGCGGGCGACGCTCGAGCGCACCCCGCGCTTCGGCTGTTTCGGCCTGCACGAGTGGGCGATGGTCTATCGCCTCACCCCTGAGCAGCTCAGGCACGTTGGCCTGCCGCTGCGCATCGGGCACGAGGCGACCGACCTCGTAGTCGAGTCGAACCCGATCATCTGCACGCACTTTGACGCGTACCGTTTCTTCACCGAACCCGCCGCACCGCTGAACGCGCTTCGCCCGACCCGCGAGAATCAGCCCGATTTTGAGCAGTCGGGTTGCCTGCACGCCGGCATGGATGTCTACAAGTGGGCCGTGAAGCTCGGCCCGATTGTGCCTGGCGATGTGCTGCTCGACGCGTTCGAGCTTGCCCGAGACATTCGCGAGGTCGATATGCGGGCCTCACCGTACGATGTGAGCGCCTATTTTGGTGCAGATGGAACGCGGCTTGTTGCGGTCGAGATCGAGACACCCGCGGGCAAGCGCGAGTATGCCGAGTTGCAGCGGGGGTTTGCGGCGCGCGGCAATGCGCTGCGCGAGCGGGTGATTGCGGCGATCGAGCTGGCGCGATCCTCGCGCTAACTGTCTCGGCCATCTCTCGATAGACGAAAGAGGCGCACCCTCCGAGCTGAGCTCGTTAGGTGCGCCTCTCGCGTTTGCGGCTAGGCCGTGGCGTTATGCCTTGGCTGCACGCCTGCGCAGCAACAGCAACCCACCGCCGAGCAGACCGAGGCCGCCGAGCAGTGCGAGGCCGAGCAGCGACTGGCCACCAGTGTTGACGAGCTTGACCTCGTCATACTTGTTGTCGAGCGCGAGGCTGATTGGAGTCTCGTTATCTCCGGTCACCACAAGGGTCGCCGTACGCCCATCGACGCCGAGCTCGACGCGCTCGTCGTCCGATGCCCACGTTGCCGCAACCCAGCGAGCACCGCTGGGGTTCGTGGCGCTGGCCTCAGTGAGGGTGACCTCGGTGCCGTAGGGCAGACCTTCGATCACGAGCGGTTTCGCAGGCGAAACCTCGAGCTCACGAGTCTGCTTCTCGCCGAGCAGGTCGACCCACTCTGCGGTCACCTTGAACTGGGTGTTCTTCGACACCACGCCTGCACCACTGCCACTCACGGTCTTGGTCAGCTCCAGGCTGCCCAGGATCGCCTCAGCCGTGTTGGTGAGACCCAGCTCGTGGTCGCCCGCCGGCTGAATCGTGATGGTGGCGGTGCCGTCCTCATTCACGACGAGATACTCGTCGCCAATCCAGGTCGGAGTCGCCCAGGTGAAGCGATCGGTTGCGTCAGGCACAATCTCAGAGAGGGTAATCTCGGTGAACGCAGGCAGATCGCGCCCGAAGTCGACGGGAGTTCCGTCGTTCGGCACGGTGATCGTCTCGGTGCGCTCGATGAGCCCTTCGTCTCCGGCCTCGAACCAGGTGGCGATGACATCAAAGGTTGCAGGAACCTCTTCGTCATCGAGCAGCACACCCTCGACCTGCTTCGCGAGCGAGAACGTACCCGGGGCCCAAGTGGCCTCGTTGTTGACCGAGACGAGGGTGACATCACCCTGTTGGTCGGAGATCACCAGCTCAGCCGATCCATCGCCATTGTCGGTGATATTCTCGCCGCTGATCGCAATGGGCCCCCACACCACCGTGTCGATAGCCGGACGCGTACCCTCGGCGATCGTTACCACGGTGCCAGCCGGTAGCTCGACGCCCAACGGGGTCGGCGTGTTCGCGTTGATCATGAGCTCTCGCGACTGCGCCTCGTCGTTGGTGTCGGTCCAGGCCACAGTGACAGGGAACTCGGCATCTGCAGGAACATCGCCGACTGCCTCACCGCTGAGCACCTTGATCAGGCTGAGGCCAGCCGTCGAGGTCGCCGCGTGGTTCGTCAAGGTCACGCTCGCCGCTGCGTCACGACCAATGGTCACGATTGCAGTGTTGTTCTCGCCCTGCGCAACGCCAGTACCGCTCCAAGCAGGAACGCCCCACGCGATGCTTGATCCGTCTACGAGCGGCGTCTCAACGAGCGTCACCTGGGTACCGATGAGCAGCTGCTCGCCGAACGCAACAGGCGAGCCGTCGGTAGGCAGTGTGAGCACCTTCGAGGTTGGTGTGCTCTCACCCTCCTGCTGCCAGGTAGCGGTGACCGTCACGGAGGCCGGAATAGCGGGATTGCCAGCCTCTGCACCGGTCACGAGCTTCGACACCGAGAAGGTGCCGACTGTGCGCGAAACGGAGTTGCTCACCGTTACCGTGGCCGGGGTAGACACGTGGGCTGCGGTGATGGTCACCGGGTTCGGGGTAACCACGGGGGTTGCCCACGTGAGCTGATCGTCGTCTGCGGGCCTCGCCTCGGTGATCGTCACCACCGCACCGACGGGCAGGTTCGCGAGGGTGGTGCTCGCGCCGGCCTTCAGCGTGAAGGTACGGTCGGGCTGAGCGGGCACGCCTGCCAGACCCGAGACGTTGATCGCAGCGGTGAAGCTGTAATCCTTGTCAGGGTCAACCAGACCGGCCGCCGCACCCTGCAGCTGCTTCGTCACGGTCATCTGTCCGAGCTGTGCAGTGTTCGTCAGGTCAACTGCGATGTTTGTCTGAGGAGTGATCGTCACAGTCGCGACGCTGCCATCTCCGTTCACGGTCACGCCAGGGCCAGCAGTGAAAGCGGGAGCGCCGAATACCACTCCAGGCACGCTGGGGAACGTCGGCTCTGAGAGCTCGAAAGTCCAGCCGGTACCACGGTTGTTGAAACCGCTTACCGGGCTACCATCGGCCGGAACCTGCAGGTCGTATTCCAACTGCGTTGCGCCACCGAAGATCTCCTTCACGTGCACGGTGAAGTTGGTACTTGCCGGAACCAACGACGCGCCGTTGCCGGTCACTGTCTTCGATACCGCGACCGATCCCTTGGCGACGCCGGTGCCGGTACCCGAACCACTGTAGTTCATCACCACTCGGCCGGAGCGGTCAATGCCGCTGCCCTGAATTCGGTTCGTGTACTCAGTGTTCCTAGGGTCGACTCCACCACTCGCGGTGCAGGTGGTGTATTTCACGATGTATTGGTAGTCGCGACTAAAAGTCTGGCCGGCTGGCTGCGTGATCGTGAGCGTCAGCTCCTGGCCGTCAACCGCGGCGGCCGTCAGCGAGGTGAGGTCGCTCGGGTTGGGCGACATGCCGCCGTTCGCGATCTGATCACGCACTGTCACGCTCAATCCAAGTCGCGCTTCCAGACCCGTGGTCGGGTCGCCGGCGACGCATACCTCGTGGGTTGCACCGATGACATCCTTGAGCTCGATCTGGCTAAGCCCGTCGATCCTTTCACCAGGAATGGTGACGGTCCAGTCGAGGGTGGTGTAGGCCGAGTGCTCGACGCCGTCGAGCGTCTTCGCAGTGTTGTTCAGCTGGCCCGTTTTGTCGTACTTGCGATCTGGTACCTTTCCGGTGCCCGTTGCGACCTTGCCATCGACCGAAACCGAGTTCGTGTACACAGTTCCGCCCTCAGGCAGATCGTTGCCATCGACATAGGTGTTGTAGTAGATGATGTAGCGCCAGTCGGAATCCTTGAACTCGAAGTTCGAACCCGCCTTGATCTCAAAGTCGAGGTCAAATGAACTGGGCGACGACGAGTTCTCAATACGATCGAGCTCTCCGGTGACCTCTTGCCTCATACCCGCGGCATTGCCGGGGTTTGGTCCGTACTGTTCAACGATCCGAATGCCGCTGAGCGTGTCAGCACCGACTCGGTGACCGGCTCCGAGAGCCTCGGTGAAGTTGAAGCCGTCTTTACCGACGAGCTCTCTGCCCGGCACGGTGACTGTCCAAGCAATCTTGCCGTTACGATCGGCGCCACCGAGCACCGAGCCTGACTTCCCAATGTTCTGCTGCCAGCCTCCATTGGTCACCGTGCCGACACCGACACCGGCGTCGCCCCAGCCTTCGATCTGTGCCGAGTTGCTGTACTCAGTGCCTGCGGGGTCGATCTGACCATCAGGGGTGCAGGTTTGGTACTGAATGCGGTAGGTCACGCCGGAGTCGAAGCCCCCGGTCGGCGCGTTCAAGTCGAAGCCAAAGGCGCTATCGCCAGGCTCGCCCGAGGTGATCGCTGCAAGGCTGGTCACATCGACGACGGTGTCGCCACGCACGGTCTGCACCTTCAAACCAATCGGATCGCAGAGCACGTGCCCGGCCCCGAGAGTGTCGGCAATATGAGCAACGTTGCCACCAGCGGCGACCAGTGAGGCGCCAGGAACATCGATCGTCCAAGTCATCGACCAGTTGTTGGAGTTCATCACGCCGGACTTGCTCACCGAATCGGGCAGATCGATGCCATCATCGATGCCACCACCACCGGGAAGTTCCACAGCACCTGGAGTGCCGTTGAGGTCGAATTCGACCTCAGTTTCGTTCGTCGGGCCAGCTGCTTCGACGTCAAACTTGAAAGTGCCGTGCACGTCGGTTCGTTCGCCGACGATGTCTGCGAACGTGCAGGTCAGATCGCCGGTGCCCGCATCGGGCATACACGTGGCCCAAACCTCAGGCTCGCCGGTCACGGGATCTGTTCCCTTTAACTCGATCGGCGGACCTCCGAGCACAAACTCGAACTCGCTCGGCAGCCCGATCACAAAGGTCTCACCCGGCTGCGGATCGGCCATCGTGGCGTCCCAGGTGCCTGCAATAGTGAACTGATCACCGACCACGATCTGCTCGGTCAGCTCGTTGCCATCTGAGTCGAGCAGCTTGATCTCGCTCACGACCACGGCAGAGTTCTGGTCACCCGGCGCCGCATTTGCTGCGGTCGCCGAGCCGACAGCCACCAGGCCGACGCTCATCGCGATGACCGCGATTCCCGAGATCAGTTTGGCGAGCAGGCCCTTGGGGCCTTTTTCGCGCGATGAATTTTGGCGCGCCAGAAGCATGCCATCCCCCTTAATGATGGTTACTTCGCAAGGCACACCAAAGTACGCCTAGCTGACGACCCTACGCGCGTGAATTAAGCTTCCCCAAGCTCCCCAAATACACGCGGGTATCTTCCCCAGCAGACAGCATAAAGCAAAATTCTCGAACAGTCGAAGTCGTATTACAGATGACGTCGACCACAGCAGAGCGACGAGCTACCGCGCGCAGCGCAAGACCCGCAACGGAAACTACGAGATCAACGCAAATCGTGGATCAATCTCGAGAACCCATCCGTGATTTCGGTTGTTTTCCGTGATTTCCGTTGAGAGGCGGCTGCCCTAACTACTCCGAAGGCGTCGAACCCTCGGCAATGGTCTTGTGGTGATGAATCACCTCGGCGACAACGAAGTTGAACCACTTTTCGGCAAACTCGGGGTCGAGGTGAGCGTCTTCAGCGAGCGAGCGCAGTCGCGCGATCTGCCGCACCTCGCGGTCGGGGTCGCTCGCGGGCATGCCGTGCTCGGCCTTCAGTTCGCCGACCTGCTGCGTGCAACGAAACCGCTCGGCGAGCATGTGAATGAGCGCGGCATCGATGTTGTCGATGCTGCCGCGGAGCGCGAGCAGCGTAGCCTCGGGCGATCGATCGCTCACAGTGCTTCTCCGATCCTCGTTTAGTCGAGCAGATCGTGGCGCACGACGACCTGTTCGCGCTCGGGGCCGACCCCGATCGCCGACATGCGTGATCCGCTCATCTTCTCGAGCGCGAGAATGTACTTCTGCGCGTTCTCGGGCAGATCTTCGAAACGGCGAGCGCCCGAGATGTCTTCGCTCCAACCCGCGAACTCTTCGTAGATCGGCGTCGCGTGGTGAAAGTCGCTCTGGTTGACGGGCATCTCATCGTGACGCACGCCGTTCACATCGTAGGCAACGCAGACGGGAATCGTCTCGAGACCCGAGAGCACGTCGAGCTTCGTGAGCACGAAGTCGGTCACGCCGTTGATGCGCGCCGCGTAGCGGGCCATCGGGGCGTCGTACCATCCGCAGCGGCGCAGGCGCCCGGTCGTGGTGCCGTACTCGTGGCCGACCTTTGCCAGATGCTCGCCCATCTCATCGAACAGCTCTGTCGGAAACGGGCCGGCACCTACGCGGGTTGTGTAGGCCTTGATGACGGCGATGACGCGGTCGATCTTGTGCGGGGGCAGCCCGCTGCCGGTCGAGGCGCCGCCAGCGGTCGCGTTCGATGAGGTCACGAACGGG
The DNA here is from genome assembly GCA_002336855.1 of Leucobacter sp. UBA1945. Taxonomy (GTDB): domain Bacteria; phylum Actinomycetota; class Actinomycetes; order Actinomycetales; family Microbacteriaceae; genus Leucobacter. Next base: position 948 of record DDEV01000044.1, on the reverse strand, counting down.
TAGGTGCCGTGGTCGATGTCGAGCATGGTTGCCTGACCCGCCTCGAACAGCACGGTCTTGTCGCTCTCGATCGCCTCGTGCAGCATGAGGCTCGTGTCGCACACCATGGGTTCGAGCAGCTCGCGGAAGCTGAGCAGCTCGTCGACGACCTCGTCGACGCCGATCGCGCGACGGTTGTAGATCTTCACAAGCACCTGGTTCTTGAAGTCGAGGGCAGCCTCGACCTTCTGGCGCAGAATACTCTCGTCGAAGATATCTTGAATGCGAATGCCCACGCGGTTGATCTTGTCGGCATAGGCCGGGCCGATCCCGCGCCCCGTCGTGCCGATCTGGCGCTTGCCGAGAAAACGCTCGGTGACCTTGTCGAGCGTGCGGTGGTAGGCCGTGATGACGTGCGCGTTCGCACTGACCTTGAGCTTGGAGGTGTCGACGCCTCGCGCATTCAGTGCGTCGAGCTCTTGCTTCAGCACGGCCAGGTCGACGACGACGCCGTTCGCGATGATCGGGGTGACACCCGGGGTGAGAATGCCAGAGGGCAGCAGGTGCAGCGCGTACTTCTCGTCGCCAATCACCACCGTGTGGCCGGCGTTGTTGCCACCGTTGAACTTCACCACATAGTCGACTCGGCTGCCGAGCAGATCGGTCGCTCGNNAGTACTGCGGGCATCTCAGCCCCTCCTTATTACTGGCAGGCAGTTACTGAGACAGTCTACCGAAGCGCTCGGCGATCCAGCTCGCGGCCCGCGACGGGGCGTATTTGTCACGCATCACACCCGAGTGGTGCGTCGCCCACCACTTGCCTGTCAGGTCAAAGCCAGCCATGCGATACCGGCGCATCAGCGCGGCCGCGAACGGCGCCGGCGCGACCTCGTCGAAGCGCGCCGCATCGATGCGCACGGGCGGCTGCCTCGGGCGCGGCGTAAGGTTCGCGACGTCATTGCGCCTGAAC
>DDEV01000085.1 GCA_002336855.1 Leucobacter sp. UBA1945 | reverse complement strand
GGTTCGCGCAGCCCGCGACATGTAGTAATCTTGACCAGTTGCCAATTGCGGTAACACTCAAGGGTCCATGGCGCAGCCCGGTAGCGCACCTGCATGGCATGCAGGGGGTCAGGGGTTCGAATCCCCTTGGATCCACCAAAAGTTCGAAAGTCGAAACTTGCCCCGCTTGAATGCGGGGCATTTTCGTTGTTGCTACCGGGCCTGCGCTGTAGGTGTTGATTCTCTGCGAAGTCACGGTGTCGACACCGGCCTGGGGCTGCAGCTCGACGTTCTCGTTCTCGTCCACGATGATGCGCGTGAACAAGGCTTGGTTCAGGAACCGGCGTTCAGCGGGTTCGCAACGCAGGTACAACCCTTGCAGATCGGTGAGCACGGCGAGCATGTCTTCGAGGCCTTCACGGGCGTCCGCGTAGCGGGAATGCAGGCTGTCGAGCCTGGTCTGGATCGCGCCGAGTGCGTTCTGGATTCGGTCTTGCTCGCTCTTCAACAGATCGACCGGGATCGCATCGGCGTAGTGCGCCTGCACGAGCTTCAACCGTTCGGACTCGAGGCGAGCCTTCTGCTCGGTGAGTGCCGCGCGCTCGTCGCTGGCCCCGCCTTCGAGCCTGTCGAACACCTCGTGCAGAATCTTCCCAACCCCGGCAGCTTGGTCTTCGGTGAGTGACTTCGTGGCGTATGCCTGCTCGACTTTCAGTTCGATCCGCTCCACCAGGATCGCACTTCGCGTGCAACTCGTGGTTTTGCGACGGCGACCTGAGCAGGAGAAGTAGTCGTACCGTTCGCCCGTGTTTCCCTGCGGACGTTCAAGCATGAGCTTTGCCCCACAGGAGCAGTAGAGCGCGCCTTTGAGGTAGTGGTCGTGCTTCTGCGGTCGCTGACCTCGCTGGTTGTTGCGGTCGAGAATCTGCTGCACTTTCGACCAGACCTCGGGTGTGACCATCACGTCGTGGCTGCCCTCGTAGACTGCGCCCTGAAACGTGACGAGGCCCTTGTAATACGGGTTCGTGAGTACCTTGTGCAGCATCGTTGTGGTGAGGGGCTTCTCAGGATGCTTCGGTGTCGGTCTCGTGGTCAGGCCGCGCCGATTCACTTCCTCGGTGAGCATCGAGAGTGTCCAGTCGCCATTCGCGTAGCTCTCGAACGCAAACTTCACAAGGTCGAATCTGTCGGGATCAGTGGTGACCTCGCGAATCTCGGCACCGTTCTCGGTGGTTCGCACGTTGAGGTAGCCGAGCGGGGCACGACCGGGAGTGCCACCCATGACTGCTTTCTGCCGGAGGCCCTTCACCACCTCCTGCGCGAGGTTCAGCGAATAGAACTCCGCGATCGTGGCAAGGATGCCGTGCATTAGCATCCCCGACGGCGACTCGTCGATGTTCTCAGTGACCGACACTAGCTGGATGCTGCGCCCGCGTAGCGTTGCATGGATCACGGCATCATCAAGGCGGTTCCTTGCCATGCGATCGACCTTGTTGATAATGCAGAACTGCACGGGGTTCACCGCCACATATTCCAGCATCTCCTGCAGCGCTTTACGGTTTGCGGTCTTCGCCGATTCGCCTGGCTCGATGAACTCTTTGACGATCACTGCCCCGAGCGAGGCGGCTTTCTTCTCGGCGGCTTCGCGTTGTGCAGGGATCGAGAGACCTTCTTCGAGGCCGTTGCGGGTGGCTTGATCCTTGGTCGAGACTCGCAGGTATGACACCGCGAGCGGGGTGCCATCACCGGGGGCGGGCTGCGGTTTGGCTTTGGCTGCTTGGGTAGCGAGCTTGCGGAGCGAGTCGAGGTCGAGACCGGCAGGGAGACCTAGGAGAGTCATTGCGATTGCCTTTCGTCAGGCAGCACCGAGCATGACTCGCTGCTGCGTGACGTGGCGGTCAGATTCGCAAGAGAGAAAGAACACTGCACTCCGGGCAATCGCCGGGGCCGTGTCGCAAGGGGTGCCACGTCTTGCTTGAGTATCTGTCTACGATGCTACTGCTTCACCGCGAGGGCGTCTTGGAAGAACCGGGAGAGACCGGCATTTCCGATATGCTGCTTGGCGGATTCATTCTGATCAGCAGACGCTGATGTCGAACGGAGTGCGATCCTGATGAGTACCTCCGCAAGCAACGGCACATCCACGGTCTCGCGGTCTTCGCAGCGCACCTTGACCTCCCGGCCTGCGGAAAGGGCTGGAGTCTTTCGCTGGTAGCTGCGCACCATCTCAATCACCGCTTGCGGCATTGCGGCGTGCTTCATGCTCAGCCACGAGAAGGAAGTAAGCGTCTTCGTCGGCACGGCGCGAAGCCACATCGGCTTTGACGAACTCTACGAAGTCGGCGTCTCGGTCAACGATGGGGGCCTCCGCCGCCGCAGGGTACGGGGTGTCGCCCGGCCAAGTGGTTTGCCGTGTGGGGCGGTCGCGGTCGATGCGGGTGCCGGAGGCTTGCACCCATTCGCGCAGGCGCATCCGCGCTTCGGTGAAGTCGCGGTGCCAGGTGATCGGGCCGCTGGCGTGCTGTTCAGGATCGTAGGCGCCGAGCCAATGACAATGCAGCGCCGAGAGTTCCCATACCAGCTCGGGGTGCCGGTGCCACAGCGGGGGCAGCACTGCCGGTGTGAGACCGTAGGAGAGTTTCAGCCAGGACACCCAGCTGTTGAGTTCGAGCCACTCGATCTCGGCTTGTTCGCTGGTGAGTAGGTTCCAGTTGATCGGTCGCGGCGGTGCGCTCACTCTGCCTCCCGCGTTCACCGGAGTGCCGAGACGCGGGAACTCTCGTGATGTCGATGCCGATGATTCTGACTCGGGCGCCTCCACGTCGGGAGGAAGTTCACTCGTATCCATGATGCCCTCGCTCATCGACTCACGCCGACTGATGCCGCGCTCACGTGTGTGGTGCGGTGCGGCTCAGGATGTGCGCTGACTGCCGTCGAGTGCTCCTGCGCGGCGCTGAGTGCCTGCCTCATCGCGGTGTGCTCTGTCGCACGCTGTTCGGCGCGGGGGCTGCGGTCGACCGTGTAGCGGGTGCGTCGGGTGTTGTGGCCGATCTGCTTGACCTCGAAGCGTTCCTTGCCAGTCTGCTTGCTGACGCGCACCACGCCCTGCGCGATGAACGAGTCGCCCTTGCGGTACTGAGCGAGGATTGTCTCGGCAGCACCCCAGTATGCGGTGAGCGCGTGAAAGGTCGGTTCTTCCTTGATCGTGCCGCCGGTCTCTAGGTCGTGAACGAATCGCTCGGTGCCGTAGCGGGCATAGATTTTGGGTACGCCGTCGCGGGTTCTGCTGGGCTTAGGCTCGGTTGCGAAGAACCCGATGATCGCATCGAGGGTTTCGATCGGCTCAGATGTGGGGGCCGGTTCGCTGCTGTCGTTCATGGTGGTGCTCCTTGGATGTCGCGCCGCGCCTCCGCGCGGCAACAAGCAGGTGAGGTCGCCACCCCGAGAAGCGGTTACCGCCCGATCTGCAACCCAGACGGTCTCAGCGGCATCGGGTCGAACGCACTGGGAGCAGCAGCTGGAGTATGGGGTCGCTGCTGGTCGGGTTCAGAGCGCACACCGCCCCGAGGCTGATACGCGCGCACCGCCTCAACCGTGAGTTCTGGGCGAGGCGGCGAAGCCGAGACCCGCTCAGGCTCAGGGGTGGGTTCCTCCGGGGTTTGCCGCTGCATAACGGCGATCTTCTTCTCAACCTTTTCGAGGTCGGCCTCAGCCGCAGAGAGTGCGAGGGCGTGCTTGAACGGCTGCCCGAGTCGTTGCTCGGCATCCTGCCGGGTCTGTTCGGCCCGCGCTAGATCCTGTTCGGCTTCGGTCAGCAGCTTCGGGAGTGCGGCCATACGATTCTCGATCCGCTGGATTAGGCCGACACCGCCTTGCAGGAACGAGTCTCGGGTGACTGTAAACGATCCCCTCGGAACTCCGTGCAAGCTGGTACGCACGAGCACGTCTCCGGCCATTTCGGGCACGAGCTCGCAGCTGATGTCGAAGCCACCGATCCGCCCGATCACGCCGTAGTCCTGTACTTGGTGACGCCCCGCGTACTGCATGTTCGCTTGCCTTGCCCACCCCATGAGCGCGTGGCCGGCAGGTCAAGTCCCGTGGAGTGGTGTA
>DDEV01000036.1 GCA_002336855.1 Leucobacter sp. UBA1945 | reverse complement strand
CGAGCATCACCGGGCCGAGCAGCTCGCGGCCGAGGGCGGCCGGCACCATTCGGCACGCGGGATCGAGACGATCGCCTTGCCCGACCCTGTCTGGCCAGGCGGCATCGACAACTGGCGCACGCACACCGAAGAGCAGCATCGGGCCCACGAGCTCACCCTCACCGACTGGGGCAAGCTGCCGACCGCACAGTTGTTCGCGGTTGCCGCGCACTCGCACCTTGTCTGCCTCACGTCCACCACCGAGCGTGGCGCCGTGCAGCGAACGCTCGACATGGCGGGCGCGCTCACCGAGGCCGGCACGCAGACGCTGATCGTAGCGAGCTCAGTGCGAGGTCGCGCGAGGCTCGGCGCGCGGCGCATGGTCACTGCATTGCCCACGCCAGCCCAGCTGATGCCCTTCGACCCGAACGCGCGTCTCGTGGCCGGCCCGACCGTCAACTCGGCATCGCAGCTCGCCCTTGCCGAACTCGGCGGCGCAATCGTGGCGGCATGCGCCCGAGCGAAGAGCCCCGCTACGAGTCGGCAGATGGCGGTGGCCCGATGAGCGCGCACCTGTTCCGTCGGCCGACACGAGTCACGGTCGCTCCAGAGCGACCCGAACCCGAGATGATCCCCGCGCCCCCCGCGCTGACGTCTCAGGGCGGGGCGATGCCGCTGCAGTTCTTGCTGCCGCTGATCGGCGCCATCTCGAGCGTCACGATGATGGTCGTGCTGCGCGGCGGCCAGCCACTTTTTCTCGTGCTCGCAGCCGTGGTGTTTCTCGTCGCGGTGGTCGGCGGCATCGGCTTTGCGCTGTCGTCGCGAGGTCGCGCCGCGAAGCAGGCGCGAGAGCGCCGCGAGGCCTACCTCGACTATCTCGAACGCCAGAGATCCGAACTGCGCGAGCGCGGCGAGGCAGACCGCGAGCGCGCCCTCACCGTTCACCCCGCGCCCGCCGCGCTGCTGGGTGTGCTGCGAGACCCCGCCCGCTGCTGGGAGCGTCGACGCACAGACGACGACTATCTGGCTGCGCGCATCGGCACCGCGGCGCTGCCGTGGTTTCAGCTCACCGTTGCCCAGGGCGAGTCGCCGGTCGAGCCGGTTGATCCTTTTCTCGAGCGCGAAGCACAGATCGTCGCGCGCACGCTCGACCGGGTACCCGAGATGCCCGTCACCGCAGATCTGCGCGAGGCGAGCGTCGTCTCCGTCGTCGGTGACCGCGAGCACGGCATGCAGACGATCCGCGCGCTCGTCACGCAGCTCGCCACGATGCACATGCCCGACGATCTCACCCTCGCGGCGGCCTACCCCGCCGAACGAGCCGACGATTGGGCCGGCTTCGACCTGCTGCCGCACGTTCAAGACCCAGCGCTCTTCGACGGTCCGGTGCCCGCCCGCCGCGTCGCCNNNNTCGCTCGGAGAGCTCGCCGACGTGCTCGGCGCCGAGCTCGGTGCTCGCTCCGCGGCGGCCGCGGGCATGCAGCGACGCAATCAGGTGCGCGCCCCGCATGGCCGACTTGTGATCTTCGTCGACGATCACAACCGCACGGCCTCGACGCTGCCACTGCCAGACGCGAACATTTCACTGAGCGAGCTCGACGTCACGGTCGTGCACCTCATCGCCGACCGCCTGCACGAGCCCGACGATGTCGACCTGCGCATCACGGTGAGCGACGACGGTGGCACGCTCACCTCGCGAGCTTCATCGCAGACGCCAGAGAACCTCGACTACGCGCCCGACGACGTCGGGGTCAGTACCCTGCTCGCGCTCGCCCGCACGATGGCTGCCTACCGCACCGTCGACGCGGCGCGGCCCGAGAGCGGCGTCGCCGAGGCGTTCGACATCACCCGCCTGCTCGGCATCACCGATGTGAGCGAGATCGACCCGACAAAGCTGTGGAGCCGCCGCTCGGCGAGCGCCTTTCTGCGCGTGCCTTTCGCGATCGACGACAACGGCCGCCCCGTCTTTCTCGACCTCAAAGAGGCCGCGCAAGAGGGCATGGGCCCGCACGGTATCTGCGTCGGCGCGACCGGTTCGGGCAAGTNNGTCGTCACGCTGTCCAAGCGCGGCCTGTGCATCGTGGTCGGCGCGACCGGTTCGGGCAAGTCTGAGATGCTGCGCACGCTGCTGCTCGCGCTGGCACTCGGTCACCCGCCAGAGGATCTGAGCCTGATCCTCGTCGACTATAAAGGTGGTGCCGCGTTCGCACCCTTTGCCGGCCTGCCGCACATCGCGGGGCTCATCGACAACCTCGCAGACGACCCGCAGCTCACCACTCGCGCGCGTGCCTCGCTGCAGGGCGAGGTCGTTCGCCGCCAGCAACTGCTCAAAGATGCCGACTCGTCGCCGTCGATCACCCACTACCGCGAGCTGCGCAAGACCCGCCCCGAGCTGCCGCCGATGCCGCACCTGTTCATGGTGATCGACGAGTTCGGCGAGCTGCTGACCGCAGAGCCCGAGTTCATCGACCTGTTTCTGCAGATCGGGCGCATCGGCCGATCGATCGGCATCCACCTGCTGCTCTCGAGCCAGCGCATCGAGGCAGGCAAGCTGCGCGGCCTCGACACCTACCTCTCGTACCGGCTCGGCCTGCGCACCTTCAGCGAGAGCGAGTCGCATGTCGTGCTCGGCACGAGTGACGCCTATCGGCTGCCGGCGATGCCGGGCTACGGCTACCTGAAGGTCGACACCTCGGTCTACAAACGTTTTCGTGCGGGCTACGTGTCGGGGCCGGTGCCGGTGCGCCGCGAGATTAACCCGGCCGAGCTCGACCGGCAGCGCGTGTTTCACGTTCCCGTGCACAACGGAATCGTCGTGCCAGACGCGATCGAGGGCGCCGATGCCGGGCCCGAGACGCCGGCGGCGCTCACTCCGCTCGAGATGGGCAACGTGCTGGTCGACGAGGCGGTGCTGCGGCTGCGCGCCGACGACCGCAAGGTGTCTTCGGCGTGGTTGCCACCTCTGCCCGAGACGCTCGCCCTCGGGCAGGTGCTCGGCGAGCAAGAGCACGCCGCAGGCCTCACCGCGCCGATCGGCCTCATCGACGACCCCGCCCACCAGCGACAAGAGCCCTGGCTGCTCGACCTCACCCGCGGCGGCGGCCACCTCGCGATCATCGGCAGCCCACACTCGGGGCGCACCACCCTGCTGCGCACCATCGCCGCCTCGTTTGCGCTCACACGAACGCCTGCTGAGGTTGCGATCTACGGCATGGATCTCGCGGGCGGCGGGCTGCGGCGACTCGAACCGTTCCCACATGTCGGCGGTGTGGCGACCCGCTCCGACCCCGCGAAACTGCGCCGACTCATCGAAGAGCTCGAGGCCATGCTCGCCTCGCGCGAGCGCGTCTTCAAGAACCGTGGCATCGACTCGCTCTCGCAGCTGCGCACGCGGCACGCGGCTGGCGAGCTGCCCGAACTGCCCGCCGCCCTGTCGGCCCGCTTCCAGNNCGAGCTGCCCGAACTGCCCGCCGCCGACGTCGTCGTACTCGTCAACGGGTACAGCACGCTGCGTCAGGAGTTCGACGATCTTGACGCCGCCTTCACCGCGATCATGATGCGGGCGGCGACAGTCGGCATGCACCTGGTGCTCGGCTTGTCTCGGTTCAGCGACCTGCGCATTGCGCACCAGGCTTTGTTTGGCACGAGGATCGAACTTCGCTTGAACGATCCGGCCGATTCGCAGGTTGACCGCACGCTTGCCCGCACGATCAAGGCCGAAACGCCGGGGCGTGCGCTCAGCGATTCGGGCCTGCTCGGCCAGATTGCGCTTCCGGTGCTCGAGGCCGTCGAATCGGATGCGCTCGGCGACGAGCTCGAGGCGCTCGGCCGCCGAGTCGCCGATTCGTGGTCGGGGCCCTCGGCTGCCCCGATTCGGTTGCTGCCGCAACAGCTCGATCCATCGGTGCTGCCCGACCCGGTCGACGAGCCAGACTCGATTCCGTTCGGCCTGCGTCAAGACACCATGGCCCCTGCGTTCTGGGAGTTCCAGCGCACCGACCAGCACCTGATCGTGCTCGGCGACGCCCGCTCTGGCAAGACGGCGGCGCTGCGCCTGATCGCGGCCGAGCTGATCGCCAGGTTTACGCCCGATGAGCTGGCGATCGCCGTGGTCGACTCGCGCGGCCACCTCGCGAGCGTCGTGCCAGACGCCTATCTCGCCGCGCACGCCCGCACCGCGGCCCAGGCTGCGGGCCTCGCCT
>DDEV01000090.1 GCA_002336855.1 Leucobacter sp. UBA1945 | reverse complement strand
TCTTCGACGAGATCGGCTCGCCCGGTGGCGCAGCCAAGGTCGGCGTCTACGACTTCGACCACCCGATCATCGCGGCGCTGCCCAAGCTGGGCGAGTAGCCGCATGCGAAGCGAGCTGCCCGACTACCCGTGGGACGCGATGGCGCCGTACTCTGCGCGCGCGGCTGAGCACCCAAAAGGGGCGGTGAACCTCTCGATCGGTTCGCCTGTCGACCCCACGCCTGCATCAGTGCGCGAGGCACTCGCCGCGGCAACTGAGTCGCACGCCTACCCAGCCACCGCGGGCACCGCCGAGCTGCGCGCGGCCATCGCCGAGTGGTATCAGCGCAGGCGCGGCGTCACCGTCGCACCCGACGCAGTGCTGCCGACCGTCGGCTCGAAAGAACTCGTGGCGCTGCTGCCAATGCTGCTCGGCCTCGGTGCAGGCGAAGCCGTCGTGTTTCCGCGCGTCGCCTACCCCTCATACGCGATGGGTGCTGCGCTCGTCGGCGCAGATGCCGTCGCCTCAGACGATCCGGCAGAGTGGCCCGCACACACCAAGCTGGTGTGGCTCAACTCGCCGGGCAACCCAGACGGCAGGGTGCTCGGCATCGACGCGATGCGCGCCGCGGTCGCCCGTGCGCGCGAGCTCGGGGCCGTCATCGTGGGCGACGAGTGCTATGCCGAGTTCGGCTGGGACGNNGCCCCGTGGAGCGCCGAGCCGATCCCGTCGCTGCTCGATCCGCGCGTCGTCGGCGACGATCATCGCGATGTGCTCGCGATCTATTCGCTGAGCAAGCAATCGAATCTCGCGGGCTACCGGGCGGCATTTTTAGCGGGGGATCGCGCGCTCGTCGCGCGCCTGCTCACCGTGCGCAAGCACGCCGGCCTCATGGTGCCTGGCCCCGTGCAGCGCGCAATGGTCGCGGCGCTCTCGGACGAGACACACGTCGACGAGCAGCGAGTCCGCTACCGTGCTCGCCGCGACGCACTGCGCCCGGCACTCGAAGCCGCGGGCTTTCGCGTCGATGGCAGCGAGGCGGGCCTCTACCTGTGGGTGACGCGAGGCGTTGACGCCTGGCAGACCATCGCCGAACTCGCCGAACTCGGCATCGTCGCGGGGCCGGGCCCGTTCTACGGCGACTATTCGCCGAATCACGTGCGGCTTGCGCTCACCGCCACTGACGCCGACATCGCCGAGGCAGCCCTGCGGCTGCGCGAATGCGCGGCGGGCAGCCGCAGCTGAGCCGGGCTCACGGGGGTGCTAGATCCTCGCTCGAAAAACCAACAATATTTCGATATCAAGATAAATTTCGCAAATGCTGCGAGTGGCTGCGGGTCATTCGAACCCAGCTAACGGGCTAAGCTGAAGAGTGTCGCCTACATCAGGGCGCAAAACACTGCACCGAACTCACGAGGAGGCAACGTGACCGAATCGACGCAGGGACAGACCGCAAGGCTGACTGTCAACGGACGCGAGGCAGAGCTGCCCGTGCTGACCGCAACTGACGGAAACCCCGCAATCGACGTCAGCACACTGACCCGTCAGACCGGTTTCACCGCGCTCGACTACGGTTACGTCAACACCGCATCGACCAAGTCCGCGGTGACCTTTATCGACGGCGACGAGGGCATTCTGCGCTACCGCGGGTACCCAATCGAAGAGCTCGCAGCGAAGTCGAGCTTTCTCGAGGTCGCCTATCTCTTGATCTACGGCGAGCTGCCGACTCCGAACCAGCTCGCGGCGTTCGACGGCGAGATTCGCCGCCACACGCTGCTGCACGAAGACATGCGCTATTACTTTGAGGGCGTGCCGCACACCGCGCACCCGATGGCTGTGCTTTCTGGCGGCCTGCAGACGATGTCGACCTACTACGAAGACTCACTTGATACCTCGGTCGAAGAGTTCGTGCACGTCAACACCATTCGTCTACTGGCCAAGCTGCCCGTGCTGGCCGCATACGCGCACAAGAAGACGATCGGGCAGGCGTTTCTCTACCCTGACAACAACCTCAGCTTCGTCGAGAACTTCTTGCGCCTCAACTTCGGCAACCGCGCAGAAGACTACGTGCTCAACCCGGTGCTCGTCGACGCGCTCGACAAGCTGCTGATTCTGCACGCAGACCACGAGCAGAACGCGTCTACGTCGACCGTGCGCCTCGTCGGTTCGACCGGTGCGAACATGTTCTCGTCGGTTTCTGCAGGCATCAACGCGCTCTCCGGTCCGCTGCACGGCGGCGCCAACGAGGCAGTGCTCGACATGCTCGGCCAGATTCAAGAGAGCGGCATGGGCGTGCAGGCCTTCGTCGAAAAGGTCAAGAACAAAGAAGCGGGTGTCAAGCTCATGGGCTTCGGTCACCGTGTCTACAAGAACTACGACCCTCGCGCCCGCATTGTGCGCGAGAGCGCCGGGAAGGTGCTCGCAGAGCTCGGCGTCAACGACCCGCTGCTCTCGCTCGCGCAAGAGCTCGAGCAGATCGCCCTCGAAGACGACTACTTCAAGGAGCGCAAGCTCTACCCGAACGTCGACTTCTACACCGGCCT
>DDEV01000095.1:1399-9306 GCA_002336855.1 Leucobacter sp. UBA1945 | reverse complement strand
GGGGTTTCGGATCGTGCGCATGGTCGGGTCTGGCGGGAGCGAGCGCAGCTCGCGGATGGATCTGCACACGATCCGAAACCCCGTGCCCGCCTCAAGGCCCGAACATCAGGCCATAAGGAATCAGCCGACGAGGGCCATCTCGATCGCGGCGAGCAGCGCAGGGTCTTCGGGCGTTACGGTGCTGCGAAAACGCACGACGTCTTGCGACCCGCGCCCACCAGCGCCATCGGCCCCGGCCCGCAAGATGAACTTCTCAAAATTCCAGCGCACGATACCAGCGATGCCACTGTCATCTTTCGCGCGCTTCAGCTCGCGAAACAAAGGATCCGCACCGCGCCCGTTCACCTTGCCCTTTGCGAGCAGCGGAAAAGTGACGCCGTAGTTCAGCTTGCAGAACTCGCCGATCTCTTCGGCGGTGCCCGGCTCCTGCTTCAAGAACTGGTTGCAGGGCATACCGATCACTGTCAGACCGCGAGGGCCGTACTCTCGGTGAATCGCTTCGAGCCCCTCGTACTGCGGGGTGAAGCCGCACTTCGAGGCGACGTTTACGATGAGCGCCGCGCCCGGGGCGAGGTCGCCGAAACGTCGAGTCGTGCCGTCGAGCAGTGTTACTTCTGTGTCCCTGATACCCATGCGATCATTCTCGCTTAGAAAACTGCGAGACGCTCGCGAAGTGCGTAAAGATAGTGACATGACCGATTACCAAGCACCCGCCGACCGCGTCGAGATCGGCGCCCGCATCGAAGCGCTCATGCCGCGCGCCCTTGATGAGCTCGCAGAGCTCGTCGCGATCCCCTCAATCGCCGACGACCGCATCGTCGACCCTGCTGTGCATCGCGGCGCCGCGGAGTGGGTGCGCGAGGCATTTCGCGCCGAAGGTATCCCGGCAGAGCTTGAGCTCACCCCTGACGGCACCTACGCGGTCATTGGGCACCGCCCTGCCCCCACGGGCGCTCCGACGGTGTTGCTCTATTGCCACTACGACGTGCAGCCGATTCTCGACGAGCACGAGTGGCTGAGCCCGCCGTTCGAGCTGACCGAGCGCGACGGCCGGCTCTATGGCCGCGGTTCCGCCGACTGCAAGGGCAATGTGCTCGCCCACCTGACCGCGCTGCGCGCGCTGCGCGGTGACACGGCCGCCGACGCAGATGACGCATACGGGGTCGGGCTGATCCTCGTCGCTGAGGGCTCTGAAGAGCAGGGCCGCGCGAGCCTCGACCGCTACGCGCTCGCGAACCCTGAGATCTTCGAAAAGGCCGACGTGATCCTGATTCAAGATTCCGGCAACGCGGCATTCGGCCTGCCTACCCTCTCAGTGAGCCTGCGCGGCGCGGTCGACGTGATCGTGCGGATCGAGGCGCTCGAGGCATCGGTGCACTCGGGACAGTTCGGCGGGGCGGCGACCGACCCGCTCGCTGCCCTCGTGAGCATGCTGGCGACGTTGCGTGACAAGCACGGCAACACGACCGTGCCGGGCATTCGAGCCGACCAGGTGTGGCAGGGGCTGCCCTACGGCGAGGCCGAGTACCGCACCGACGCCGGCCTGCTCGAAGGCTCGCAGCGCCTCGGCTCGGGTACCGTGGCCGACCATCTGTATGCGCGACCCGTAATCACGATTCTCGGCATCGACGCCCCTCCCGTGGTCGGCGCGGTTGCCGCCGTGCAGGCAAAGGCCGCCGCAAAGCTCAACCTTCGCGTTCCACCCGGAGAAGACCCTGCGCAGATGCGTGACGCGCTCATCGCGCACCTGCACGCGGTTGCACCCTGGGGCGTCAAGGTCGAAACCGAGGCAGGCGAGCTCGGCTATCCGTTCATGAGCGATACCTCGAGCCCGGCGTTCAAGCTGCTCGAGCAGGCGCTCACCGATGCCTACGACGGCGTTCAGACCGTCTCGGCGGGAATGGGCGGCTCGATTCCGCTGACCACCACGCTGGCGGGCATCAACCCGACTGCAGACATCGTGCTGCTCGGGGTGCCTGATGCCGAGAGCCGCATTCACTCTACGAACGAGAGCGTGCACCCCGAAGAGATCCGCCGCATCGCACTCGGCGAGGCCCTCTTCTTGCGTCGCCTGGCCGCCGGCGAATAGACACTCGCGAGCCGGGAACTGGCAGATTTTCGGGCGAGGATCGGCCGAACTGCTGGCAGATTCTCGGGCAAGGGGCGGCTGCCCCTGTGGCCGCGATGGGGCGAGAATCAGGCACTGATCCTCGCCCCAAATGCTGCTCAGTCTGCGAGCTTGCTGAACAAAATTGCCGCAAAGCTTGCTTTGTAACAGAACGGTAACGCATACTAGAGGGCGTTGTGCCAATTCCGGGCAGCACCCGATCTAAGGAGGACGCCGAGTGAGAGTACCCGCGAAGGCTTTTATAGTCACGCTTGTCTCACTGGTGACCCTGGCATTCGGAATCGCCCCCGCAGCGGCCCTGCCGCAGGGCGAACCCCTCTACGAAGAGGCCGCCGCAGTGCAGCCAGCGGCCCCCGCCGCGCAGACCTTCAGCACCGAGGCAAACTCACTCGAGACCAAGTCTCTCGACACGCTGCTGCAGCAGAGCGAGTTCGGCAACAACCCCCACAACTTCAACGTCGAGGCAGCCATCGCAGCCGCGCGCAGCGAGATCGGCACGAGCCGCCCCACCGGGTGGAGCGCACCCGGCGAGTGCATCATGTCGGTGATTCGCTGGGTCGAGGGCGCAGGCGGGGCCAACTGGGTAGGCGGCGGCGACCCCGTCAGCAACTACACCGGCGCGACCCGCCTCACGATCGACTACGCCCAGCCCGGCGACATCGTGCAGTACGAAAACATCGACTACCCGACCTCGTGGGTGTCGGGCGTGCACACCCTGCTCATCGTCGGAGTCAACGGTGACGGCACCTTCGATATCGTGCAGTCGAACATTCCAGGCGGCAGCGGTCTCGTGACCGAGGTCACCGACTGGGTGCCCGCTCCCCCCGCAGGCTTCCAGGCCGTCGTCTGGCGCTTCTAAGCGCCGGGGCAAGATAGCGCGAAAGCAAGGCAGCGCCTAGACATAGAAGCACTGGGCGCCGCAGTCAGCGCGCGATCGCCCGCTCGTAAATCTCGACGAGCCTGCGTGTTTGGGCACTCTGCAAAAATATGCTGGTCTGATTCGAATCGACGCGCAACGATCGAGGCGCACTCTGCAGCTGAGCCACCGCCTCGCGCAGCGTTGACGCGAGCGCCTCGACGCTCTCGTCGGGCACAAGCCAGGCAGGCGTCACGGCCGCGTCGTCGGCGATTGCCTCGTCGCAGAAGATCGTTGGCGTGCCGAGGGCGGCAGCCTCGAATGGAGTAAGCCCCTGGGTCTCGAAGCCCACCGAGGTCTGCACGAGCGCGTCTGCCTCTCGGAGCGCCGCGAGCGCGGCCTCGTGCGACACCGGGCCCACCACACGAACTCGGTTTTCAAGGCCGTGGGCGGCGATGCGCGCGTTCACCTGCTCGAGCAGCAGGCCAGCGCCGTAGAGGCGCACGTCGGCGTCGATGCCCGAGCGCGCGATCGCCTCGACGAACTCGAGCACCCGCTTCTCGTGACTCATCCGCCCGAGCCAGACGAGCAGCGGCCGGGTGCGCGGGCCGCGGGGCGATTCACGAACCACTGAGATGAGCGAGTCGTCTACTCCGCCACGCACCGCATGCGCCTGACCCGCAACGCCCCGCGACTCGAGCTGGTTCGCGAAGTGGCGCGACGGCGCGAGCACAGCATCGGCCTCGGCGGCGAGCTCTGCGAGGTATCGCCAGGCGCCCCTCGCGCGCGCAGAAACGCTGCCTCGCACGCGTCCGAGCGAGAGCGTGCGCCAGCCGCGCAGCGCAAGAAACACCAGCGGGGCGAACCGAGTGACGGCGCGCGTGCCCTGGTCGACGTTGTTGTGCATCGTGAATACCAGAGGCACACGCAGGCCGCGCGCCGCGCGAATGCCGATCATCGCACCCCAAAAGTCGCCCTGTACGTGCACCAGGTCGACCGGCGGCAGGCCGTGCAGCGCCTCCGCGAGCGCGCGGTCAGTGCGTCGCGTCGGCCAGCTCAGACCGTACTCCCTGTCTGCCGTGATCGGCCTCGAGGGCAGCTCGATGTAGGCCTCGCGATCCTCGGCAGCTACCCGATACCCGCGACGGTGCAGAGCCGGCGCCGCGATGCTCACCCTGTGACCAAGCCGCTCGAGCGAGGCGCGCTGGGTGCGAATCGCCACCTGTGCGCCGCCGAGCGAGTCGGGGTGCTGATCGGTGACGACGAGAATGTGCACGCGACCCGCCTATTTCGCGGGAGTTTCGCCGCGGTACAGCGCCTCGAAGGTGTCAAGGGTGCGATCAAGGTCGTGCACCTTCACCGCTTCGAGCGAGTGCTGCTGCATCGCCGAGTACTGCTCGCGCGTCGCGGTGAGCACCTGCGTGATGCGGTCGGCAAGCTCGCGATCGTTGCCCGGTTGAAAGAGGTACCCGTTCTCGCCGTGATGCACGAGGTGCGGCAGAGCCATCGCATCGGCGGCGAGGATCGGCAGGCCGCTTGCCATCGCCTCCATGGTGGCAATCGACTGCAGTTCCGCGATCGACGCGATCACGAAGGCGGTGGCGCCGGTGAGGTGCGCGCGCAGCTGCTCGTCGCTGACGCGGCCGGTAAACGTCACCCGGTCGGCGACGCCGAGGTCGCGCGCGAGCTTCTCGAGATTCTTGCGCTGGTCGCCGTCGCCCACAATGGTAAAGGTGGCGTCGAGCGCTGGGTCGAGTCGCGTCAGCGCGCGAAGAATGACGTGGATCTCTTTTTCGAGCGTGACCCGGCCCACGAACACCAGCTTGTTGTGTTCTCGGGGGGTGAGATCTGCGGTGTAATCGGCTGCGCGCAGGCCGCAACTCACGGGCAGCACCCCGCGGCGCGTGGTGTTGCGCTCGAGAAAGTCTGCAGCACGACGAGTGGGGGTCGTAACCGCGCTCGCCTTGCGAATCACGCGATCCGCCTCGCGCCAGCCCCAGCGCACGAACAGTCGCTTCGCACGCTCTGGCAGCAGCGTGAAGTCGAGCACGTTCTCGGGCATGATGTGGTTGGTCGCGATGATGCGAATGCGACGACGGGCACCCTCGGCGGCGAGCCCCCGGCCAATGATGATGTGCGACTGAATGTGAATCACGTCGGGCGTGACATTTCTCAGCACCTGACGCGCATAGTGACCGGCTCGCCACGGCAGCACGAATCGTACCCAGTCGTGCGGCAGCCAGCGCAGCGCGGGAAGGCGGTGCACGGTCATCGGCTGACCCTCGATGATCTCGGTGCCGGGCGCGGTCTTACGCCAGCGCTGACCCGGCGCGACGACGTGCACCTCGTGGCCGCGCTGCACGAGCCCGGCAGCAAGTCGCTCGGCGAAACGAGCCGCCCCGTTGACGTCTGGGGCGAAAGTATCGCAGGCGATCATCACGCGCAGTCTGTCGGTTCGATCGGCTCGGCTCAAAGCATCTGTCTTTCGCTGTGGTGTTACCGCCGGTCGCGGCAAAACAAGTCTATGCGCGATGGCTGAAGAGGGCCTCAGCGCGATACCCGCCGGGTGGCGATGATTCCCTTTGATGCTTTCATGCATAAGGCGTTTACAAACAGGGCATTTTCGCGTTGGCGCATTTCACCCGCTGCAAGCACGCTTGATTCGTGCCAAAGCTTCATTCGCCAGCCGCCGAAGAAATCGGCCGCCGAGTTCGTCTTGCACGAAATCAGCGGCAGATTTCGCTCGAAGATCTCGGGCACCTCTCTGAGGTGAACTGGACGACGATCGGCAAGATCGAGCGTGGCACCTCGAGCCCGACCGTCGAGTCGCTCGTGCGCATTGCCGACGCACTCGAGATCGACCCCGGTACCCTGATCAGCGGGATCACCGCGAGCGACTATGGCGCGCGCCAGCACCAGATCACGGCACGCGAGCTGATCGCCGCAAGACGGTCTGGCAGCCGGTAGGCACGGCGATCCTGCGCGCTCGATTTCGAAGCACCCTCGCGGCCGCGACATCAAGGCGAGCGCGAACTAGCGACGCACGAACATCGGTACCCAGCGCCAGAACCCGAGGGCACCGAGCAGCGCGATCGCACCCATCGCACCGGTCGCCACGCTGAGCGTCGCGACCGCGGCGAGCGCCGAGAAGATCACCGGGGCTGCCGCACCGCCCGCATCGTTCAGGGTGCGCCACGAGCTCAAGAAGGGCGCGGGATCGTGCTGCGGTGCGACATCGGCGCCGAGCGTCATGAGAATGCCGCTCGACAAGCCATTGCCGACGCCGATGACCGCGGCGAGCATCGCGAACCACATTGCGGCGTCTGGCAGGTCGTGCGTCAGCGCGAGGGCGAGAAAGCCCGTGCCCATCAGCAGCATTGCGGGCATCACTGCCCAGAGCCTGCCGAAGCGATCCATAACCTGGCCGCTGGCATAGAACAGCGCGAAGTCGATGGCTCCTGCAACACCGACGACGAGCGAAATCGTGTGGGCGTCGAGGCCGATCGAGAGACCCCAGAGCGGGAGCACCACCTGGCGTGCCGAGCGCACCGCGGCGAGCGACGCTGCGGCGACACCGAGCCTCGAGAGCACCCGTCGGTAGCGCGCCATGGTGCGAAACACGCCCTCGCGGCGCGGCGCATCTGCACGATCGGATCCGTCACCATCTCCGGGCAACCGGATGCTTCCAGTGACCGCCTCGCCCGTATCCGCTGGCTGCTGCAGGGCGCGCGCCCGACGCTCATCGGCGTCGAGCCGCGCTGCCTCCGACTCAAGCACGCGCTCTGGGTCTGGCCCGAGCAGCACGAGCAGCACGCAGGCGACCAGGCACACCGCGAGACACCACGCAGCCGAGGCCGTCGTGCCGGTGAGACCGAGCAGCAGCGCCGCGATGAAAGGGCCGACGAACATGCCGAAGCGAAAGGTGCCGCCGAGCAGCGCGAGCGCCCGAGCGCGAAACGAGAGCGGCACCTTCGTGGTCATGAACGCGTGACGGGCGAGCCCGAAGGCAGCCGCGCAGACACCGATGAGAAACACCGAGGCGGCGAGCAGCCCGAGGCTCGGCGAAAAGATGAGGCCCATCGCACCGACGATCGCGATGGTGCCGGCGATGGCCATTGTGAGCCGTTCGCCAACTCGCGCCACGAGCCAGCCGGCGGGAATGTTGCCGCAGAGCTGCCCGATCACGAGCGCCGATGCGATGAGGCCAGAGACCGCGAGGTCGGCGCCGAGTCGCGCGGCGGCGATGGGAATAAGCGGGCTCACCGCCCCCTCGCCGAGCCCGAAAAGCACCGTGGGGCCGTAGATCATCGGCGCAAAGCGAAGCAGCAGTTTTCTCGCCGAATCCACGATCACGCCCTCCGTTCCCCGCACCGTGCTGTACGGTTCCATTCAAGCGCAGATGGGCACTAAGTGGTGCCTAAGACCCTTGGAGACAATACCTAGTGCCCATCTGCTTCAGGCTCGGCCACGCTCAGTCGTCGAGCAACTCGGCCTCGACCACATCGTCATCAGGGTCGCCGGCGCTGGGCCGCGGGTCGAAGCCACCCATCGGTACCTCGCCGACGCTCGAAACCTCAAGCGCGTCGCCGTTCGCAGCGAGCGAAACGCGCACGGCCTGGCCGTCGCGCACCTCACCAGAGAGGATCGCCCGCGCCAGGCGGTCGTCGATCTCTTTCTGCATGAGCCGTCGCAGCGGGCGGGCGCCATAGACCGGGTCGTAACCGCGGGCCGCGAGCCACGCCCGCGCCTCGGGGGTGACCCCGACGGTGAGCCGGCGATCCTCGAGCCGCGTCTGCAGCCTGTCGATCGAGATGTCGACAATCTGCGCGAGATCGCTCTCGGAGAGCGGCCTGAAGATGACCATCTCATCGAGGCGGTTCACGAACTCGGGCTTGAACGCGCGCCGCACCGTCTCGCGCACCG
>DDEV01000095.1:388-1361 GCA_002336855.1 Leucobacter sp. UBA1945 | reverse complement strand
CCGTGCGGCCCTGGCCGTCGGTGAGGCGGCCGTCGTCGAGCACCTGCAGCAGCACGTCGAACACCTCGGGATGCGCCTTCTCGACCTCGTCGAGCAACACGACCGAGTAGGGGCGTCGGCGCACTGCCTCGGTCAGCTGACCGCCCTGCTCGTAGCCGACGTAGCCCGGAGGGGCACCCACCAAGCGCGATACCGAGTGCTTCTCGCCGTACTCGCTCATGTCGATGCGCACCATCGCGTGCTCATCGTCGAAGAGAAACTCGGCGAGCGCCTTCGCGAGCTCCGTCTTGCCCACGCCGGTCGGGCCGAGGAAGAGGAACGACCCGGTCGGCCGGTTCGGGTCTGCGATGCCCGCGCGCGAGCGCCGCACCGCGTCGCTCACCGCGCGCACGGCATCGGTCTGGCCGATCAGACGCTTGCCCAGTTCACCCTCGAGCGCGAGCAGCTTCTCGGTCTCGCCCTGCATGAGGCGCCCAACCGGAATGCCGGTCCACGCCGCGACCACACCAGCGATGTCTTCGTCGGTGACCCGGTCGTTCACCATACGAGCTTCGCCGTCGGCACCGGCGGCCAGGCCGTCTTGCTCGGCGCGCTCGGCCTCGGCGAGTTGCTTCTCGATCTCGGGTAGCTGCCCGTAGCGAATCTTCGATACCTTTGCGAGGTCGCCCTCGCGCTCGGCGATCGCTTCTTCGACCCGCAGCTGGTCGCGCTTCTCGCGCAGCTCGCCGACGCGGTTCAGCGCCGAGCGCTCTTTCTGCCAGCGTGACTCGAGACCGTCGAGTTCGCGCTGACGCTCCTCGAGATCCTCACGCAGCTTCGAGAGCCTCTGCTTCGAAGCTTCGTCCTTCTCTTTCTTCAGAGCGAGCTCTTCAATCTTCAGCCGGTCGACAGCACGACGCAGCTCATCGATCTCGATGGGAGCCGAATCGATCTCCATGCGCAGCCGTGAGGCGGCCTCGTCAACAAGGTCAAT
>DDEV01000095.1:0-351 GCA_002336855.1 Leucobacter sp. UBA1945 | reverse complement strand
GCGCTCCTTGAGCCCGCGCAGAATGGCCACCGTGTCTTCGACGCTCGGCTCGCCGACGTAGACCTGCTGAAAGCGGCGCTCGAGAGCGGCGTCTTTCTCGATGTATTCGCGATACTCGTCGAGCGTGGTCGCACCGATCAAGCGCAGCTCGCCACGCGCGAGCATCGGCTTCAGCATCTGCGACGCGGCGACAGACGACTCGCCGCCGCCCGCGCCCATCAGGGTATGCAGTTCGTCGATGAACGTGATGAATTTGCCATCGCTGTCTTTGATCTCCTGGAGCACGGCCTTCATTCGCTCTTCGAATTCACCGCGATACTTCGCGCCGGCGATGAGCGCGCCCATGTCGAG
>DDEV01000147.1 GCA_002336855.1 Leucobacter sp. UBA1945 | reverse complement strand
CGGCTCGCCCGCGATGAACCTGCTGCCGGCGACGCTCTCGGGTGGGGGAGTGAGCTTCGGTGGGCAGGAGTTCGCGCTTGCGGGCGAGGCCGCTGGTTCCGGTGCGAGTGCAGCTGGCACTGCTGGCGCTGCCGTGGTGTTCGGTGTTCGCCCCGAGGACCTGCGCATCGCTGCGCCTGGCGAGACCGGAATCACGGCCGTGATCGACCTGGTCGAAGAACTCGGCGCAGACGGCTACCTCTACGGCCACGTCGCCGACGGTGATGAGCGCCGTGACATCGTCGCGCGCGTCGACGGGCGCAATCACCCTACCGCGCGCGAAACGGTGACGCTCGTGCCCGACATGGCGCACGCGCACCTCTTCGACGCCGAGAGCGGCGAGCGCCTGAACTAGCGCTGCTGCCTGCAGGGTCGCTTAGGGCGGCTCGCTGAGTGGCTCACTGAGCATCACGCTGAGCGGTTCCTGACTGGTTCCCTGAGCGTCACACAAACGTGCGAGCGTCACNNCCAAAGAACACCGTGCTCTTTGGTGACGCTCGCTAGTTTCGGTGACGTTCGAGGTGCTCGGCGAAAGCGTCAAGCGTCGCGCTGTCGACCTTGCCTCGCGGGGGCCTCAGATGGTATTCTGTAAGGCCGGGTTGAACCAATAATTCGATCCGGGTTGATAATTCCACAGTGTGTGAGGTTTAGACCTGCGCAAGGCAATACGTGCTCTGCAGAAGAGCACGAGATGCCGCGCGCGCCAAGGGGCCGATCGGTTTCGACACGTCGATTTGAGACTGTGAGAAGCGGGTCGAGGATGCGGAGTTATCTCGTTAACGCTCTTCGCAAAACATAGGTGCAAACGCTAAGCGCACCGACTTCGCTCTCGCTGCCTAAGCACGAGACCGAGTCCGTCAGGCCGGGTATGCCTTCGCCCCGGTTCCTGGCGTCATTTAGAGGGCTTGCTGGTTCGTCGTGTTTCAGGGCGCACCGGGACTTTTACTGAAGCTGGGCCCGTCGCTCTAGGTGTTCGTGACAAAGAGCGGGGCCGAGTAGAACGCCTTTACGAACTACACCCGTAGAAGGCATGGAATCATCGAAGTGGACCGGGGTTCAATTCCCCGCGGCTCCACCGAATGCGCAGCGTTCAACTCGGGCGCAGCATTCAACACCGGTCACCAACCTCACACACTGTGGTCTTTCTGCTGCCGCTCACCGAATCGAGCGGCGCATGGTGTGCCGGGAAGTCTGGTCGGCGAGTCTCTGACAGCCCAGACCCCGAAAGACACACATGACAGCACTGTTCTCGCGCAACGGAAAGAGGGCGCTCTTCCCGCGCAGTGGCTCGAAATCAGAGTCGAAAAGGATCGGCGAGATCCTCAGAAAAGAGACCGTTGGCGGCCTGCTGCTGGTTGCGGCGGCACTGGTCGCGATCCTCTGGGCGAACTCGCCAATCGCCGACTCGTATTTTGCCCTGCGCGACTTCGAGATCGGCTACGAGCCCTGGCACCTCAAGCTGAGCCTTGGGGCGTGGGCCGCTGACGGCCTGCTCGCGATCTTCTTCTTTCTTGTCGGCCTCGAGCTGAAGCGCGAGTTCGTGGCTGGCGATCTGCGCAGCCCGCGCACCGCGATCGTTCCGGTCGCCGCGGCCGCGGGCGGTGTGCTCGTACCCGCGCTGATCTATACGGCGATCGTGCGGGGCGACGCAGACCTCGCGCACGGTTGGGCGATTCCGACCGCCACCGACATCGCGTTTGCGGTCGCCGTGCTGGCCCTCATCGGATCGCGCCTGCCGAGCGCGCTGCGCATCTTTCTGCTGACGCTCGCGGTGGTCGACGACCTGATCGCGATCGGCATCATCGCGATCTTCTACACCGATGAGATCTCGTTCGTTCCGCTCGGCCTCGCGCTCGTGACGATCGCCGTTTACGGGGTGATCGCCCAGCGCTACCGGCTGCTCTTCGGCCGCAATCGCTTCGCGGCGTGGCTGATTCTGCTGCCGATCGGCGCGCTCGCGTGGGCGCTCATGCATGCCTCTGGCATTCACGCGACGATTGCAGGCGTGCTGCTCGGCTTCACGATTCCGGTGCTGCACCGCAAGCGCGACGCCGAGAACGTCGAGGCGCCCGGCCTCGCCGAAGAGTTCGAGCATCGCTTTCGTCCACTCTCGGCGGGGTTTGCGGTGCCGATCTTTGCGTTCTTCGCGGCGGGGGTGTCGCTCGGCGGCTGGCAGGGCATCTCAGCCGCGGCCGCGAACCCGGTCACGCTCGCGATCATCGCAGCCCTCGTGCTCGGCAAACCTATCGGTATCGTGGCGACGACCTGGGTGACGACTCGACTGCTCGGCACAAGGCTCGACCCGTCATACCGGTGGATCGACCTCGCGGGCGTCGGTCTGCTCGCCGGCATCGGATTCACTGTCTCGCTGCTTGTCGCTGAGCTCAGCTTCGCCGCTGGATCGCCAGAGCACGACTACGCGAAGGTCGCGGTGCTTGCCGCGTCGGTGATCGCGGCCCTTGCAGCCTCGGCGGTGCTCGGCGTGCGCAACATGCAGTACGCGCGCATCAACCGAAGGCTCAGCCAGAGCATCAGCTCAGCTGAAACCCCTGACCCTCAAGAATGAGCGCCAGCACGCGGCGATCCTCGCGATGCATCACGCTCTCGACGAAGCGCGTGAGCGCGCGGTTGAGTGTGACCGACCCCGCGCTGCCCGCGACTTTCTGGAGCACCGCGACGAGAGTTCTCGGCGCGAGCACGGCCTCGTCGAGCCCTGGGCGCCCGTCGATCTCGCGCTCGGTGCTGACGTAGTCGGTGAAGCCGGTGCCGTGGCTGCCGGCGAACACCTGCTGGCTGATGAATGCCGCCCGCGCGACCCGGGCCACCTCGTCAAGGCTGAGGCCGTCGGGCAGAGCCGCACGCTCGTCGACCACCGCAGCGAGGGCGAGCAGTGCGTTCTCTGCCGGAAACTCTTCGTAGGCGTTTTCGGCATCTGGGTAGTGCACGCGATAGCCGTTGGCGCCGAAGCGGTTCACGAGTTCGGCGCTCAGCCGGTCGATGCCGCGGTAGCGGTGCGGGGTCTGCTCGTTCGCAGTGGCGAGAATGGCGAAGCCCTCGGCAATGCGCACCTCTCGGCCCGCGTCTTCTTGCACCCCGAATCGGTCGCCCGGTCGCAGCTGCAAGATTCGGTTGAGGCGCTTCAAGAACTCAGCGGGCATCGCATTGATTTCGTCGAGGATCACGGGCCGACCCTCGAGCATTGCCCGCAGCATCGGCCCCGGCACGAATGCGCTGAGGGTGGCGCCGTGCTCTGCGCGTAGTTCGTGCGTGCCGATGAGCTGCGCGCTCGTGATGTCACCATAGCCCGACACGAGCTCGGGCTCGCAGCCGAGGCCGCGCCTGGCCAGGTGTTCGGCGAGTGCAGTCTTTGCGCCGCCGGTCTCGCCGACGAGCAGCACGGGTTCGCCTCGGGTGAGCGCGGGCAGGGCCTCGGCGATGATGCCGCGCATCTGCGAGGTGAGCAGCAACCCGTCTCGCAGCTGCTGTCGCGCCTCGCGTAGCCGCAGCGAGCCGAGGGCTTCGAGTACGGCGTCTCGGCGCTCGGGCGAGGTCAGGTGCTGTCGCCATGAGGCTGGGGAGCCGCCGCCAGCGGCCCCGCTGCCA
>DDEV01000136.1 GCA_002336855.1 Leucobacter sp. UBA1945 | reverse complement strand
AGGGCCGCAGCCCGCACCAGGTTGCTCTCGTGAAACGCCCGCGCGAGGCCTGCGGCACCCGCCCCGAGCGGGTCAGCAATGCCGGGCCCGCCGTCGAGGGCGGTCACGGCGTTCAGCGCGCGCAGCAGCATGAAGCCCGAGGTGTTGGGCGGGCCGGTCAGCACCCTCAGGTCGCAATACGATGCCTCGAGCGGCTCACCCCAGTGCGCGCGGTACGCCGCGGTGTCTTGCGTGGTGATCTTTGAGCCGAGTGCGCCAAGACCGGTCACCCACCGCGAGGCGAGCTCGCCCGAATAGAACTCGTCGGCGCCGCGCTCCGCGAGCGCGCGAAGCGACTCCGCGAGGGCGGGCTGCACCAGCCGAGCACCCTCTGCGAGCGGCTCGCCGTCCGGGTAGAAGACCGCCCGTGCGCCGGGGTCCTGCGACAGGCTCTCGCGATCCTCAACCAGCGCCGCGGCAACCGAACGCGAGTTCGCGAATCCCTCGCCTGCGAGCCGAATGGCTGCCTCAAAATGCTCGGCCCAGCTGCGGCTCGCACCGTGCTCATGTAGCGCCTGCCACCCTCGAACGCCGCCGGGAACGGTGATGGTGTCGATCCCGCGCAGCGGAAGCTGCGAGCCGTAACTGGCCCGCAGGGCCTCGAGCGACTGATTTGAAGGCGCTGTGCCGGTCGCATTCAGAAAACGCACCTCACCGTCGGGGCTGCGCACGAGCGCCACCAGATCGCCGCCGAGCGCGACATTGTTCGGGTACACGACGCAGAGTGTCGACGCGGCCGCAATGGCTGCGTCGATCGCGTTGCCCCCGGCGCGGAGCACCGCAGCACCTGCCTCGGTCGCAAGGTGGTGCGAGGTCGAAATCGCCCCAAGGGCTCGTCGTGCGCCAGGGTTCATGTCGAGATGCTCGATTCTGTCGTCGGTTTAGCTGCTGCGCTCGGTTGACGCGGCATTTCGCGGTCTGCTTGCAAGGATCGCTGCCGCGGCCCCTCCGTGAAGCTTACGCCGGTTGTGCTTATCGTCTCGGTGCTGCCGCGCGCAACCCCCTGTTGTCGCCGCACGACGCCTGCGAATCTGGAGGCACAACGTCAAGAAAGGAGCGCATCATGGGTGCATCGGAAAAGATGGAAGCCGGCATGGACAAGCTGAAGGGCCAGGCCAAGGAGACCGTCGGCCGCATGACCGACAACGAGAAGCTCGAGGCCGAGGGCAAGATGGACCAGGCGAAGGGCGACTTGAAGAGCGCCGCAGAGAAGGCGAAGGACACGGCCCGCGACATCTTCGACTAAGAGTTGTCGCGAGTCGCAACGAGGCCACGGGAGCGAATCTGCCCCGTGGCCTCAGCGCTGTGTGGTCTGCGTTGTTGCCATCGACTCGGACTCGGCTGCGGCGCAGCTACGCGATGTTGCCGACTAGCCCTTCGGCACGGGCGGGCCGAGCCAGAGCAGCACCGAGAACACCACCACGACCGCGACGAACAGCAGAGCAATCGCGAGCCACGGGCGGCGCAGCACCCAGGCCTGCACGTGCTCGACGAAGCCTTGCGGCTCGTCGCCGCCCGGCCGCAGTCGCCACGGACCCGCGAGCTTGCCCTTGCGGTCGAGCACGAGCTCGAACGGCACCGTCGCGAACGGCACGATGGCGAGCGCCAGGCCGAGCACGCCGGTGCCTGCGCCCCAGCGCTGGTTGACCCACGTGAACACCGTCACGACGCAGTACGAGAGAAACACGAATCCGTGAATGCCACCGGCGACCGGCACGATGTTTGTCACGTCAGCGGCACGAAGAATCAGCGCGGTGATCAGCCCCGCCCAGGTGAACGCCTCAGCGGTGGCGAAGCTGCGGAACAGGGCGCGCGGTGACATGGTGATCCTCTCCTAGGTTCGCTGCAACGCTACTCGTGAGTCGCTGTGAGAACGCCCCGCCGCCGCCCGCACTGCTACCTCTGCCATCACATCACCCCCGCGACCGGTTGCGCAAGGCATCGAACGCCGGCAGCCGACGCGGTAGCCTGAAGAGATGCCTGATCCTTCGCCGCACGTCACCGACCTGGGCCCTCTCGACGCCACGGTCGAGTTGCTTCGTGAGCTGGTGCGCGCGGCTTGCGTCAACGACGGGCAGGAGCTCTCGGGGCAAGAGGTGCGCGCCGTTCGCGTGCTGCAGCGATTCTTCGCAGAAGCGATCGAGAGCGGCCGGGTCGAGACGCAGGTGTTCGAGGCCGCGCCGGGTCGCGCCTCGTTGATTGTGAGGGTGCGAGGATCAGACCCGGCCGCCCCCGCACTCGGCCTGCTCGGGCACCTCGATGTCGTGCCGGCGAACCCGGAACGGTGGAACCGCGACCCCTTCGGCGCCGACCTTATCGACGGCGAGGTCTGGGGCCGGGGCACCGTCGACATGCTCTACCTCACCGCGGTGTTCGCGGCGGTCGTGCGCGAGGTTGCGCTCGCCCCGGCACCGCCCCGCGGCGACCTGCTGCTGCTCGCCGTCGCCGATGAAGAGGCCGGTGGCGAGTACGGTCTCAAGTGGCTGCTGCGCGAGCACCCCGGTGCGTTTCGGGTGACCGAGGCTCTCAGCGAGTCGGGCGGCATGCGCCTCGGTGCGCATGTCGCGATCGATATCGCAGAAAAAGGATCAGCGGGCAGGCGCCTCGTGGTGCGGGGCACCCCGGGTCACGCGTCGATTCCGTACGGTGCGAAGAGCGCGGCGGTGCTCGCGGCTGAGGTGCTGCAGAGGCTTGCTCGCGTCGAGCCCAGTATTGAGCTGGGCGAGCTGTGGAGGCCCTTCGTCGAGGCCCGCATCGAAGACCCCGCGCTGCGCGAGCGCCTGCTCGACCCCGTGCGTCTCGACGCGGCGCTGCCCGAGCTCGGAGGCATCGCGGGCTATGCGCACGCGGTGTCTCGGGTCACGATCTCGCCGACGGTGTTGCGCTCGGGCAAAGCCCACAACGTGATTCCCGACGAGGCGCACATCGACCTCGACATTCGCACCCTGCCCGGGGTGACCGACGAGCACATCGACCTTTTGCTGATCGAGATGCTCGGTGATCTCGCCGGGGGCGTCGAGATTCAGCACCTCAAGGGCTGGTTTGCGACCGCGTCGCCCGCAGACAACCCGCTCTTCGCCGCGGTCTGCGACGCGATCACCGCGACAGACGGCTCGCCAGTCGTGCCCATCATGGCGGCCGGCGGCTCAGACGCGCGGCTGTTTCGCATGCTCGGCATTCCGGCGTACGGCTTCGGCCTGCTCTCTGAGGGGTGGAGCTACGAGCGCTACCGCGAGCGCATTCACGCGCATGACGAGCGCATCGATGTGCGCTCGGTCGAGCTCACGCTCGAGGCCGCCCGCAGGGTGGTCGCCGCGCGCATCGGCTGATCCCTGTGGCTGATCTCTGTGGATGATCCCCTCCGCTGTGTCCGCTGACCTCAGCCGCAGATCCGCCCCCTTTGACGCAAGCCCCTCCGCTGAACGTCACAGAAGCATGCGAGCGTCACGCTTATTTGCTGCACTTTTTGGGTCCGCTCTCGCGTTTGTGTGACGTTCGCGGTAGGTGAGCCCCGAACGTCAGAAACCGAAGAGCTCGCCCGGGTGCGAGAACCGCCAGGCAAACCCCGGCTCGGCAATCTCGGCACCCGTGACGATCGCGACCTTCTCGTCACCGGTCGGCAGCTTCGCCCCAATCTCGCCGGCCTTCGCGCCCTTCGGTCCGATCGTGATCTTGCCGAGCTCGATCGTGCGCGTTGCGTGTTCGGGCGGCACGATCACGGTCGAGAGGTCGCCGTCGACGAGCAGTGGCACCTCGGTGCCCGTCCAGGTGGTGACGGTGCCGATCCTCGCCCCGTGCTCGGCCAACTGCACCTGCTGCCCGGTCGTCGCCATCGCCGCGAGCACCGCGCGCGTGTCTGCGGCCCTGGCGTCGCTATCGGGGCGATCCATAGTGACAGCGATCGCGACGAGGTCGCGTTCGCCGAACGTCTCGTGCTGTGCCGCGACCAGGCTGTAGCCGTTCGGAAACGTCGTTCCCGTCTTCAGCCCGATCACACCGGGGTCACCCAGCAGGCGGTTCGTCGTGGTGATCTCTCCGAGCTCAGGAATCTCGATGCGCGACTGCGACACGATCTCGGCGACGAGCGGGTTCGCGAGCGCGATGCGCGCAAGCCGCACGATGTCGGCCGGGGTCGCCACGTTGTTGTCTGAGAGCCCGGCAGCCTCTTCGATGTGCACCGAGGCGAGGCCATTGCGCGCGAGCCAGTCATCTGCGGCGGCAAGAAACGCCTCGTCGCTGCCGAAGACCGAGCGCGCGTACGAGATCGCGTAGTTGTTTGCCGACGGCACGAGAATGAGGTCGAGGATCTGCCTCGTCGTGAGTTCGAGGCCGACCGGCGCGGGGGCGAACGTGCCGTCTTGCGCGAGCACCTCGTCGACGAGCGCCGCGTCTGCCTCGGTGAGCGTGTAGACAGGGCCGGCGGTCCCCGGTTCGACCGGAGCCGCCTCGAGGCCGACGAGCACCGTGATCAGCTTGGTCATGCTGGCGATGCGGTAGCTGCCCTCGTCGTTCGACCAGACCTCTTCGCCTTGCAGCCAGCCCGTCGCAGCCGGCAGTGACTGCGCGTCGACCGCGGCCTGCGCGAGTGCAGGGTCTGCGGCGAAGTCGGTGGTCGTCTCGATGCCGGGTTCAAGGCTGGCCTCGAGCTCCGGAAGTGCCGCGGCTGCGACGATCGCGCAGTAGGCGCCGAGCAGCGCGAGCAGGGCGATGGTGCCCACTGCGAGTCTGCGTCTGAGGTACATGCGTCGCTTGGCGTCAGATCTCGGTGCAGTCACCAGACCAGCCTACTGGGGCACGTTTTGGGCAGCGCGGCCCCCGCTCGAGCGCTGCGTGCGAGAAATGCGCTGCGTGCGAGATTTTCGCCGAATTTGGCGTACGTAGTGCATTTCTCGCAAGTTGGGCTGCTGGGCTGCTGGGTTGGCGGGGGATCAGCGCACCCCGGCGAGCGCCTGCGTGAGCCGGTGCGCGTGCTCGAGCAGCAGCCGGCCGAGTTCGGGTTGCCGCTCGGGCGTGAACCGCGGCTCGATGCCCGTCAGGCTGAGCGCCCACGCGGGCGCACCCGAGCGGTCGAACACCGCCGCCCCCATGCCCCAGCTGCCCTCGACGACGAGGCCGGGGTTCACCGCGTACCC
>DDEV01000102.1:373-9006 GCA_002336855.1 Leucobacter sp. UBA1945 | reverse complement strand
GCAGCCGACCTCGAAGACCGGCTGCCCGCGATGCTCGCCGAGCTGGGCCTCGACACCACCAAGTCCGATGCGAGCGGCGAGGTCTCGGCTAGCTCGCTGATGACCTCGCTCTCGGGAGGCCAAGCGGCCCGCGTTGGCCTCGCGGCGCTGCTGCTCTCGCGGTTCGACATCGCCCTGCTCGACGAGCCGACCAACGACCTCGACCTCGACGGTCTCGAACGCCTCGAGCGCTTCGTTCAGGGACTGCGGGGCGGCGTCGTGCTCGTAAGCCACGACCGCGAGTTTCTGTCGCGCTGCGTCACCCGCGTGCTCGAGCTCGACCTTGCGCAGCACAGCAACCACATCTACGGCGGCGGATACGACTCGTATCTCGAAGAGCGGGCCATCGCGCGCCAGCACAAGCGCGACGACTACGACGAGTTCGCCCGCAAGAAGGCCGACCTCGTGGCGCGCGCCCGCACGCAGCGCGAGTGGTCGAGCCAGGGCACGCGCAACGCGATGCGCAAGGCGCCCGACAACGACAAGATCAAGCGCCGCGCGTCGATGGAGTCGAGCGAGAAGCAGGCGCAGAAGGTGCGCCAGATGGAGAGCCGCATTCGCCGGCTCGAAGAGGTCGAAGAGCCGCGCAAAGAGTGGCAGCTCGAGTTCACCATCGGTGCGGCGCCAAGGTCGAGTTCGGTCGTGGCGACGCTGAGCGAGGCGCGGGTGGTGCAGGGCGACTTCGTGCTCGGGCCTGTTTCGCTGCAGTTGAACGCGGGGGATCGCGTGGGCATTACCGGGCCGAACGGTGCGGGCAAGTCGACACTGCTGCGCACGCTGCTCGGGCGCCGTGCGCCCGATTCGGGTGCGGCAAGTCTCGGCACCTCGGTCGCGATCGGCGAGATCGACCAGGCCCGCTCGCTCTTCGCAGATAACGTGCCGCTCGCCGAGGCCTTCGAACGGCAGATGCCCGAGATGGCGAGCGCCGAGGTGCGCACGCTGCTCGCGAAGTTCGGGCTGAAGGCAGACCACGTGCTGCGGCCTGGCAGCGAGCTCTCACCGGGGGAGCGCACTCGCGCCGGCATGGCCCTGCTGCAGGCGCAGGGCGTCAATGTGCTGGTGCTCGACGAGCCCACGAACCACCTCGACCTGCCCGCCATCGAGCAGCTCGAACAGGCCCTCGAAAGCTACGAAGGCGCGCTGCTGCTCGTCACCCACGACCGGCGCATGCTCGAGCAGGTGCGCCTCGATCGGCACTGGCACGTCGAGGGCGGCCGGGTCGACGAGCGGTAGTGGCTTGCAGCCTGGCGCAGTTGTTGCGAAATTTACAACAACTGCGCCGACAAGCGTTGGCCGACTTCTCGGGAGACTTCACAGTTGAACTGTCGCAAATTTTGCGACTGTTGCGTAGGCAAGCGGTGACTAACTTCTCAAGAGACTTCACGGTCTCCCATTGGTGAACTGTTGCAAATTTTGCAAGAGTTGCGCCGACAAGAAACCTGCGGGGTCACCGAGCGGCGGACGACGTTGCCGCCCCAGAGGCGGCCTCGCGCACGACCTCGCGCGTGCGCGGGTGGGCGAGAATGCGAAAGTGGCCCCCGGTCTCGACGCGAACATTTACCGCGCCGTCGAGCTCGCTGCCTCCGGGAATGTGCGGGTCGAACGCGGGGTAGACCGACACGATGCGGGCGTTCGGGTCGCGGGCGGCCGCGAGCTGCAGCAGAGTCGCGTCGTTCGGGCGAAACGCACGCAGCGTTCGGCCTAAGAGCAGTGAGGCATAGCGCGAGCCGCCGAACGGCGTCGCGATGGCGACCATTGTGCGGATCCTCCGCTCTGCATCACCGAAACTCATGACGTGCTTGCCGATCAACCCGCCCTTGCTGTGCGCGACGATCACGACGTCGCGCAGCTCGCGCGCCGCAATGTAGTCGTGCACGAGTCGCGCCCCAGACGGCACCGGGATGCGGTTGTTTCGCAGCGGCTCGATGACGTGCACGGGGTGGCCCAGTTCGTGCAGTTCGCGAATGAGCGGCAGCATGAAGCGCCAGGGTTCGTAGACTCCGGGAACGACGAGGATCGGCGAGCGGTGCCCGCTCGCGAACGCGCCCGCCCGGCGTCGCGAGAAGGCCGAGCGAAGCTGCCGCCAGCCGGCGTAGAGGTAATCCTCGGCCCACCACCGCGCCTTTCTGACGGGCGTCGCGTTCGGTGCTCGGGAGGTCATCGCTCGGCGGCCCCTAGACCGGCAGGCGCCGCGCGCCCGCGCCCTCGCCGCCGAGTGTGTCGTCTGGGTTGAGCAGCGCGCAGGCCTTCATCGAGAGGCAGCCGCAGCCGATGCAGCCGGTGAGTTCTTGCTCGAGCTGCTCGATGCCGCGGCGGCGAGCTTCGAGCGCCTTCTTCCAGGTGCGCGAGGCGCGCTGCCAATCGGCGTGCGTCGGGGCGGTCGTGAGTGGCACGTCGGCGAACGCCGTCTTTACGTCTTCGAGCGGAATGCCGAGCCGCTTCGCCACCGAGATGAGCGCGACGCGGCGCAGCATGTAGCGAGGGTAACGGCGCTGGTTGCCCGCGGTGCGTTGCGAGGCGATCAGGTCGAGGCGCTCGTAATAGTGCAGTGCCGAGACGGGCACGCCGGTGCGGCGGCTCATCTCGCCGACGCTCAACAGCTCTTCGGGGCGGGCTGTCGATTCGTTCGCTGCGGGCATAGCGGCTCCGTTCGTTCACGGTTGACCTCAAGCATAGTTGAGGTTCTAGAGTGAGAAGCAGTGGGGGATCGATCGCCTGCCAGGGCGGCTGATCCTCGTCAATGCTGTATCGAAAGGACCACCAAATGTCTGTTTACACGCTGCCCGATCTGCCTTACGACTACAGCGCGCTCGCGCCGCACATTTCGGGGCGCATCATGGAGCTGCACCACTCGAAGCACCACCAGTCCTACGTGACCGGCGCGAATAACGCGCTCGAGCAGCTGGCCGTGGCGCGCGAGAGCGGCAACCTCGCGAACGTGAACAAGCTCGAGAAAGACCTCGCCTTCAACCTCGGCGGCCACATCAACCACAGCGTCTTCTGGCAGAACATGTCGCCGAACGGCGGCGGCGAGCCCGAGGGTGCGCTGGCCGAGGCGCTCGGGGCGAACTTCGGGTCGATCGAGAAGTTTCGCGCACACTTCGAGGCCGCCGCGATGGGCGTGCAGGGCTCGGGCTGGTCGGTGCTCGCGTGGGATCAGCTGGGCGCGCGCCCGGTGATCTTTCAGCTCTTCGACCAGCAGGGTAACGCGCCGCTCGGCGTGACCCCGCTGCTGCAGCTCGACGTGTGGGAGCACGCCTACTACCTCGACTACCAGAACGTGCGTGCCGACTATGTGAAGGCGTTCTGGAACGTCGTGAACTGGGAAGACGTCGCGCAGCGGTTCGAGGCTGCTTCGAAGTAGTTCGACCGCGGGGGCGGGCCGCAGGGCACGGATTTCTCAAGAAGTTCGTAAGATCACATCAAAGTAAGGGTAGACTAACCTCAGTCCGATGTAGATCGATTTCCCTCAGGCGGTTCTCCGTATGCCCTTGCTCGCCCGCGTCAGCGGCCTGTCGCTTCTCGGCGGGCACCCAGAAGCGACGGCGGTTGTCGCGGGCGATAGGGGCGTGACATACGCCGAGCTGGCCGATCTCGTCGAGGCACGGCGCGAGGTGCTCGGCGACGTGCGCCGGCTCGTGATGATCGAGGCCGCAAACACGCTCGATCCGCTCGTCACTTACCTCGCCGCGATCGCCGGCAGCCACCCGGTGCTCTTCGTGCCGAGCGGCAGTGACGAGGCGAGCCTCGCCCAGCGCACGGCGGTGATCGAGCGCTTCGACCCCGACGTGATCGCCCGAGACTCGGCCATCGACGTTCGTCGCGACGGCACCCGCCACCGCCTGCACCCCGAGCTCGCCCTGCTTGCGAGCACCTCGGGGTCGACGGGGTCGCCCAAGCTGGTGCGACTGTCTGCCGAGAACCTGCGCAGCAACGCCGCCGCGATCGCCGAGTACCTTCGCATCGACAGCGACGACCGCGCCGCCACGACCCTTCCGATGCAGTACTGCTACGGGCTCTCGGTCATCAACAGCCACCTGCTCAGCGGCGGGGGCCTGCTGCTCACCGAGCGCTCCGTCGCCGAAGAGGCGTTCTGGCATGAG
This sequence comes from Leucobacter sp. UBA1945, assembly GCA_002336855.1. Classification (GTDB taxonomy): domain Bacteria; phylum Actinomycetota; class Actinomycetes; order Actinomycetales; family Microbacteriaceae; genus Leucobacter. Next base: position 4,864 of record DDEV01000102.1, on the reverse strand, counting down.
GCCGAGGCGCACGAGATCACCTCGTTCGCGGGTGTTCCGTATACCTTCGAGCTGCTCGACGCGACCGGATTCGCCGATCGCGAGCTGCCGTCGCTGCGATATCTCACTCAGGCCGGCGGGCGCATGGCCCCCGAGACCGTCACGAGATACGCAGAGCTGGGGGCGAAGCGCGGGTTCGAGCTCTTCGTCATGTACGGCCAGACCGAGGCGACCGCCCGCATGAGCTACCTGCCGCCCGAGATGGCGGCGACCGCCGCGGGCGCGATCGGTCGACCGATTCCGGGCGGGCGCTTCAGGCTCGACGCGCGGGCGGCCGTGGCGGCGGAGGGTGCGGCGGCGGTAGGCGAAACCGCTGGCGAGCTCGTCTACGAGGGCCCGAACGTGATGCTCGGCTATGCGGAGTGCCCCGAAGATCTCGCGCTCGGGCGCACGGTTTCAGAGCTTCGAACGGGGGATCTCGCCCGTCGGCGCGCCGACGGGCTCTACGAGATCGTCGGGCGACTGAACCGCTTTGTGAAGGTGTTCGGCCTGCGCGTCGATCTCGACCGGGTCGAACAGATGCTCTCAGAAGAAGGCATCGAGGCGCGCGCGGCAAGCGCAGACGACCGTCTGCTGCTCTTTGCCGCCTCTGAGCGCCAGGCGAGCCGGGCCGCAGCTCGGTCCGCGGCCCTCGTCGGTATTCCGAGGCACGCCATCGGCGCCTACGCGGTCGCCGAGTTTCCGCGCACCTCGAGCGGCAAGATCGACTCACAGGCGCTCGTGCAGCACGCGAAGCTGGTCGATGGTGCCGCCAGCGCGGCGGCTGCGGCAGCCGGGCGGTTCGAAGAGTGTTGCGCTGGACCGTCGCCCACGACCGCCATCGAACCCACCCAGATTCGCGAGCTGTACGCGGTGCTGCTCGGCCAGCCGGGCGCGGGCGTCGACGACTCGTTCGCGTCGCTCGGCGGCGACTCGCTCAGCTACATCGAGGTGTCGCTGCAGCTCGAGACGATGCTCGGCGAGCTGCCCCGAGACTGGCCGACCATGACGCCCCGTCAGCTAGCATCGAGGGCGAATCGGCCTGGGCCAGGCTCCGTCGATGCGGGAGCCGCCGCGACAAAGGCGAGAGACGGGCTCGCCGTGAAGCTTCGCGGCTTCGTGCGGTTCGAGACTCCGGCGGCGCTTCGGGCGCTCGCGATCGTGCTGATCGTCGGCACCCACGCCGACCTCTTCGCGCTGAAAGGCGGGGCGCACCTGCTGCTCGCGGTCGCCGGCTACAACCTGGCGCGCTTTCAGCTCGCGGGCGCGCCGAGCGGTCGCACCCGGCGTCTGCTGCGCAGCGCGGTGCAACTGGTGGTGCCCGCCGTGATCTGGATCGGTCTCGTCGCGCTCGTGACCGGGCAGTACCGCCTCACCACCGTGCTGCTCGTGAACAACTTTGTGCCAGGCGACGGTCGTTGGAACGAACAGTGGCAGTTCTGGTTTCTCGAGGCGATGCTCTGGGCCATCGCGGGCATTGCCGTGATTATGGCGATTGCGCCGCTGCAGCGGATCGAACGCCGGGCCCCGTTCGCAACCGCCCTCGTAGTGCTGGCGGCAGCACTCGCCACGCGCTTCGCGCTGGTGGGCGCGCACGCCGAATACGTCGAGCGCTACACCGCGGCAGCCGTGCTCTGGCTCGTCGCGCTGGGCTGGCTCATCGCGCGGGCCCGCAGCGTGAGGCAGCGGGTGCTCGTGAGTGTCGTCACCGCCCTGAGCGTCTACGGATTCTTCGGTGACGTGCAGCGCGAGTCGATTGTCGCGCTCGGCGTGCTGCTGCTCATTTGGGTGCCGACTGTGCCGTTGCCGCGGGTGCTCGTGCCGATCATCGCGACCCTCGCAAGCGCCTCGATGTTCATCTACCTGACCCACTGGCAGGTCTACCCGCCGTTCGAGCAGAGCGCGCCGTGGCTCGGAACGCTGCTGTCGCTCGGCATCGGCGTGATCGCCTGGAAGGCCTACGGCCTCGCCTCGCGCCAGGTCGCGAGATGGCGCGATTCGCGTTCAGAACGTGCAGAACGTTCAGAATGAGTCGGTAGCGGCGCCGGTTTCTGGCTTCGGGTACAGCACGACCCCGCCGTCGACGGCGATGCTGACGCAGTCGCCGCTCTCGAACTCGGCCGCGCGATGCGGCGGCAGGCGGTGCGCGAAGAAGGTCGCCTGCTCGCCGGCGCCGCAGCTCAGCGTGAGTTCGGTCGAGGGGCCAAGCGGCCGCACCGAGGTGATCACCGCCATGCGCGCCGACGCGTCGGGGTCTTGCGTCGCGCGGCTTGGTTCGAGTCGAATCTGCTCGGGGCGCAGCATCGCGACGAGATCAACCGAGCCTTCGCTGCGATCGTGCCGCACCTCGAGCCGCCCGAGCGCGCTGTCGACTGTGCTCTCGACCGTGCTTCCTCCCATGACGACCCTGGTCGCCGGCAGCAGCACGACATCGCCGAGAAACGCCGCGGCACCGGTGTTCGCCGGGTCGTCGAAGAGTTCGGCGGGTGAGCCCGCCTGCACGAGCCTGCCCTGAGAGAGAATGCCGGTCTGGTGGCCGAACGAGAGGGCCTCGTGCTGATCGTGGGTGACCAGCACGGTCGTGACGCCACTGCGTTCGAGCACTTCGATCACCGCGGCGCGGGTCTGCGCCCGCAGACCCGTATCGAGTGCGCTGAACGGTTCGTCGAGCAGGATCACGCGAGGCTCGAGTGCGAGCGCCCGGGCCAGGGCGACGCGCTGCTGCTCCCCGCCGGAGATCCGCGCCGGGCGGGAGTCGCGGTGGTGCATGAGCCCGACCATGTCCAGGGCGGCCTCGACGCGGCGGGTCAGCTCCGGGCCCGGGACCTTGTCCAGCTTGAGCGGGAAGGCGACGTTCTTGAAGACCGTCATGTGCGGCCACAGCGCGTAGCTCTGGAACACCATCGCGCTGGGCCGCTTCTCAGGGTTCAGCGCCGTCACGTCCTGCCCGCTCACGAGCACCCGGCCCCGGTCCGGCTTCAAAAAGCCCGCGACCATCCGCAGCGTCGTGGTCTTGCCGCAGCCCGAGGGCCCGAGCAGGGTGACCAGCTCGCCGGGCGCCACGTGGAGGTGCAGGTCGGTGACGATGTCGCGGCCGCCGAGCCGCTTGTGAATGCCGTCTAGGCGCAGGGCGGGTACGGCGTGCTGGGCGGGTACGTCGGGCGTGGCGGGCATACGGGGCCTATCGGAGCTGGAAGCCCTCGGCCAGCTGCCCGCCCATGATCTGCTTGCGGACCAGGGCCAGGAGCACGACGGAGGGGATGGACAACAGGATCGAGAAGACGGCGGCGATCTGGAGCGGGTAGTACTCCACCAGCCGGTACATCTGGGTGGGCATGGTCAGGTACGTCGAGCCGCCCACCAGATAGGTGCCCTGGGCCTCATCGAAGCTGGCCAGGAAGCTCATGATCACCGCGACCAGGATGCTCGGCAGCGCCAGCGGCAGCGTGATCGTGAAGAACACCCGCAACGCGCCCGCCCCGGCGTCCCGGGCGGCCTCCTCCAGCGAGCGCGGCACCGCGGCGAACGCCGCCGCCGGGATCCACGTCATGAACACCACCGTGCCCATCACGTGCACGATGACCACGCCCAGCTGGGTCTCCATCAGCCGCAGCGTGTAGAACAGCGAGGCCAGCGTCACGAACAACCCCATCTTGGGGAAGCTGTTCATCGCGAAGAGCGCCACCAGGAAGAACCGCCGGCCGGGGAACTGATAGCGGCCGAAGGCGTACGCCGCGGGCAGGCAGATCAGCGCCGAGGCGGCGACGGTCATCAGGGCGAACGAGAACGAGTTGTAGACGGCGTTGGACAGCTGGTCGTCGGCGAACACCTTGCCCCACCAGTCCAGGGTCCAGCCGTCCGGGCCCAGGTTGGGGAAGGTCCAACTGGTGACGAACGCCCGGACCGCGAGCCAGAGCAGGGGCCCGAAGATGAACACGGCGAGCAGGCCCACCACGATCGTGGCGGCGGCGCCGGTGAGGACCTTGAGCAGGCGGGTCATACCTGATCCGCCTCCTTGGCCTGGCGGAAGTTCGCCCAGACGTAGGTGGCGGCGATCACCGACGCCAGCGCGAAGACCACGAAGGCCATCACGATGGCCTGCTGCGGCCGGTTGAAGGCGATGAAGTAGGACGCGATGTCGACCCCGAGCATGGTCTGGCTGTTGCGGCCCATGAAGTAGGGGATCGTGAACGAGCCGATGATGCCGATGGCCGTGAAGGTGGTGGCGATGATGATCGGGACCATCGCCATCGGCAGGATCACCGAGCGGGTGGTGCGGGCCAGCCCGGCTCCGGAGTCCCGCGCGGCGTCGATCACCGAGTCCGGCACGGCCGCGACCCCCGAGCTGATCATCAGCACCGCGAACGGAAGGTTGGTCCACACCGAGCCGATGACCAGTCCGGGCACCGAGTAGCTGTACGACGGTCCGGTGCCCCCGAACTGCGCGAACAGGGTCGGCAGGAAGCCGATGTC
>DDEV01000102.1:0-352 GCA_002336855.1 Leucobacter sp. UBA1945 | reverse complement strand
CGCCACGGCCAGCACGATCAGCGTGGACAGCACCGTGACCAGGATCGTCACGGCCAGGTCCTCGCGGAACCGGCCGCTGGCGAAGACCACCCGGTAGGCCTCGGTGGTGCCCGGGGGGCCGTCCGCCAGATAGACGTCCTGACCGATGAGGGCGGTGATCTCGTTCAGGCCCCCGCCGTACCCCAGCGTGAACGCGAAGGCGAGCGCGATGGGCATCCCGGCGAACAGCGCGATGAAGGCGACCGGCGGCAGCGCGAGGACGAAGCCGCGCCACGACGTACGGCGTCCCGTCCCCACGCCCGCCGCCCGCGACCCCCCAGGACCGGGGCGGCGCCATCCCCGCCGCCCCCGG
>DDEV01000046.1 GCA_002336855.1 Leucobacter sp. UBA1945 | reverse complement strand
CGGCCGCGCCTATTCGCCGCGCTTTCTCTGGCTGTGGCCGGGCGCTCGCGTCTCGGTGATGGGTGGGCCGCAGGCCGCCTCGGTGCTCTCTACGGTGCGCCGGGACCAGATCGAGGGCGCCGGTGGCGAGTGGAGCGCCGAAGACCAAGCGGCCTTCGAGGCGCCGATCCGCGAGCAGTACGAGACGCAGGGCAGCCCCTACTACTCCACCGCCCGCCTGTGGGACGACGGCATTATCGAGCCCGACCAGACCCGCGACGTGTTGGGCCTCGCCCTCGATGTCGTCTTGCGGGCCCCAAACGACGCGCCGGGCTACGGCGTCTTCAGGATGTGATGCAGATGTTCGACACCGTACTCATTGCGAACCGCGGCGAGATCGCCTGCCGCATCATCAAGACACTGCGAAGCATGGGCATTCGCTCGGTCGCCGTGTACAGCGACGCAGACGCGGGCTCCCGTCACGTCGCACTCGCCGATGTCGCGAAAAGGATCGGCCCCGCCGCTGCCGCGCAGAGCTACCTGAGCATTCCCGCGGTAATCGCCGCGGCCCTCGAAACGGGCGCGCAGGCCATTCACCCGGGCTACGGCTTTCTCGCAGAGAACGCCGAGTTCGCGCGGGCATGCGAAGAGGCGGGCATCGTGTTTATCGGGCCCTCGTCGCACGCAATCGAAGTGATGGGCGACAAGATCTCAGCGAAAACCGCTGTCTCAGAGCGCGGCGTTCCGACCGTGCCCGGCATCGCCAGGCCGGGCCTCACCGATAACGAACTGGTGGCAGCCGCTCCTTCAATCGGCTACCCGATGCTTATCAAGCCGAGCGCCGGCGGTGGCGGCAAAGGCATGCACGTCGTAGCCGCGGCCGAAGCGCTGCCCGCCGCGATTGCGGCCGCTCGGCGCGAGGCGGCTGCGAGTTTCGGCGACGACGCGCTCTTCATCGAACGCTACCTCTCGACGCCCAGGCACATCGAGGTGCAGGTGCTCGCCGACGAACACGGCAACGTGATCCATCTGGGCGAGCGCGAGTGCTCTCTGCAGCGCCGCCACCAGAAAGTGATCGAAGAGGCGCCGTCTCCCCTGCTTGACGAGGCGACCCGCGCCGCGATCGGCGAGGCCGCATGCGAGACCGCCCGCAGCGTCGACTACCGCGGAGCCGGAACGGTCGAGTTCATCGTCGAGGCGTCTCGCCCAGACGAGTTCTTCTTCATGGAGATGAACACGCGCCTTCAGGTGGAGCACCCCGTGACCGAGCAAGTCACGGGCGTCGATCTGGTCGAACAGCAGCTGCGCATCGCTGCGGGCCTGCCCCTGTCGATCGCGCAGAGCGACGTCACACTCACCGGGCACAGCATCGAGGCCCGAGTCTACGCCGAAGACCCCGCGACGGGCTTTCTGCCGACCGGCGGGCTCGTCACTCATGTGACCCACCCATCCGGTGATGGCGTCCGGGTCGACACCGCCATCGCCTCGGGGCTCAACGTGTCGATCGACTACGACCCGATGCTCGCCAAGATCATCACCTGGGGCGAAGACAGAGAAGCGGCCCGTCGATTGCTCGTGCGGGCGCTCGACGAGACCGCCGTGTTGGGGTTCCCGACAAACATCGAGTTCATGCGTAAGCTTCTCGAGCTGCCCGAGGTGATCGCGGGCGACCTCGACACTGGCCTGATCGGCCGAGTGCAAGATTCGCTCGAATACGCGACAGCCGGTGAGCGCGAGTTCACCGAGGCGGCCCTGCTGCTCCACCATACGACACACGGAGCCGCCGAGCGCACGCTTGAGGCGAATGCTTCACGTGAAACGTCGCCCGACACGGCCCAGACCTTTGCCGGGAGCCGCGTGACCGGCCCCTGGGCGCGAGGCGACGGCTGGCGCTATGGGCCGAACTCCGCGCGCAGCTACCGGTTGCAGTGCGGCGATCAGAACTCCGTGGTCGAAGTACCGCCGGCGGCCGGTTCAGTGCGCGCTCTCGGCGATCGCCGGTTCAGCGTAACTGTCGATGGCGAGACCCGGTCGGTGACCGCGCTCGTGGAGAACGACTCAGTCTCGCTCGCGGTTGACGGGGCAACCTTTGAGATCCGCATCGCGCGCGCGACGTACTCAGGGTCGGCCGAGACGTCGAACGATCCGCACCTCGACTCCCCCATGCCAGGCACGGTCGTGCTGGTGCATGCCGAGAGTGGCGCTCAGGTCGAGATCGGCGACCCCGTCATTGTGGTTGAGGCGATGAAGATGGAGCACGTGCTGCGCGCCACCGTAGCCGGCACGGTTTCGATTCGAGCGGGCGTTGGCGAACAGGTTGCGAGAGGCCAGACGCTCGCGGTCATTCAGGTGGATACTGGAGAGACGGGCTCCGATACAGGCACGGGCACCGAGGAGGCATCATGACCGACAAGCGAATCGAACAGCGCGGGCTCTACTTCGAAGAGTTCGAAGAGGGCGCCGTTTACCTGCACCGGCCCGGTCGCACCGTGACCGAGGCCGACAACGTGCTCTTCACGACACTCACCATGAACACCCAGTCGCTGCATCTCGATGCGGCTTGGAGTTCGCACACTGAGTTCGGCGAGCCGCTCGTGAACAGCATGTTCACCCTTTCGACCCTCGTGGGTCTCTCGGTATCGCAGCTCACCATGGGCACGATCGTAGCGAATCTCGGCTTCAGCGAAGTGTCGTTTCCGGCACCCGTACGCGTGGGCGACACGCTGTACGCCGAGACACGCATCGAAGGCAAACGGCTCTCCTCATCGAGACCGGGCCAGGGCATCGTCGAGTTCAAACACACGATGCGCAATCAGGTCGGCAAGGTGGTAGCTGTCGCGACACGTTCTACGCTGATGCACTGCCTGCCGAGGGGTGCACATATAGTGAACTCCAGCCCCGCCGACAACACGCATCCCGGCGCGGACGCCCCGGCACATCCGGGAGCACAGGCGTGACGCCTCGTGGCCGGGCTTTGATCGGCCCGGCACTGCTGTTCTGCCCAGCCGACCGGGGCGAGCGATACGCAAAAGCGCTTGCGGCAGCTGACAGCGTCATCATTGACCTTGAAGATGCGGTGGCACCCTCGGACAGGGCCTCAGCGCGAGTTCAGTTGATCGCCGCGGCCGCAGCAGGTGGGGAGCTCGATCCTGCTCGCGTCATCGTGCGAATCAACCCGGTAGGCACCCTCGATCACGAGCTCGACCTCGTTGCCGTTCGCCAGACTCCGTACCGCACCGTCATGCTCGCAAAGACTGAGGGTGCAGCGCAGCTTGAGGCGCTCGGCGCCGAGGGTTTCAGCGTGCTCGCGCTCTGCGAAACGGTAGCGGGCGTCGCTCGCGCCGATGAGATTGCCGCGCACCCTGCGGTCGTTGCGATGATGTGGGGTGCCGAGGACTTGGCTGCGAGCATGGGTGGCAAAGGATCGCGGCATGAACCCACTGGCGGTCGAGCCAGTGGCGCCTACCGCGACTTCGCACGCTACGCTCGCTCGCGCGTGCTGATCGAGGCGAAGGCCGCGGGCAAGCTCGCAATCGACTCCGTCTTTCTCAACATTCCAGACACCGAGGGCCTGCAGCAGGAGGCGAGTGACGCCAGCATGAGCGGTTTTGACGCAACGGCGTGCATTCACCCCTCGCAGGCTGCGGTGATTCGCGCGGCCTACGCGGCGACACCCGAAGAGGAGGCCTGGGCCGAGCGCGTGCTCGCCGAAGCGGCGCATCAGCCCGGCGTGTTTCAGTTCGAGGGCAAGATGGTCGATGAGCCCGTCCTGCGCCAGGCGCGCAAGATGCTCGGAGGTTGAGGGTTGTCTCACGCAAAAGGGGCGCCCCCGGGGGGCGCCCCTTTTTGCTGTTCGCGATCAACGCGCGAAGTATGGCTTCAGAAGCCACAAGTGTCTGGATACAAAAGAGGGGGCTGACCGTCAAGGT
>DDEV01000006.1 GCA_002336855.1 Leucobacter sp. UBA1945 | reverse complement strand
TCGCCATGATCTGCTCGCCGTCGAGCTCGGGCCGCACCGCCGCGAGCTCTTCTGCCTCAGAGAGTTCGGCGATTCTGCGCTCGATGTCGTCGTAGGCGTGCTCGAGGCGCTCGGCCTTGCGGCGATTGCGCGTCGTCACGTCGGCTCGGGTGAGAATGTGCAGCTGCTCGAGCACCTCGCCCGCGTCGCGCACGTAGCGTCGCACCGCAGAGTCGGTCCACTGCTGATCGCTGTAGCCGAAGAAGCGCAGGTGCAGTTCGATCAGCCGACTGACGCGCTTGATCGTGTCGTTGTCGAAGCGCAATTCGCGCAGGCGCTTTTTCGCGAGCTTCGACCCGACCACGTCGTGGTGGTGAAACGTCACCCCGCCGCGCTCGAAGCGCCTGGTCGCCGGCTTGCCGATGTCGTGCAGCAGCGAGGCGAGGCGCAGCACGATGTCGGGCGTCGCCTCGGCATCCGGGTCGCGCCGAGAGATCTCAAGCTCGATCGCCTGACGCAGCACGGTGAGGCTGTGCTCATAGACGTCTTTGTGGCGCCCGTGGTCGTCTTGCGTCGTGAGCAGCTCGGTGAGCTCGGGCAAAAAGCGATCGGCGAGACCCGTTTCGACGAGGAGCCTGAGCCCGGCCTCAGGGTGCTCGGTCGAAAGCAACTTGACCAGCTCGTCACGAATGCGCTCGGCAGAGATGATGTCGAGGCGCTCGGCGTACTCGGCCATAGCGAGCCGCACCTCCGGCGCTACCTCGAAGCCGAGCTGCGAAGCAAACCTGGCCGCTCGCATCATGCGAAGCGGGTCCTCGGTAAACGACACCTCGGCCGGGCCGGGCGTGGCGATGCGCGCGGCGAGCAGGTCTTCGATGCCACCCGAAACATCGACAAGTCTCATCGACGGCAGCATGAGCGCGAGCGCGTTGATAGTGAAGTCGCGGCGCACGAGGTCGCCCTCGATGGTGTCGCCGAACTCGACCGCGGGCTTGCGCGAGTCGGCCGCGTAGCTGTCGGCGCGATAGGTCGTAATCTCGACCTGCTCACCGTGCACCTTGGCCGCGATCGTGCCGAAGTCACGACCCACATCCCAAATGTTTTTCGTCAGTGACTCGAGAATCGTCCGCGTCTCGTCAGGCCGGGCCGAGGTCGTGAAGTCAAGATCGGTCACGTCGCGGCCGAGCAGCGCGTCACGCACGGGGCCGCCGACGAGCGCGAACTCATGCCCGGCGGCGTCGAATGCTGCGGCGAGCGCGGCGACGGGTCGAGACTCGGCGATGTCGCGCATGGCGACCATGGATTCGGCGAGAGGGCGCATCCCTCCAGGGTACAGGCGGCGGCGAGCCCTACACTTGCCATATGCCTCACGCCCCCCGCCTTTCGCCTCGGCGCGGCAGCGTGTACGCACTTATTGCAGTCTCGCTGACCGCGGCGCTCACGGTTTCTGGTGTTTCGTTGTTGCAGGGGCGAGGATCGGCCCAGGCCGCCGAGCCCGATGCCGAGAGCGGCCCGCAGCCCGAACTCGTGGTTGCCCCCGAAAGCGCCGTTGTCGAGAGCACTGACGAGCAGTTTCGCTTCGAGGTGCTGCTCAAGAACCCGACGAGCCAGCCTCTCGGCGCGGGCACCGTCGCCCTGACGATCGATAATCATCGCGCCGAGACCGCCGCAGATCTTTCGCCCGAGGGCGAGCGGGAGTCGCTCGAACTGGCAAGCGTCGAAGCAGTCGCGACCCAGGGCGAAAAGGATCAGCGCATCGAAGTCGTCGTGTCTCGCGATGACTTTCCGCTGTTGTTCACGCGCGAGGCAGGCGTCTATCCGATTCACGCGGAGTTTCAGCCGAGCGATGCGAAGGCAGATGACGCAGGCGCACCGAACCTCTCGACTTCGACCGCGGTGGTCTGGAACGACGCGGTGGCCACGAGTCCGCTTGCCGTCACGCTCGTGGTGCCGCTCGTGCTGCCCAGCAGCGTCGAAGCACTGCCGACGCGCGACGAGCTCGCGAGCTCTGCGCCGAAGCTGACCCAGTTGCTCGATGCAGCCGAGCAGCGCTATGCCACAGTCGCGGTCGACCCCCGCATCATCGCGGGCACTCGCGCGCTTGGCAGCAATGCCCCTGGCGCCGCCACCACGCTGCTCGATCGTCTTGAACGCAGCACCTCACCGATGTTTCTGCTGCAGTTCGCCGACGCCGACCCGGCCGTGCAGGCTGCCCTCGGCTTCGAGACGCTGCTGCAGCCTCTCGGCTTCAACCACGCGACCGCGCTGGGCAAGTTCGAACCGCCGACACCCGAGGCAGCGGCGACGAGTGGGGTGAACGGCGACGCCACGGCGGGGCAGAACGCCGGAACCGATGGAGCTGCGACGGGTACTGACGCAGATGCCGACGCTACCGAGGCGGCAGGCGCCGACGCTACCGCCACCGCCACCGCAGATGACGCGAGTACAACCGACGCAGCAGACGCAGCAGACGCGACCGTCAAGGTCGACCCGGTCACCGGCGTGCCGACGCTCGAGGCGCTTCTCAGCCTCGACAACACAAGGCCCGGTGCTTGGCCTGCTGGGGGAGAGGTCGATAGCGCGACGCTCGCACTGCTGCAAGACGCGGGGCTGACCTCGCTCGTGCTCGACTCGAACAATGTCGCGAACGCGTCGACTCCGCGCGTCACCTTCGGCGACTTCGACGCCCTGGTCGCCGATGCCCCCGCAGGTCAGGCAGCGCGCGTCTCGATCGCGGGCGCCACCGCAACCGAGCGCAACGCCGGCACCGCCGATCTGACCGCCCGCCTCGCGCTTTCGGCGCAGACCGGTGCGGGCGGGCTGGTGCTTGCCCTCGATCGCGGTGCCCTCGCCGACATTGCTGATCCTCTTCGCATCTTCGACACCATCGACTCGCTGCCCTGGGTGCAAACCGTATCTGAACGCCTGCAATCCAGTGCCCCGGCCGAACTGCGAGCGGGAGCCTCCACAGAGCAACGCCGCGAACTGCTGCGCGCAACCATCGCGCGCTCAGCGCAGATCGACGAACTCGCCCCGCTGCTTGCAGAGCCCAGCTACCTCACCGAGTACCAGCGCGAACGCCTGCTCGCCGCACTCGCGACGAGATACGCCGAGCCCGATATTGACTACCTCGCAATCGACGAGCAGACCAAAGCGCGCGATAGTGAACTTCTCAGCGGGGTGAGCCCCCTTGTGAGCGAGAACACCCAGCTAGTCGGATCGCTCTCGAACGTGCCCATCACGCTGAGCAACGCCCTGCCATTCGAGGCGGTCGTCAACCTGCACGTCACCCCCACCTCGGCGGCGATCTCGCTGGGAGAGCGCGACTTCGAGGTGCGCATTCCGGCGGTTGGCAGCACGAATGTGCTCGTGCCGGTGCAGAGCCGCGTGTCGTCGGGCGAGGCCGGCCTGCAGCTCGAAGTGCAGAACGCGTCGAAAGAATTTACCTTTGCCAGCGCGCTGCACCCGCTGACTCTGCGCACCGCGATCGAGACCGCACTCATCTGGGTGCTCGGCTCGGCCGCCGCACTGCTGCTCGGGTTTGGTGTGTGGCGCTCGGTGCGCCGTCGGCGAACGAAGCGCCTCAAGCACCCAGATCCCAGCCCCGGGGAATAGTTCGAACCTAGACTGGGTTCTATCCCGTAGCTCATTACTCACTACGATCAATCCGCCGCGCGAGGAGCAGCATGCATCAGATCATCATCATCGGTTCGGGCCCCGCGGGCCTCACCGCAGGAATCTACGCGGCGCGCGCCGGCCTTGAGCCCGTGCTGTTCGCAAGTTCGGTAGAGCCCGGCGGCGAGCTGATGAACACGACCGATGTTGAAAACTTTCCGGGCTTTCCCGAGGGCGTGCAGGGTCCCGAGCTCATGGAGAAGATTCAGTCGCAGGCTGAGCGCTTCGGCACGAAGGTGCTCTACAACGACGTCACCGAGCTCGATCTCGAGGGCGACGTGAAGCGCGTCACCGATGCCGACGGCACCGTGCACGAGGCGAAGACGGTCGTGTTCGCGACCGGTTCGGCCTACCGCAAGCTCGGCATCGCCGACGAAGACCGCCTCAGCGGCCACGGCGTCTCGTGGTGCGCGACCTGCGACGGCTTCTTCTTCCGCGAGAAGACGATTGCGGTCGTGGGCGGCGGCGACTCGGCGATGGAAGAGGCGACGTTTCTCACCCGCTTCGCTTCGAAGGTCTACGTCATTCACCGCCGCGACTCGCTCAAGGCGTCGAAGATCATGCAGCAGCGAGCCTTCGACAACGAGAAGATCGAGTTCATCTGGAACGCGGAGGTTACCGCAATTCACGGCGAGACCGAGGCGAACGGCGTTGCACTGCGCGACACCGTGACCGGTGAGACCCGGGACCTGGCGCTCGATGGGGTGTTCATCGCGATCGGCAACGATCCGCGCACCCACCTCGTGCACGGCAAGCTCGACCTCACCGAAGACGGCACGATCGCCGTCGATGGCCGCAGCTCGAAGACCTCGGTGCCCGGCGTGTTCGCCGCGGGCGACGTCATCGACCCGAGCTACCGTCAGGCAATCACAGCCGCCGGATCGGGCACCATTGCAGCCCTCGACGCCGAGCACTACCTCGCGGCGCTCGAAGACCACTAACGAATATTTAGGAGCACAACATGTCAGAAGCAATCAACGTAGGCGAGCAGACCTTCGAGAAGGTCGTGCTGCAGAGCGAGATTCCGGTTCTCGTCGACTTCTGGGCAGCCTGGT
>DDEV01000022.1 GCA_002336855.1 Leucobacter sp. UBA1945 | reverse complement strand
AGGCGATAGGTGCCAGCCTGCTCGACTGGGTTCTGCGTCGCAATCACCATGAACGGGCTACCGACCGGATGGGTCTTTCCGTCAACTGTCACCTGGTGCTCTTCCATCACCTCGAGCAGCGCCGACTGCGTCTNNCGGCCTGCTCGATGGGGTTCTGCGTCGCGATGACCATGAACGGCGCGCCGACGTCGTGGCGGACGCCGTCGGCTGTGACGTGGCCCTCCTCCATGACCTCGAGCAGCGCCGACTGCGTCTTCGGGCTCGCACGGTTGATCTCGTCAGCGAGCACGACGTTCGCGAAAATCGGACCGGCGTGAAACTCAAAGATGCCCTGGCGCTGATCGAACACCGTGATGCCGGTGACGTCGCCGGGCAGCAGATCTGGCGTGAACTGCACGCGCGAAGACGAGCCCTGAATCACCTGGGCAAGCGTGCGTGCGAGAGCTGTCTTGCCGGTACCCGGAACGTCCTCGAGCAGCACGTGACCACCCGCGACCTGCGTCGCAAGCACGAGCTCGATCACCCGGCGCTTGCCGTGAATCACCTGCTCCATACCGTCGGCGGTGGTACGAAGCGTTTCGCCCGCCCATGCTGCTCGTTCGTCGCTGAGCGGTTGGGGCTGCGCAGCTGGCTGCTGAGTGCTCATGTGGCGTTTCCTTTGGATCGTCTGTTCGGTATGAGTTGGCGTGCGGTTTCGAGTTTCAGGCGAGGATCGCCAGGCCGCGTGGCTATGGGCCCGTCGGGGCTGGTGGGTCTGGTGGGGGTGTCGCCTCGCAGATGGCGTTCTGGAAGGTGGTGTCTGCAAACCCGCCACCCGTCCAGCTGAGTTTGATGTTTCGCTGCCCCTGCTTCGCGAATGTCGCGTCAGCCGCCGCGCGCCCCTCGATGGTGAACTCGCTGGCGTACGCGCCGCCGTCGGCGACGCAGGTGCCGCTCCAGGTCACCCTGGTCGACGGCAATCCAGCCGCGGGGACAGCCACCGGATCAGAGCAATACTCTGTTCCGTTGCCAGAAAGGCACTGCTGCACCTGCACTCCGGAGCCGACTGGAACGCTGCCGAGCGAACCGTCACTGGTGCCACCACTTGTGGTGTAGCGAATCGTGACACCGTTGTTGACCTTGCCACTAATGGACGGCTGAGAACTCACGGTGGTGTACTCACGCACACTGCCGTAATCGCTGACATTGTTACCGATCTTGTAACCGGTATCGACCGTGAGTGCGGGCGGGTTGCCGCCGATCCAGATCGGTGCGGTCGTGATCTGCGTGGTGCCGAACTCAGACTCCGCGCACACGATGCCTACGTAACTCTTGTATTTCGTGAGCGATGCGAAATCCGGGCTATTGCTCGAACAGTAGGCCGAGTTGCCATTCGGCGAGCTGATGCCGTAGCGCAATTGCAGCGTTGCCGGATCTGCGAAGTTCTCGCTCCAACTGCCGACGAGCTTCGCCGAGTTCTCGCCAGTGGCTTCGAGCGCTACCCCCGTGCCGATTGGCGCAGCGCCGACGGTGGCCTGCGCAACACCGGCGTCGCCCTCGGAGCTGCCCGAATAGCCGGGAGGCAGGTCTTGGTCTTGCGGAATCACCTTGAAGGTGTGTGGGCCAGGAGCGAGCGAATGGGTGCTGTTTCTACCGACCTCGCTCTGCGGACCGTCATCGATTGAGAGCAAGAAACGGCGCGCACGGTCTGACCCGGACAGCTCGAGCTTCACCTGGCCGGCCGTCTGATCAGTGTTGTACCTGTTCTTCACTGGCGTCGCGACCACGTTCGGGGCGGGCGGTGCCACATATGCCCAGGTCGACTCAGAAGCGTTTGCTGTAGGGTCTGACGCCCCCACCGCATTCACCGCACGCGCCAGATACCTGCGACCGTTCTCGCGACCGACAGGCACATTTTCTACCGTGCAGACTGCAACGTTGCCAGACGGCGCGCAGCTTGCGACCACGCCGCCACCCTCGTTCAAAATCTCGACGCCGCTCACGCCAGGGTGCGAATTCTGCGAGCTCAACGTCACGGTCAGGGTGACGCTCGTGGAGCTAGCCCCTGTAGCTGAGATGCCCGAGGGCGCGCGGGGCACGCCGAGCGCATCGAGTTCGATGGTGCCGGTGCCGGTTCGGTTCTGCGCATCACGCACGGTGAACGTTGCGGTGCAACTGCCTCCGGGGCCGCGCCCATCGGGCCAGCTGACGCTCACCGAGTTGCCCGAGGCGGTCAACCGGCCGAACTGGCAACCGCCGTCTTCAACCGAAACGAGCTTCAGGCCGCCGCCGCTCTTGCCAGCGAAGGGGTCGTATTCACCGCCGATGCCGATGAGCGGCGCACTGCACGACGAGCCTACCGTGCACTGCAGCGAGACGGTGCCGCCACGCGGCGCATCGACTGCCGCCTCGCCGACGCGCAATGTCAGCAGTGACTGGCTCTCGCCCGAGCCGGTGACGTTCACTGTCAGCACTTCCTGCGAACCCGGCACTGCGTCGGCGCGTGCGGTGGCTTGCACCTGTGAGCCAGATGAGGTCACCTCAAAGGCTGACGAGCCGCTGCTCACCTGCCACCTGAGCTTCTCGATATCGCCGTTGCGCCCGCCCTGCCACTGCACCATGTCGGTGAGGTTAATCGTCTCTGAAGCGCCTGGGGCCACGGTGCGCGTGAGCGGGTTCAGCTGAACAACCGGGGCGTCGGGAAGGATGTTGATCGCAATCGGCAGCAGGGTGTAAGTCTCTTGCACGGTGAGCCTGACCCGCACGGCGCAACTGTCTGCCCACGGCGCCTCTTTGCCTGCGCTGTAGCGAATAGTGGTGTCGTTCACCGCGGTGCAGCTCGCCTGCTGGCGCTGCGTGGTGAACGCCCCCTGTTCGATCTCGATGCGGTCGCCGGGGCCAAGATCGAGCAACTTGGCGAGATCCGCGTCAATGCTCTTGTTCTCGGCGACGCTCAGAACCGGCGCATCGGGCCTGAGCGTCAAACGAAGTTCGTCGAGCGGTGGTACAACCAAGAACCCGAAGCTCTCGACCTCTGCTCCGGTCATGTCGGTGCCCGCGAGCCTGAACGCCACGAGGTCGCCCTCCGCGCGGTAGCTGCCGATAATCGAAGACCCACTGACTTTGTATCGAGACTGCGAGCTGCCCCAGAGAGAAAGCTTGAGGGTCGACGCGTCTCCGCCGGCCCAGCGCACGCGGTCGGTGACCACGTCGACGCCCTTCTTCTCGAAGTCTGCTCGGTCTCGAACCGAAAGCACGGTATCGGTGATGGCTGGGGCTTGCTGCCCGATACGCTCAGATACCTGCACCACGATCAGGCCGTCCGCGGTGCTCTTCGTCTCAGACGAGCGCACCGTGTACTTGAACGAAACCGTACCGAGTTCGTCTCCGCCGGTAATACGAACGATGCCCTGCTTCATGTCGGCGAGATCGAGTCGCTTCATAAGCGCCGCGAACTGAGGAGACTCCTCGCCTCCCGGCACGTTGGGCACGACCGAAAGAAGTTTCAGTGTGCCGCCGGAGGGGTCGAGATCGTTGTCCAGGGGGCGAATCGTGGCGGCCTCGCCCGAACCTCGCGCCATGCGCACGTAATCGCTGTACACAACCGGCGCATTGCCGCCAGTGTCGGGGTCGGTCACGATGATTCTGAGCGTGCCCGTCGATTCACCGCCGAATGAGTCGCGCACCGTGTAATCGACAAGCTTCGTGCCTCGCTGCGCGCTCGCCGAGGCCTCAACCTGCACGGAGTTGCTGCGCGGCAAAATGCTCGTCGAGAGTTGCGCGTCTTCAGGCGCACCGACCGAGACGAGGCGCACGCGGTCGCCGTCTGGGTCGACCCCCGAAAGCGGAATCTGCGACTTCACCCTCTCGCCGGGCGCGACGCGCACCGTTACCGTCGCCGGCTGAGGGTCTCGGTTCGAACCTGCGGCAAGCACGGTGACGCGAACCTGCCCCGCGTCGGATTGTTCGGGGCTCGATGCCCCGTAGGTGGTGTAGCTGAGCGTGTACACGCCCGGCTCTTTCGGCGCGAGATAGCGCACTCGGCTACCCGAGGCGAATGCGAGCTCGCCCTCGGCGCCGGGTGCACCGATCTCGGGGTGCAACACGAGCCGCTCCCCCGGAGGCGCGACGTCGTTGTCGAGCACGGAAATATCGACGACCGAGCCAGCACGCACGGTCGCAGTGTCGGTCACGGCGATTGCCCCCGCGCCGACCTCTCCGACCTGGAACACTGTCAGGCGACCCTGGCTCGTGAGATCACCGTCTGCAATGACCACGTCGACGGAACCGATTCGGCCGGGCTGCCCGTCAAACGTCGAGCCAGACACACGAACGCTCGAGTGCTCGATCACGTCAGCACGCAGTTGGCCGTCACGCACCGTCGCAGAGCGAACCGTCAGCGCGCGCGAGTTCGCGCCGGGAACCGCCGCCAGCACGTCCACTGTGCTGTCAGCGAGCGCACGCACGAATGCGCGCAGCGGCGGCACCGCGAAGGACCCGCGGTTCTCGACCGCGGTGACGCGAATCACGCCGGTGGTCTCTTGTTCGGTCACGGTGTCACGAACGGTGACATTCACGAGCGCGTTGCCCTGCGCGCTGGGAACCACCTCGACCACACCCGTGCCGGAGTTCGCGGTTGCATTCAGGGAGCCCGTCTGCACAGCTGCGTCGACGAGCTGGAAGGCTCCCGAGCCGCCGGTCACCCGATCGAGGGGGCGAATCTGTGTCGGTTCCCCGACCTTCGCGGTGGCAGCAGCGGGAGCGAACTCGATTGCGGCACCGGTACGAACGCGGACCCTCAGGTCGCGATCGGTCGCCTCACCCTTCGAATCGATGATGGTGACTCGCACCACCGAGTCTCCTGCGGGAGCATTCGGATCGGCATGACGAACCGCCAGCCTGCCGTCGGCGGTGACCAGCGCGCGAAGCGGATCCTCGTCGTTGACTACCGTTGCGGCGGCGAGCATCATCGGATCGCCCTCTGGATCTACCCAACCCTCGAGAATCGGCAGAATCAGCGTGCCGCCCGGAGCAATCTCGGGGCTCGGCCAGCTGCGCTGGCACCCTTCGACCGGGCACCACTGGGGAGCCGTATTCACAGACTCGTCGACGACGGAAAGCGTGACCGTCGCCGGAGCAGAAACATTGACACCGTCGGTAATGCGGTAGCTGAAGCTGGCTGTACCGCGGGCGCCGTCGCTCGGGTGCATGACGAGCCCCTGCCCGTCGCTGAGCGCGGTAATGCTGCCGAGCTCGGGGTCGAGCCCCTCGCCGAGCCCCTCGGGTACGACCGTGAGCACATCTTTGCGGTTCGGATCGAAGTCGTTCAGCAGCACCGGCAGCAACGCAGGCTCACCCGAGCGCACGCCGAACGTATCGGCGACCGCGACCGGGGGCTCCTGCTCGGTGACGTCTTGCGTGACAACCGTGCCGGTCTCTTGCTTCGGCGGATCGATCAGGCTCCACTGCTCAACAGGGATCAGCCTGCCGTCAGGGACTGTCCACATCATGCCGGTGCGGCGTTCGACGAGCAGCGCCCTACTGCCGTTCTCGCGAATCTCGGGTTCGGGGTTGCTCAGGTCGTCGACGCTGTCGTCGAGGGTGAGCTCAATCTCTCCCTTGCCCTCGGTCCACAGCTGTGCACCGGACACGCCGACCCACGCGGCGACCGCCTCGCCAGCCACGTAGCGCGGCTGAGCCGCAACGCCAGAAGTCGACACGATTCGCTCTGCCTTGCCCGCGTCATCAATGCGCCAGAGGCCGCCCTCGTCGGCGAGCAGCGTTGCGCTCGCCTCAGCGCTCGAGCCCTGCAGCTGCGCCGCTCCAGAGGTTTCAAGTGCGATCGGTTCATCGGTGCCCTTGCGCCACAGGCGACCGTTCGCCGTGTCGAAGAGCACCCAGCTATCGCCGACGATCGCCAGCTGCACTCCCTCGGCAGGCACCTCGGCAGGTGCCTGCTCTGTACCGCCAACCCACTTACCCGACGCGGCATCGAACCAGCGAATCGATCGCTCCGCCTGAGAAAACAGGGCAACCCTGCCCGTTTCGTCGATCGCTGCGGCGGTCGCAAGATACTGCGCGGCCTCTTTCTCTGCGTCGGTTTTCGCAGCCTCACGCTCTTCGGCGAGCGGGTCGAGCTTTACCGGAGTCGACAGCGACGCTTGCTCGCCGAGCTTTGCCGCTTTCACCTGCGACAGGTAGGCGTCTCCGTTCTGCGTGAAGAACAGCACGCGATCGGCTGCAGCGACCACCTGCCGTGTGCCCTCGGGTGTGCGCATCGCAGCCGCGCCGTCGTCAGGCTTCTGAGCGTCGGCCTCGGCATCACTTGGTTTGGCTTCTGGCGAGGTGCTCTCGCCGTCGGCGGAGGCCTCCTCCGCACCATCTTCGGCTTCGGGCGCGCCGTCATCGTGCACGTCGCCGGGGGCTGCGGGGTTAATCGTGTGCGCCCGGCCAAAGCCCTGCGTCAGCAGGAGCCCCAAGTTGCCGGTCTGCACGACACCGCTCGGGCTCTCTGCCGTGCGAACGGTGTCGATCTCGGCGGTCTCGGTGTTGACTCGGGCGTACTGCCCGGCCATGCGCTCAACCCACACCGACGGGTCTTCTCGAGGCGTTTCACGGGAGTCGAATCCGCTCGCGACGACCGCGAGTGTGACCACGAGTGCGGTGACGACGCCGCCCGCGACCCACCCGACGAGACCACGACGTGATTTCTTAATTGCCTGCGCCTTCGGAGCGTTCATCCGATCCACCCCATTCCAAAGGCTGCGGCGACCGCGCCGCCGAGCACGAGCACCGCGATGCCCGCACCGATCAAGCCGGACTTCACAGGTGAGCCGGGCGCATCGCGCAGCACCCCGTCGCTGTCTTCTCCCTGCTGGCTCGCCTTCAACTCGGCGCGCTGCTGCGCTCGAGTCGACGTTCTGACGGACGTGACGATGGGCCCGCGCACGCGCGACAGATCTGCCGCCGGGGCCACCCAGCCCTGACGCACGAGGTCGAGCGGCGTGACATCGAAGCCGTAGGTACGCTGCAACTGGCGCAGCGCCTCGGCGAACTCATACATACTGGCGTGGCGATCCTCGGGTCGCAAAGCCATCGACTTCTTCAAGACCGCATCGAAAGGTTCGTAGCCCTGTGCCCCCGGAATCGGGCGGTACTTCGCCTGGTAGATGCGCGCCTTCATCTTCGACTCGGTGTTTTGCGCGCGCTCGACATGCTCGAAAGGCGCGAGGCCGGCGGCGAATGTGTAGAGCGTGGCACCGAGGGCCCAGATCTCGCTCGCGATCGTGCCGGTAGTCGCACCCGTGTTCACCTCGGGGGCGGCCCACGGAATCGACAGCGCACGCATCTTGTCGTCAGAGGCGTATTGGTTGTGCAGCATCGAAATGCCGAAGTCGGTGAGGGCGGGGCGGCCCGTCGTCGTGAGCAGCACGTTCGACGGTTTGATGTCGCGATGCAAGATGCCCGCCTGGTGCGCAGTTTCGAGAGCGCCGGCCAAACGGACGCCTGCGTCAAGCACCACCTCGAGCGGGGCCGGCTTGCCGAGCGTCAGCACGCGCATCGAGTCTGGGCAGAACTCCATCGTGAGATAAGGTCGACCATCGAC
Source organism: Leucobacter sp. UBA1945 (assembly GCA_002336855.1). GTDB lineage: Bacteria > Actinomycetota > Actinomycetes > Actinomycetales > Microbacteriaceae > Leucobacter. The sequence goes on along the minus strand of DDEV01000022.1, from coordinate 684 downwards.
CGAGATGCCTGCCGCATAGATCGACACGATCGACGGATGGCTCGAAAGCCTCGCCATCGCGTCGGCCTCGGACTCGAAATCAGAGCGATCTCGAGCCTCGTGAATGGGGGTCTTCAGCACCTTCACCGCGACCACTCTCCGCGGCATATCTTGCTCGTACTGATACACGTCTGCGAAGCCGCCACTGCCAAGCGGGCGCACGTAACCGAGGCCCGTGATGCGCGGCGGCGCTGGCGTGGGGGGAGCAGACACGATATTCATCCTATGTGAGAAAAAGAGTGCCTCGTGCACCAAGCAAATGAACAGTTTTCTGATGCGCCACTAGAGACAGAGGATCCCCCGACGCAAGGCGTCGGGGGATCCTCGAAGCAAATCTCGAAGCGAGTCGCTTAGATTGCGTTGACGTCGAGCGGGATGCCCGGGCCGAAGGTGGTCGAAACCGCACCCTTCACCAGGTACTTGCCCTTCGACGACGAAGGCTTGAGGCGCACGATCTCGTCGAGCACTGCAGCGATGTTGTCGCCGAGCTGCTCGGGCGAGAACGAAGCCTTGCCGACGATGAAGTGCACGTTCGAGTGCTTGTCGACGCGGAACTCGATCTTGCCGCCCTTGATATCGCTCACGGCCTTGGCCACGTCCATGGTGACGGTGCCCGTCTTCGGGTTCGGCATCAGGCCGCGGGGG
>DDEV01000083.1 GCA_002336855.1 Leucobacter sp. UBA1945 | reverse complement strand
CGATCAACGGCAGGCTCGAGCACCTCCGAGGGTCCGCGTTAGGTTTCCGGAACCTCATGAACTACTTCGCGAGATCGCTCCTCGAAGCGGGCGGGTTCAAGCCGCTGCTACACCCTAAAATCCGATGAGCCGCTAAACCACCGTGAATAAGCTATCCACTCGCGGGTTTCCTCTCCACTCGACGAAGGCCGGTGAAGGCCGCGGCGGTGCTCACGAGGGTGGTGGGGCCGTGGCGGTCAGACTCGCTCGGCGAGCAGCGCCGTGTGCTTACCGGCAATGCGGGTGAGAAACAGCGTCGCCGAGTGCGGACCCTTGAGTTTGAGCCGTGTGCGCAGCACCGCCGGGTCGACATCGGCACCGCGCTTCTTGATCTCGAGCTTGCCGATGCCACGCGCCGAGAGCGCGCGTTTCAGCTGCTTCTCAGAGCTCGGCAGCTGCTCGAGCACTCGAAAGGTCTGCGCGAACGGCGTGGGGGTGAGGGCGTCGGCAGTAAGGTAGGCGATGCCGTCGCTCACCATGCCGGCGCCGAGCTGTTCGGCGAGCAACCCGATGAGGCGAGCGCGAATCACCGCGCCGTCGGGCTCGTAGAGGTACTCGCCAAGCGCTTGAGCCTCGGCGTCTTCGGCATCAGAGGCTGCTGAGAGTTCGAATGCCTCGTCGCCGCGCAGCACGAGCGCAGAGCGGGCGACGCCCTGGCGCGCGAGCGCTCCAAACCAGATGCCCGTTTCGACGAGTTGTCCGTCCATCGAGACCCACTGCGCCTCGGCCGCATCTGGCAGCAGGTCGCGGTCGAAGCCCGGGCCGAGCTTCACGCCAGTCGGCATACGCTCGGCGAGGCCGAAGGCGAAGTCGAGCGAGGGGGAGTAGTCATCTGGGTTCGTGAGTCGCTTCGTGTTGCGATGCCCCGAGGTGCGGCGGGCGGGGTCGAGAAACGCCCCGTCAACGCTGTCGAGTGAGACGCGCTGCGCATCTTCGACGACCACCCGCGCGTGTGCCGATCCCACGCCCTGTTCGGACGAGGAGAGATTGTGCGCGGCGACTCTTGCCGTGAACGGATCGAGCTCGACCGCCATGACATCGACACCCGCAGTGAGCAGCGCGATCGACTCGCTGCCGATTCCGCAGCCGAGGTCGGCGACAGTGCGAAGCCCCGCAAGCGCGTAGCGTTCGGCATGCCGCCGCGTGATCGCCGCTCGGCTCGCCTGCTCGAGGCCGGCCTGCGTAAAGAGCATGCCCGATGCTGCGGCGCCGAACTTCGACCGAGCTTTGCGGCGCAGCTCGGCTTGGTTCAGCAGTGCCGCAACCTCGTCACCGGGTAGCTGCTCAGCTCGCAGCCTGCTGCCGAGCGCGAACGCCGACTCGCCTGCATCGAGCGCCTGTTCGAGCGCGGCAAGGCGCTGCTGTGCGTCAGGTGCGAAGAGCGGCTCCCAGCCGGGCGGGGTGGAGTGCCCGGCTGGCTGTGGGAGCCCGGCGTCTTCGATAGCTGTGGTCACCTGGCTCAGTAGGTGCTGCCAGCGCTGCTGCTGACCTCGCTCGCGATCGCGGCGAACGACGCGAACATGATGCCGATCATGCTGATGTAGAAGATCACGAACAGCGCGATCATCACGAAGTAGCTGTAGCCGATGATCAACCCCGTGAGTGCGAGGCCGCGCCCGGCATCACCGTTGCGCTTGATCTGTCCGAGAGCCATATGCCCGAAGACGATCGCCGCGATTGGTGAGATGAACGCGGTGATGACTGAGACGAGCGCGAACGTATTGGTGTAGGCGAGCGTCGTCGGCGGTGCCATCGGCGGCGCGACCTGCGCCTGCATCTGAGGCTGCGCCGTCGCTGGCTGAGGGTAGCCGGGCTGTGGGTATGACACGGTGCTGCTCCTTACGATGCTGAGCTGACGCCTGCTGCGGCGATCGAAGCGCCTGCGATACCGAGCACGATGAAGAAGATGATCAAGCCGATGACCCAGCCTGCGATGCCGATGTAACCCATGATCAGGCCGGTCAGCGCCATGCCTCGGCCGCCCTCGCCCGAAGTTTTGAGCTGCTTCAGGCTGATGTGGCCGAGAATCACGCCGACGATGCAGAGCGAGCCGAAGGCGAACCAGCCGATGATCGAAGAAATCATCGAGACGATTGCCATCGTGTTGGTCGGTGCGGCCGCGGGTGCCTGCGCGTAGCCCGGCGCCTGCGCGTAGCCCGGCGCCTGCGCGTAGCCGGGCGCCTGCGGCGCTGCAGGCGCTGCCCCCGTGAAGTTCTGTTGCGGCTGGAGGTTCGGATCTTGCTGATTCGACATGGTCGCTCCTGTATGTCAGCGGGCGTTTGGCCCAATGAACTGCGTGTTGCCAGTATTTCACAGCTGTCGAAAGCTGGTACAGCTTGGGGCCCAGCGGCCCGCGTGTTCGCTGGCCGCGATCCTCGCCCCAAATCGTTGGCACTCGCCTTGCAAGAGTGCCAAGTATCGCCATAGACTCACTTACTAGGGTGCCCGTGCGGGCATCGAATACTCGTAGCCACCTTCAGAAAGAGGTCAACCGTGTCGGTGAGCATCAAGCCGCTTGAAGATCGCATCGTCATTAAGCAGGTCGAGGCTGAGCAGACGACTGCTTCGGGTCTTGTCATTCCCGACAGCGCGAAAGAGAAGCCGCAGGAGGGCGAAGTTGTCGCAGTGGGCCCCGGCCGCATCGACGACAACGGCAACCGCGTGCCGCTCGACATCGCTGTCGGCGATCTCGTGATCTACTCGAAGTACGGCGGAACCGAGGTCAAGTACGGCGGCGAAGAGCTGCTCGTGCTCTCGGCTCGCGACGTGCTCGCGGTGGTCGTGCGATAACGCATTTCTTCAAGGATCAGGGCCGGTGCTTTCGCACCGGCCCTTTTCATGTTCTGCCGCAGAAGCAGGCTGTGCAATGGCACTAAACTAGGCGAGTGAGTACCCGTCGCCTCGGTTTTATCTATGGCATTGCCGCATACCTCTGCTGGGGCGCTTTTCCGCTCTTCTTCATGCTGCTCGCGGCAGTCGACCCCTTCGAGGCGGTGCCCTGGCGTGTGATCACCGCGCTCGGGTTCTGCGTGATCGCAGTGACCGTCGTTCGCAGCTGGGGCTCGGTGCTGCAGATTCTGCGCTCACCGCGCATGCTCGGCTGGTTCACTCTCTGCACCGTGCTGCTCTACGCCAACTGGCAGATCTTCGTGTTCGGCATCGTCACCGGCCACATCATCGAGACCTCGCTCGGCTACTTCATCAACCCGCTCGTCACGATTCTCATCGGCGTATTCGTGCGCAAGGAGAAGCTGAGCCGTGCGCAGTGGCTCGCGGTCGGCATCGCCGCGGTCGGCGTGATCATTAGTGCCGTCGCGTATGGACAATTTCCGTTCATCGCGCTCGGGCTGGCGCTTTCGTTCGGGCTCTATGGCGCGGTGCGAAAGCACATGAGCGAGAACATCGATGCGTTGACGGGGCTGACGGTCGAAACCGTGATCGGCTCCGTGATCGCGCTCGGCCAGCTCGGCCTGATCTTTTGGCTCACCGGACACCTTGGAGCCTTCGACCACGGCCCTGCGGTGACGATTCCGCTGCTCTTGAGCGGCGTGGCGACCGCGATCCCGCTGCTGCTCTTCGCTGCAGGCAACCGGAGGCTCCCGCTCAGCTATATGGGGTTCATTCAGTTCTTCACCCCCGTGCTCGGCTTTCTCACGGGATACTTCATCTTTCACGAGGCGATGTCGCCCGCCCGTTGGATCGGTTTCTTGTCTGTCTGGGTCGCGCTTATCGTGCTGATCTGGGACATGCTCGCGAGGCTGCGGCGCCGGGGGAGCCCGGGAGACGACCCGCACCCCGGAACCGACGAGATCGTTGTGCAGCACGGGGCTTAGCAGGGCCGGCGTCTCACGGGAATAGTCTCACCCGCTCGGCGATTAGACTTGAATGCAGGGCTTCCCGAATCGAGATCCCGAAAGACTCACGGTCGTGCGAGGTACCGTTCGCCGACCAACTCACTTCGACCTTCAGAAGAGGCGCACAAGATGGAACAGCGCGATCCGTTCGCTTTTACCGGTTTGACCTATGACGATGTGCTGCTGCTGCCTGCGCATACCGACGTGATTCCGAGCGAGGCCGACACTTCGACTCAGCTGACCCGCCGCATTCGCCTCGGCATGCCCCTGATCTCTGCCGCGATGGACACGGTGACGGAGATCCGCATGGCGATCGCGATGGCGCGCAACGGCGGCATCGGCATTCTGCACCGCAACCTCTCGATTAGCGATCAGGCTGAGATGGTCGACCGGGTCAAGCGCAGCGAGGCCGGCATGATCACGAACCCCGTGACCACGACGGTGAACGCGACAGTGGCCGAGGTCGACGCGATCTGCGGCGAGTACCGCGTGAGCGGTCTGCCCGTGGTCGATGAGTCGGGTGTGCTGGTCGGCATCATCACGAACCGCGATATGCGTTTTATTTCGATCGAGGATCGCAAGACCACGCGCGTCGCCGACGCCATGAAGCCGATGCCCCTCATCACGGGCCACCCCGGCATCTCGCGCGAGGCCGCCGCTCAGCTCTTCAAGGAGCACCGCATCGAGAAGCTGCCGCTCGTTGACGCTCAGGGCAAGCTGACCGGTCTCATCACCGTCAAAGACTTCGACAAAGAAGAGGAATACCCGAACGCGGCGAAGGACGGCGCAGGCCGCCTGCTCGTCGGCGCCGCCATGGGCTTCTTCGGTGACGCCCTCGATCGTGCAGCCGCGCTCGTCGACGCGGGCGTCGACGTGCTCGTCGTAGACACCGCGAACGGCGACAGCAAGGGCGTGCTCGACATCATTAAGCAGCTCAAGAGCGACCCCGCGTTCGCGGGCATCGACGTGATCGGCGGCAACGTC
>DDEV01000137.1 GCA_002336855.1 Leucobacter sp. UBA1945 | reverse complement strand
ATGGGCCACGGCGGCATGCTCTACTCGCTGCCCTCGCGCGACCTGATCGCCGACTCGGTCGAATACATGGTGAACGCGCACTGCGCCGATGCCATCGTCTGCATCTCGAACTGCGACAAGATCACCCCGGGCATGCTGCTGGCGTCGCTGCGCCTCAACATTCCCGTCGTCTTCGTCTCGGGCGGCCCCATGGAGTCTGGCCGCGCCGTGCTCGCGAACGGCATGGTGCGCACCCTCGACCTGGTCGACGCGATCTCAGACGCGGTCAACGACAACATCTCTGACGCAGACATGCAGAAGATCGAGGAGTCGGCCTGCCCGACCTGCGGCTCGTGCTCGGGCATGTTCACCGCGAACTCGATGAACTGCCTCACCGAGGCGATCGGCCTGTCGCTGCCGGGCAACGGCTCGACGCTCGCCACGCACACCGCCCGCCGCGCGCTCTACGAGAAGGCCGGCGCGCTCGTGGTCGACATCGCAAAGCGCTACTACGAAGAGAACGACGAGACGGTGCTGCCCCGCAGCATCGCGACGCCCGCGGCCTTCGAGAACGCGATGGCGCTCGACATCGCGATGGGCGGCTCGACGAACACGATCCTGCACCTGCTTGCGGCGGCGCACGAGGCCGGCGTCGACTTCGGCCTTGACGAGATCGACGCGGTCTCGCGTCGCGTGCCGTGCCTCGCGAAGGTGGCACCGAACGTCGCGAACGGCAAGACCTATTACATGGAAGACGTGCATCGCGCCGGCGGCATCCCCGCGCTGCTCGGCGAGCTGCGCCGCGGCGGCCACCTCGACGAGCACGTGCACACGGTGCACGCGAAGACCCTCGGCGAGTGGCTCGACGAGTGGGATGTGCGCGGCGGCAAGGCGAGCGACGAGGCACACGAGCTGTGGCACGCCGCGCCCGGCGGCGTGCGATCCTCGACCGCGTTCTCGCAATCTGAGCGCTGGCGCGACCTCGACCTCGACGCGGCGAACGGCTGCATTCGCGACGTGGCGAACGCGTACTCGAAAGACGGCGGCCTGGCCGTGCTGCGCGGCAACATCGCCGTCGACGGTGCTGTGGTGAAGACCGCTGGCGTCGACGAGTCGATCTGGACGTTCTCGGGCCCCGCGGTCGTGTGCGAGTCGCAAGACGAGGCCGTCGAGAAGATTCTGAACAAGCAGGTCACCGAGGGCGACGTCGTCGTGATTCGCTATGAGGGCCCGAAGGGCGGCCCCGGCATGCAAGAGATGCTCTACCCGACCTCGTTCTTGAAGGGCCGCGGCCTCGGCAAGGCGTGCGCGCTCATCACCGACGGCCGATTCTCGGGCGGCACCTCGGGCCTGTCGATCGGGCACGTCTCGCCCGAGGCGGCGGCCGGCGGGCTGATCGCGCTGGTCGAAGACGGCGACATCATCTCGATCGATATTCCGACGCGCGCGCTCTCGCTCGAGGTGCCAGAGGCCGAGCTCGACCGCCGTCGCGCCGAGCTCGAGGCGAACGGCGGCTACAAACCGAAGACCCGCGTGCGCGAGGTGTCAGACGCGCTGCGCGCCTACGCGGCGTTCGCGCAGTCGGCCGACAAGGGTGCGGTGCGCATCGTTCCGTAACGGACCGGTCGCGAGTATTCGAGGCGAGGATCTCGGGCCGCAAGCGGCCCGGTCAAAGGTGAGCTACGATCAGACATCGAAGCCTCGCTTATGCCTCACATTACAAATTGTGAAGTAGTTTGTTGAACTACGCGCTCTGTGTTTTTAGGCTCTTCGCATGCACCCACTCACGCCAATCTTCGGCGTGGTCGCCCTCGTCGCCGTGGCGACCACGATCGGCTTGCTGCTGCGCACACGCAAAGGGCGGGTGCGCACGCTGGCCGGGACCGCGCGCCTTGAACCCGCAACGCTCGGCGTGGAGCGCTTCGGCACAGCTGGTACCGTCGTGCAGTTCAGCACCGAGTTCTGCTCGCGCTGCCCCGGGGTGCGGCGGCTGCTCTCGCAGCGGGTCGACGCCGTGCCCAGTGTCGAGTTCGTGCACCTCGACCTCACCCACGAGCCCGAGCTCGCGGCACGTTTCAACGTGCTGCAGACGCCGACGATCCTCTTCATCGATGCCGCGGGGCGACCGACTACCAGACTCAGCGGCCAGCTCGACCATAAAGCAATTCGCGAAGCAGTCGACACGTTTGTCGATGCCGCCGCATCCTCCGCGCGGCAGACCGCGAGCGGCACCGCGGCCCGCACCGCACGCAGCACCAGCACCAGCGCCCTCACCACCGGAGCCATCGCATGACCACAACACGCAGCACGACCCCGCAACCTGCGGGCACGGTCGATCCTCGCTCCCCTCGCTTCGGCGCGTCGATCACCTCGGCGCTGCTGCTTCTCGGCGTCTACCTTGCGGCGCTCGGCAGCTCGACTGGACCCGGCCTCGCGCAGCTGCCTCTCGTGGCGCGGGCCGCCGATCCCGGGTTTCTCGTGCTGTTGCTCGTCGCCCTGCTGTTTGCCTGGTCGCTCATCTCGGCCCGTACCCACCCCTTCGCAGCGCTCTTTCGCGGCATCGTTCGCCCGAGACTCGGCCCGCCCACTGAGTGGGAAGACGCGCGCCCGCCTCGCTTCGCCCAAGGCGTCGGCCTGTTCGTGGTCGGCATCGGCCTCGTGCTGCACCTCGTTGCAGTACCGTGGGCGCTGGTGATTGCCGGTGCGGCAGCGTTCATCGCCGCGTTTCTCAACGCCGCCTTCGGGCTCTGCCTCGGCTGCGAGCTCTACCTGCTCTTGGCGAGAGTGCGCGCAACCCGCGCCTGAACGAGGTGCGCTGTCGGGCCGAGCCGTCGTGCAAAATGTAGTCATCACCCAGGAGGCGCGATGACCCAAAAGATCGACTTCAAGAAGACCCTCGACAGCTATCAGGCGAGGGCCGGCGAGTTTCGGGTAATCGACGTGCCCGAGCTGCAGTACCTCATGATCGACGGCAGCGGCGACCCGAATACGTCACAAGAGTACGTGGCTGCTCTCGAGGCCCTGTATCCGGTGGCGTACAAGTTGAAGTTTTCAAGCAAGCGGGATCTCGGCCGCGACTACGTCGTGCCTCCGCTCGAGGGCCTGTGGTGGGCTGAAGATATGACCGCCTTCACGAGCGCTCGCGACAAGTCTCAGTGGAGCTGGACCATGATGATCCTCGCCCCCGACTGGATCGACCGGGCCGCGTTCGAGGCTGCCGTCGCGCAGGTATCGAGAGCGAAGGTCGCGCCGCAGCGGCTCAGCGACGTGCGCCTCGAATCTCTCGCCGAGGGCCGCTGCGTGCAGACGCTGCACCGCGGTTCATATGATGACGAGGCTCCGACGCTGGCGTACATGCATGACGACTTCATTCCTTCCCACGGGCTGCGAATGACGGGCACACACCACGAGGTGTACTTCACAGACGCCCGCAAGGTCGCCCCTGAGAAGATGCGCACGCTGCTGCGGCAGCCGGTCGCCGATCTTTAGCTGCTGGCCCCTCGACCGCTACACGAGCACGGCGCTGCGGCTCGCTCGGTGAAGTGCCGAAATCACGGCCGAGAAGGCGGCGTGGTTGCGATCGGCGTTGATGCCCACGCCCCACAGACGCTGACCGTCGACTTCTAAATCGACGTAGGCCGCCGCGACAGCGTGCCCGCCCTCGCTCATCGCGTGCTCAACGTAATCGAATAGAGCCACGTGATGGCCTGCGTCGTTCAGCCCGTTGACGAATGCGTCGATCGGGCCGTTGCCGCGCGCCACCAACTGCTCGGTGTCTTCGCCGACGCGGTAGTCGATCGTGAGTTCAGTGACTCCATCGCCCGCATTCGTTGCGTGAGTGCTGGTCAGCTCGTACCTGCCCCACCCCTCTTGGGCTGCGTCGGTCATTGGCAGGTACTCATCCTGGAAGATGCGCCAGATCGCGTCACTCGAGACCTCACCACCCTCACTGTCCGTATGCGCCTGCACCACCGCACTGAACTCGATCTGCAACCGACGCGGCAAATCCAACGCATGATCCTGCTTCAACAAGTACGCGACCCCGCCCTTGCCCGACTGCGAGTTCACCCGGATCACGGCCTCATACGAACGCCCCAGATCCTTCGGATCGACCGGCAGATACGGCACCGCCCACACCAAATCATCCACACCCACACCCTGCGCGTCAGCGTCGGCGGCCATCCGCTCGAAACCCTTCTTGATCGCATCCTGATGCGACCCAGAAAACGCGGTGTACACCAGATCCCCAGCCCACGGGCTGCGCTCCGGCACCGGCAACTGGTTGCAATACTCCGCCGTACGCTTCACCTCGTCCAGACGCGAGAAATCAATCTCAGGGTCCACCCCCTGCGTGAACAGGTTGATGCCCAACGCCACCAGATCAACGTTGCCGGTGCGCTCTCCATTACCGAACAAGCACCCCTCGATACGATCAGCACCCGCCATATACCCCAGCTCTGCCGCAGCGATCGCGGTGCCCCGGTCATTGTGCGGATGCAGCGAAATGATCACGTTCTCACGATGCTGCAGGTGCCTGCCCATCCACTCAATCGAATCGGCATACACATTCGGAGACGCCATCTCGACCGTCGAAGGAAGATTGATAATCACCTTACGCTCAGGCGTGGGCTCGAAAATCTCCAGCACCGCGTTACACACCTCGACGGCGTACTCCAACTCGGTGCCCGTGTACGACTCCGGCGAGTACTCATAGAAGATCTCGGTGCCCGCGCAAATCGCCTCAGCCGCGACGCAGAGTTTCGCACCATCGGTCGCGATCTTCTTAATGCCGTCACGGTCTTCACGAAACACCACGTCACGCTGCAACACACTCGTCGAGTTGTACAGGTGCACGATCGCCTGCTTCGCACCGATCAACGACTCATACGTGCGAGTGATCAAATGCTCACGCGCCTGCGTCAGCACCTGGATCGTCACGTCATCGGGAATCGCATCCTCTTCGATCAACTGACGCACAAAATCAAAATCGGTTTGCGAGGCCGACGGAAACCCGACCTCGATCTCCTTGTACCCCATCTTCACCAGCAGATCGAACATGATCCGCTTGCGCTCCGGACTCATCGGATCAATCAACGCCTGGTTCCCGTCACGCAAATCCACCGCGCACCAGCGAGGCGCCTCAGTGATGCGCTTCGACGGCCACGTACGATCCGGCAGATCCACCCGAAACGTCTCGTGATACGGGCGGTACTTATGAATCGGCATACCAGAAGACTGCTGCAAGTTTCTCATCCTCAGGCCCCCCTGTCTTCAGACGCAGGGTGGGCAGGGGTGCATTGAGAATGGCTCATCGCCGTACCTTCCAGTGAGGGAGCAGGGCTTCTGACCCGACTTCCGTAACCTGACGGCTTCGCCTTATGAGCTACGCCGCACATGTGCTCACTATTGGATCACAAGCGCGGCTGAGATGCCAGCCCGCTCGGGCCTATTCGGGCACAGTAATGTCGGCGACCGTAGCGCCATACGCCCGAATCAGGTCGTCGGCCTCGACAAACAGGCTGAAGCCGTGCGCCCCCGCCCCCATCGCGACGCGCTGACCGACGATCGTCTCGTCAGCGAAGACGGGCCAGTCGTGAGTGCTGCCGATCGGCGTGATCGTGCCCCGCTCGTAGCCGGTTGCCTCGAGCGCCAGCTCGGCCTCTGGCAGGCGCAGCTTGTTCACGCCGACCACCGCGCGCAGCTTCGGCCACGAGATCGCTCGACCGCCGGGCACGAGCGCGAAGAGGTACGTGCCGTCTGATCGTTTTACGACGAGCGTCTTCACGATGCCCGAAGCGTCAATTCCCAGAACGTCGGCGGCCTCTTGCAGCGAACGTGCGTTTGGTCGCTCGACAATTTCAATGTCGAGACCACGGGCGGCCGCGGCATCTCTCACTCGTGCGTGTGCGTCTGACATGCGAACCCTCTCGGCCGTGCGATCCTTTTCGCTCATTCTGCCAGTACGCCCCGCAAGCAATGCAGCACGAGGACCGCACGGAACCGAACATGACAATCGTCATGCGCGAGGCGTGACACTGGCCCCCTGACTCGCTCGCACCCCGATGCCAGGCTGTGAGCATGAACACACGCAGCACCCCAACAGAGCCCCCGGCAAGTCGGGCAACGCAAGACGCTCCGGCTATCGAGATCACTGGCCTCGCCAAAGGATTCGGTGGCGGCGAGCGCCGCGTGCGAGCAGTCGCCGGCGTCGATCTGACGGTGGGGCGCGGTGAGATCGTCGCACTGCTCGGGCCGAACGGCGCGGGCAAGACCACCACGATCGACATGCTGCTCGGGCTGAGCGACCCCGATGAAGGTGCGGTCGAGGTGCTCGGTCAGAGCCCCCGACAGGCGGTTGCCTCGGGCAGGCTCTCGGCACTGCTGCAGACTGGTGGGTTGCTGAGCGATCTCACCGTGGCCGAGACGGTCGACGTCATCGCGAGCTTTCACGGCGCTCGTGCTCGGGTGACCGAAGTGATGGAGCGAACCGGGCTTGCACCCATCGCTAAGCGAAAAGTCAGCAAGTGCTCTGGCGGCGAACAGCAGCGCATCAAGTTTGCGCTCGCGCTCTTGCCCGACCCCGACGTGCTCGTGCTCGATGAGCCGACGACGGGCATGGACGTTGTCGCGCGCCGCAGCTTCTGGGAGGCGATGGCAGAAGAGGCCCGCGCGGGTCGCACGATCGTGTTCGCGACCCATTATCTCGAAGAGGCCGAACAGTTCGCGCAGCGCACCGTCGTGATGAACCGTGGCAAGATCGTCGCCGATGGTGCCACGGCAGATCTTCGTGCCGCACTCGGCGGCCGCACCGTCACCGCGACACTGCCCGGGCCGGTCAACACGGTGACCGTGGGGGCGATCCTCGACGCACTGAAACAAGGCGGGCTGCTCGATGGCTTGCAGGCAACCGATATGCAGATCGACGCCTCGGGCATCATGCGGGTGCGCACCGCGCGCTCTGACGCGCTGGCGGCAAAGCTGCTCGAGCTCGGCGCACACGACCTCGAGATCGTCGCGCCCACCCTCGAAACGGCGTTCACTGCCCTCACCCAAGACGCCGGCGAATAGCCGAGCCAAGCGAACCAAGGATCACCCATGCTCTTCTCACGCACCTTCTACCTCACCGAGGTCAAGCGGCAGCTGCGCAACCCCTACACGCTGGCATTCACGCTCGCGATGCCGATCGCGATGTACCTGCTGTTCGGCGCAAACGCGGCGTACGCAGACAGCAGCGCGGGCCACGGCAACGTCGCGTTCTACGTGATGTGCTCGATGGCTGCCTTCGGCGCGGCAACCGCGATGAGTTCGATGTGTTCGATCGCGGCCTCCGAGGTCGGCCAGGGCTGGGGTCGCCAGATCGCGATGACTCCCCTCTCGATCGCCGGCTACGCAGCCGTGAAGCTCGTCACGGCGCTGAGTTTCTCGGCCTTGTCGACCGCGGCCGTCTTTTTGGTGGGCGCGACGACGGGAGCGAAGGCCGACGACGGGTGGCGCTGGGCCGCAGTTGCGGGGCTCATTCTCGCGGGCGGGCTCATCTTCGGGCTATTCGGCCTCGGTGTCGGCCTGGCGTTCAACTCGGACTCGGCGGCCGCGCTCGCTTCGATCTCGATCACCTTCTTCGGGTTCTTCGGCAACGTGTTCATGCCGCTTGACGGTGTGATGCTCGACATCGCGCACTTCACGCCGATGTACGGCTACGTCGCGCTCGTTCGCTGGCCGATCACCGAGGGAGTGCTCGTGTCGGGTGGCAGCGATGAGCTCTGGGTCGTGCTGCTGAACGTGCTCGTCTGGACAGCGCTCTTCGCGGTGCTGACGAGGTTCGGCGTGCTGCGATCGCGGCGACGCCGCTGAGTGCGGTCCCTGGCATGTTCGCGACATCGCTGGATTACGCTGGGTGCGTGCACTCAGCAAACTCCCCCGCGCTCGGCGCCAAGGCCCTTGCCCTTTCGGCGACGGCGAATCTCGCCCGCTCGTTCGGGCAAGAGGCGCTGTTCGAGCGAGCGAACCGCCCCCTTATGCGGCTCGCCGAGATGCAGCCCGTGACCGCTGCGTGGTGGCGCGAGCGCCGCAAGCAGGCCGGCGAGTTTCACTACCTCGCCCTCGGCGACTCGACAGCGCAGGGCATCGGGGCCTCTACCCCGGGCCGCAGCTACGTGGGTCAGCTCGCCGACCGCATCGAGGCGCAGCTCGGCGCCCCCATCGCAGTGACGAACCTCGGCGTCTCGGGCGCGCCGACGCGGCTGTGCGTGCGCGACCAGCTGCCGCGCGCAGAGAAGGTGCTCGCGAAGCACACCCCCGATCTCGTGACCCTCGCCATCGGGGCGAACGACATCGCCGAGTGGAACCCGGTCGCGTTTCACCGCAACCTCAACACCATTCTTGACGTGCTGCCGTCAGAGACGATCGTCTCGGAGCTGCCATGCTTTCACTTGCCCTGGAACGATCGCAAGGTGATCGAGGCAAACGGCATGGTGCACGCCATCGCCGAAGCGCGGGGCCTCGCGGTCGTACCGCTGTATGAGGCGACCCGACGCCGCGGCCTCACCGGCATCTTCACCGAGTTCGCCGAAGACGCGTTTCACCCGAACGACCGCGGGTATGAGATTTGGGCCGATACGTTCTGGCCGTTGGTGCAGAACCGTGTCGAAGAGTCAGTGGCGAGGATCGCCGAGTGACCAGCAAACCAGCGCGTGCTGGCCGCGCACCTGCTGGCCCGTGGCAGCGCTACGGCTGGCTCATGTCGGTGGTCTGGCTCGGCTTTCTCTACTATCCGGCGACCGACCTCATCGAGTTCGCAGAGGCACCGGCGGCGAACCCCTGGTTCGTCGCGCTCGGCTGGGCGGCGATTGTGGCGTTCGCAGCCTGTTACCTCGCTGGCTTCGTGTTCGGCATGCGCGCCGGCTGGCACCAGCCTTCGCGCCTCGTGGTGGCTCTCTTCTTTATCGCCATCGCGTGCGCTGCGCTCACGAGTCTGCCGCTCGGCTGGGACGCAGTCAGCTTCGTGCCGTTTCTCATGGCCTATGCCTCGTACGTGCTCGGCACGGTCTGGCACTGGGTGACCGCTGGCACGGCCATCGCGCTGACACTGCTTTCAGTCTTGGTCGCACTCGCAGCGGGAGGCGAACCACCGTTCATGCTGCTCGCAATCACGGTGATCATGCTCGCGGTGAACACCTTGAACGTCTGGTTGATCGGCCGCTCAATCGTCGCCGACGAGCTGCGCCTCGATCTCGTGACGAGCGAAGAGCGCGAATCGATCGCCCGCGACGTGCACGATCTGCTTGGTCACTCGCTGACGGTGGTCAAGCTGAAGGCTGAGCTTGCGATGCGTGTGCTCGAAAAGGATCCCGCCGCCGCACGCGGCGAGCTCGAAGAGATCGCGCGCCTTACGGGTGAGGCGATCGCCGGCGTGCGCGGCACTGTGACCGGGCTGCGCGCCGAGGGGTTGGCAGCGNNCGGTCGAGCCGCGCCGCACTCGAATCGACCGGCGTAGCCGTCGCCGTCGACGGCGATCCCGGCGCGCTCTCGCCCGCGCAGTCGCTGCCAGCGGCATGGATCTTGCGAGAGGCGACCACGAACGTGCTTCGCCACGCGGGCGCGACACGGGTTGGCATCTCGTTTGCGCCGGGCACGGTCGTCATCGAAGACGACGGTGTCGGAGCGAAAGGCCGCAGCGGCAACGGTGTGCGCGGCATGGCCGAACGCGCGTCTGCCGCGGGAGCAACGCTTCGAATTGGGGATGGCAAGAATGGCGGAACGGCGGTGAGTGTGACGTGGTAGTTCAGGCTCCTATTCGGCTGCTCATCGTCGATGACCAGGCGCTCGTGCGAGGTGCGCTCGGGGCGCTGCTCGATCTCGAGGTCGATTTGCACACCGTCGGTACGGCAGCGAACGCCGACGAAGCGGTGCAGCAGGCGATCGAACTCGCCCCAGACGTCTGCCTCATGGACATTCAGATGCCCGGCGACGATGGGATCCTCGCGACAAAACGCGTGCGCGAGGCGAGCCCGGGCACGAAAGTGCTCGTGGTCACGACCTTCGCCCGGCCCGGCTATCTGCGGGCCGCTCTCGAGGCCGGAGCCGGCGGCTTCATAGTGAAAGACGCCCCGCCAGAGCAACTTGCCGACGCCGTACGACGCGTGCATGCGGGGTTGCGCGTCGTCGACCCGGCGCTCGCCGAGGCTTCGCTCTTCGAGGGCGCGAACCCCCTCACCGAGCGCGAACGGCAGGTCTTACGACTCGCAGGGGACGGCCTCAGCGCGGCGGCGATCGCTGCCGAGGTGTTTCTCTCGGCGGGCACGGTGCGCAACCACCTGTCGGCCGCGATCGGCAAGACCGGCGCGGGCAACCGCGCAGAGGCTGCGCGAATCGCTCGAGACAAGGGGTGGACCTAGCAGCTACTACGGCCAGCGCAAGCCGAGCGACTGCTGCACGCGCTCACGCTCGGCCGCCACGTCGAACTTCACGGCCGGCCACGCTGGCGCAACGCGCTGAAGCTCCGAAATGACGATACGCTGCACCGCGGCCCTCGCGTACCACTTCGCGTTTGCCGGCACGACGAACCACGGCGCGTGCTCAGCATTCGTGCGCTCGATGGCGATCTGAAACGCCTCCATGTAGCTCTTCCAGTGCAGTCGTTCGTCGACGTCGCCCGGGTTGTACTTCCAGTGCTTCTCGGGGGTGTCGAGGCGATCGAGCAGGCGCGAGGCCTGCTCTTCGGGCGACACGTGCAGCATGATCTTGATAATGTGCACACCCTCGTCGGCAATGCGCTTCTCGAACTCGGCGATGGCTCCGTAGCGACGCTCGATCTCCTCGGGCGGCGCGAACCCGCGCACGCGCTGAATCAGCACGTCTTCGTAGTGCGATCGATCGAAGAGCCCGATGACCCCCGGCCCGGGAACGCGCGGCTCGATGCGCCACAAAAAGTCGTGCGCTCGCTCCTCTTCGCTCGGTGCTTTGAACGCGGTGAGTTCCAGGCCGTATGGTTCGAGCTGCCCGAACACGTGGTTGACCATGCCGCCCTTACCCGCTGCGTCCATCGCCTGCAATACGACGAGCAGCCGCTGCGGCGCGCCCTCTCGGCTCTGCGCGAAGAGCTTTTCTTGCAGCTCGCGCAGCTCTTGTGCGCTCGAGGCGAGCTCTGCGAGGCCCTCGGCTTTATTGGCGTTCGTGCCCGGCTTCGAGTCGGGATCGACGTCTTCGAGGCGAAACCCTGGCCCCACCCGCAGCGACTCATCGGGGCGTTCACCCCAGAAAGTTCCGGTCATCTCTGCCTCCGCTCAACTCGCGCCGCAATGCGCACTGGTGATTACTGTACCGGCGATTCCCACTGCCAGACGGCCGCCCGACCGCTCGAACCTGCACGGCGCACTCGCCCGGTCGCCTCAAGCCACCGGGCGATGTTTGAGGCACGACCCGGCACCGCATCGAGTCGGTGCGAGAGCGCAAGCGCCGATTTGGTCGTGAATTGTTCGCCGAGGATCGCCCGGGTCAGTTCCCAGTCATTCCAGAGGCGCAGGCCGAGCTCTGCAAAGGTGGCAGCGACGATCGCGTCATGATCGAAGGGCAGCCCCTCAGCGCTGGTCTCCCAGCTTCCGAGCGGTAACTCACCCTCCGAGCCTGAGATGACGACGAGGTGCGCGATCGAGATTGTGGCGCCACGAGGATCGCGGTTGGTGCCGTCGAACGCGCCGACCTGGCCCACGTGCGCAATCTGGTCCCGCGCAAGCGCGAGCTTCGACTCGAGCGCACGTGTCACGGCGCCGCCCAGCAGTTCGCCCGGCAAGAGCAGCACCCCTGGCAGCGCGCTTCGACCCGCAAACGGCTCGTTGGGCCGCTCGTGCAGCGCGAATCGCAGCTGCTCGTCGCGCCACGAAAGCGCCACCACGTCGACCGAGACGAGGGGCTGCTGCCAGCCCCCCGCCGGTCGGCCCTGATCCTTTTCGAGCATCGAACTCACCCCAGAGCCCGTGGTCACTTCGCCGCCGCCAACACCTCACGCACCTCGGCGAAGGTCTGGGTGCGCACGAACTCGCCGTCAGCCCAGACGGGCTGCAGCTCACTCGCTGCCTCGTCGGCCGGGGTTGCCTGCTCGATGAGGCGCAGGGCACCGTACCCGTCGCGGGTGACTGCGAGCCTGCCGCGCGCGCTCTTCTTCGTGCCACCGTCGGTGACCGGGTCTTTCTGCAGGTCGTAGCCCACGCCGTCGACCTGCGCCCAGGTCGCCTTGACCGCGCTCATGAACGTGTCGCGGGTGTTGAACTGGTAGGTGAAGGAGCCGACACCGAACACCACGTTTGTCGAGGCGAATCCCTTCGCCGCGAGACGGTCGATGATGCGCGTGGCGCGCTCGCGGTTGATGGAGTCGCCGTAGATTGCGCCGATGTGCGAGTCGAGCACCTTGAAGCCGGCGTCGTTCACCGTGCCGCCGAAGGTGTCCCACAGCAACTCGATCACGCCCTTCTCAGCTGGCGCGGTGCCGGCGCCCAGCTCGGCCGCCGTGCCGCAGAGAATGTCGACGGGGTCGCCCGAGTCGGGGCGAATCACCATCTTGCCGTCGCGCGCCAAGATGCGATCCTTCATCGCGGGCAAGAAATCGGTGAGCACGGTCCACAGGTCGAAGGTGTCGCTCACGACCGAGAAGATGCCTGCCGGGTACAGGTCGATCAGGCGAGAGAACATCTCGCGCTCGCCGAGCACCGATGTGCCGGTGCACATAACGCTGTGCTCGGTGGCGGGCACGGAGCCGGCAACGTAGGCGCCGCCGTAGTGGCGCTCGATCCAATCGAGCGACGGCAGCGAGTCGGTGCCGCTGAAGCTGAGCAGGTGACCCGCACCAGACGCCGCCGCGGTCTCAACGCTCGACATGCCACGAAATGAGAAGTCGTGCCCCTGCCAGTCGACCGCTGCGGGGTCGCCGCCGGTGCGCACCGCGCCCTCGTCGAGCACTCGCCGCAGCTCGCGCGCAATTGTCGCCGAGGTAGACGGCTGCCAGATCTCGGCAGAGACGATGGTCTCGATGTAGTTCGTCAGCCAGAAGAACTCGGCGTCGGTGTTCCAGAACACGAACGACGGCACGCGCACCGGCACCGGGGTGCCCTCTTCGACGCCCGAGAAGCTGAGCGGCAGGTAGCCCTTTCGGTGCAGCGCACGAATGTGGTCTGAGCCGATCGTATTCGGGCCGAGAATCTGAGCGAGGCGCTCTTCGTAAAGCTCGCA
The DNA here is from genome assembly GCA_002336855.1 of Leucobacter sp. UBA1945. GTDB lineage: Bacteria > Actinomycetota > Actinomycetes > Actinomycetales > Microbacteriaceae > Leucobacter. The sequence goes on along the minus strand of DDEV01000137.1, from coordinate 14,066 downwards.
CACGAGGTCTTCGTCGGCCGCGAAGAACGGAGCGAACCAGTCACCGAGCTTCATCAGAAAGGCCTGCAGGCCGAAGTGCACGACTTGGTCGACGCCATCGATGCGGCTGCCGCGATTGGTCCAGTTCGAGTAGACGATCTCGGGGGTACCCGCGAGGCGGTACTGCTCGATGTGCCCGAGTTTGTAGACGTCGGTCATCATCAACGCGCGGATGGGGGCGAAACGGTCGGTGGTGTGCATGGTCAGTTCCTCTTTGACTCGAGGTATGGGGCAAGTTCGGTGACGTGGGCGCCGACGTCTGCGCGACGGGCGCCGGGGTGGGAGTCGGTGGTGAAGATCTGGGCGAAGTGACCTGTGAGTTCGCCGGCGGCTCCCGAGAAGATGCCGTGCGACACCCAGAGGCCCAGGCGGTCGCGCCCGATGCCGGCGGCGGTTGCGAGGCCGCGAAACGTACCGCCTCCGTCGCAGATGTCGTCAACGACGAGGATCCTGCCGCTTCGCGGCAGCTGCGGCACCTCGAAGCTGGTGAGCTTGCCGGTGTCGAAGTCGCGGGTCTTCGTCGCGGTGAAGAGCGGCAGCCCGAGCGCGTCGGCCGCCTTCGACGCCCGCTCGACCGCGCCCTTGTCTGGGGCGAGCACTGCGCTGTAGCTGTCGGTTTCGCCTGCCTCGCGCAGCACTTCGGCGAGCACCTCGGCCGAGTATACGATTCTGACGTTCTGCACGAGGCTCGGCGCGACCGGCGAGTGCGGGTCGAACACCACCACCTCGTCGAGACCCGCCGCGTTGATCATGTTCGCGTAGACCTTCGCCCCGAAGGGTGTGCCTCGATCGGCGCGGGCCGCCGGCAGGTAGGGAATGTGCGCGATCGCACGGTGGCCCGCCTGGTGCGCGCTGTCTGCCCAGAGGCCGAGCAGCACGAGGTCGTCGGCCGTGCATCCGTTGACCCGGGCGTACGCCGGAGTCTCGGGCTCAGCCGGAAGCCGCAGGTGCCACTCCCCTCCAGGAAACTTGAACGGCTCGATCGCGCTGAGAACGACGTGGCCGCCTGGGTGGTGTGCGAAGAATTCGATTGCCATGATCACAGGCTAGCACACTATTCATCATTTTGATGAATAGTGTGTGATCCTCGCCGAGTATACAAACATCGTCACAGCTTCCGTGAGTACTTGGTCTGGTCAAGTAAACCAGACCAAGTTATGCTCTTTGCATGAGCACTACCGTGAACGTGCAAGAGGCCAAGACTCGTCTCTCGGAGTTGCTGCGTCTTGTCGAGCGCGGCGAAGAAGTTTCGATCGCGCGCGCCGGCACCGTCATTGCTCGGCTACAAGCTGCGACTCCGCCGCGACGAGACTTCAGCAAACCACTACTCCCTGGGCTTGCTCCGATCTCAACCGATCCTCTTTTTGAGGCGATGAGCGACGATGAACTGCTCGAGTGGGAGCAAGGTCACTCCGGCGACCCTCTCTTCGAAGACGAGCACCACAACGCATGAGCAGCTATCTTCTCGACACGCACGTGGTGCTCTGGCTCGCTGCCGATCCGGAGAAAGTTCCGTTCAAGGTTCAAGCGATGTTGCTTGAGGCAGAGCGCCTATTTGTTTCACCCATCAGCGCGTATGAACTTTCACAGAAGGCGCACCTCGGCCGCTTGCCAGGCGCTCAGGCCGTGCTGGCGAGATGGGGTGAGCTTCTCAAGAACATGTTCGCGAGCGAGCTCACCCTGACGGGTTCAGAGATGCTGCAGGCAGGGTCACTTCGCTGGGATCATCGCGATCCGTTCGACCGAATGCTTGTTGCGCAAGCCCAGCTCTACGGCCTCACGCTCGTAACGAAGGACGCGGCGATTCAAGGGTTCTCCGAGGTGAGCTGCGCACGCTGGGAGTGAGCATTCTCGTCGGCATCGCGAGAGGAGCCAAGAGGTTAGCGCACCTGCACTGCCCCCGGCTGCACCGATATCTCGACGCGACTCGTTTCACCCAGAGCGTCGCCGTCGACCTCGAAGACACGCGGCTCGTCGAGCTCTACCGTTAGTTCTGTGATGCGCCGGTGAGTGGCACTGTCGCTGCTCTTGGCCTGATCCTCGTCGCTCGATGACGGCGAGAGCAGACGCCTCAGCCCGTTATCCCACACCAGATTTCGCATCGTATCGGCCCAGCCGGGGATGCTGTCGGCGCTCAGCACGAGCAGATCGAGCTCTCCATCGCTCGGGTCGGCGTCGGGCAACAGCGTCATGCCGCCTTGCAGGCTGCCGCAGTTGCCGATGAGCAGGGTGTGCGCCTGCTCATCGGAGGGCTCGAGGTTCTGGCCCGACAAGCGAATATCGATCACCTCGCTCGCCGACAGCGCGCGCCCCAACGATTCGACATAGGCGAGCCACCCGGCACGGTCCTTGATGTCGTCGTCGGTCTCGGTGATCATGTGCGCGTCGATGCCGAACCCCGCCATCACCGCGAAAGCGTAGCGTTTGCCATCGGTTTCACCGTCGACAGCGAGTCTCGCCCAGCCGATATCGAGTGGGATCGCCTCGCCGGTCAACGCCCGCTCGAACGCGGCGGTGAGATCTTTGAGCGGCACACCCAGATTACGTGCGAGCAGGTTACCCGTTCCGAGGGGAATGATGCCGAGGTCGGCGCGTGCGCCACTCTCGGCAAGATGCTCGGCCACCGCCCGAACCGTACCGTCGCCGCCCGCGGCGAGCACAACATCTGCCCCGGCTTCGACTGCGCCCCGCGCTGCGCCAAGCCCCGGGTCATCCTCACTCGTTTCGTGCCATGAGACTCGCACTTCTGCGGTGCCCGTCAGCACTCGCTCAAATGCTTTCTCGAGCGCGTTCTCGAGTTCATCACGCGACGTCTTCGAGGGATTCCAGACGATCCCGACATGCCCAGTGCTCATCCACGCTCCTCTTATCTCACCAACCACTCTTACCCGGTCGTCGCGGTCTCAGCAACCCCTTGCGGCCCTGCCACGCCCTTCGAGACACTCGTTGCGGGGCATCGAGTGTCTCGAGAAAGCAATACAGCAGGAGGTCGAAGCAGGCAGTGATACCGGATCTGGGCGAAAGGCAACTCGTCATGGTTTCGAACCGGCTCCCCGTCGATCGGGTCGAGCAGGAAGACGGCTCAGGTGCATGGCAGCCCTCGCCGGGAGGGCTCGTCTCGGCGGTTGGGCCCGTGGTCGAAGAACTGGGCAGCATGTGGGTGGGCTGGGCAGGCAATGCCGACGAAACGATCGAGCCGTTCGAGCTCGGTTCTATGCGGCTGGTTCCCGTGCCGCTGAGCGGTAAAGACGTCGAGCTGTACTACGAGGGTTTCGCAAACGGAACCCTCTGGCCGCTGTATCACGATGTCATTGCCCCACCCGAGTATCACCGCGAGTGGTGGGAACGATACTGCGAGGTCAACCGTCGATTTGCCGAGCGCGTCGCCGAGGTCGCCGCACCCGGCTCGCTCGTCTGGGTGCACGACTACCAGCTGCAGCTCGTGCCCGAGATGCTGCGCGAGCGACGCCCCGACCTGATCATCGCCTTCTTTCTGCACATCCCGTTTCCGCCGACACGGCTCTTCGCTCAGCTTCCATGGCGCAGGCGCATCATCGAGGGACTGCTCGGCGCAGACATCCTCGGCTTTCAGCGCGAGGCCGACGCAAGCGCATTCCGCGAAGCCGCCGAGCGAATTGCCGGCTACGCAATACACGAGAACTCGGTGCTCGTGCCTGCACAGGAGCAGCAAGGTGCCACAAGGCCAGTGCTCGCTCGCGAGTTTCCGATCTCCATCGATACGCAGACGATCGAGCGGCTGGCACGTCGGCATGAGGTGCGGTGTCGGGCACGCGAGATTCGTGAAGAACTCGGCAACCCTCAGACCCTCGTGCTCGGGGTCGATCGTCTCGATTACACGAAGGGAATTCTGCACCGATTCAAGGCGTACGAAGAGATGCTCGCCGACGGCGAGCTCGAGACGCGCGAGATCACTTTCGTGCAGATCGCCTCTCCGAGCCGCGAGCGCGTCGACGCCTACCGTGCACTTCGCGACGAGGTTGAAACCACCGCTGGGCGTCTCAACGGTGAACACGGCGATATCGGGCACACCCCCCTCGTCTATCTGCACCGAAGCTACTCACGAGAAGAGATGGTGTCGTTCTATCTCGCCGCCGATGTGATGCTCGTCACTCCGCTTCGAGACGGCATGAATCTGGTTGCCAAAGAGTATGCGGCCTGTCGAGTCGACGATACCGGAGCCCTGGTGCTCAGCGAGTTCGCGGGCGCCGCCGACGAGCTGCAGGGTGCGGTGCTCGTCAACCCGCACGACATCGAGGGCCTGAAAGCGGCGATTCTGCGCGCGGTGCACATGCCGGCTGCAGAGCAGCAGCGTCGCATGCACGCGATGCGAGAGACGGTGCGCCAGCACGACGTAGCGCACTGGACCGAGAGCTTTCTCGAGGCGGTGTCACAGGCAACGAAGATTCGTCAGCAGCGCGAGGCCGCCCAATCGGCTGATGCGTTCGCGGCGAGCGCGCCGAGCATACCTGACCGCGTTGCCGACGGCATCCGGCGCCTCGCAGCGCATCCGAGTCTGATCGTCGCGGTCGACTTCGATGGTACGGTCGCGCCGCTGGTTTCGCGCCCGCAAGACGCCAAGATTCTTCCGGCCGCGCAGCGCGCCCTCAATTCCCTTGCCGAGGCGCAGGGCGTGACTGTCGTGTTGCTCTCGGGTAGGTCGCTGACCAGCCTCGCGGCGACCGGGCTCGAGTCAGACGCCTGGATCGTCTCTGGTTCTCACGGAGCCGAGCTCAGCGAGCCGGTAAAGCGACAGCGCGAGCAAGGCACGCAAAGCCGCAACCGGGCCCCCCGCGCAGATGCGACGCCAGCCCTTCTCGAGCCCAGCGAGCAAGAGACGCAGCGCCTCGAGCGCTTCACCACGAGACTCAATCGACTGTTTCGCGAGGTCGCTGGTGTCTATCTCGAGCGAAAGCCGTTCGGGATCGCCGTGCATACGAGGGCCGTCGCAGACCGGGCTCACGCCTCAGAGTTGCTCGAGGCAGCCGAGCACCTCGGCACCGACTCCGGCTTGCACGTGAGGTCGGGAAAAGAGGTGCGCGAGTTCACGCTGCGCCAGTCAGACAAGGGCTCGATGCTCACGAGCATACGATCCTCTCTTCCCGATGCGCGGGTGCTCTTTCTCGGAGACGACGTGACCGACGAAGACGTCTTCGTGTCGCTCGGGCCGGAGGATCTCGGAGTCAAGGTGGGCTCCGGAGAAAGCGCAGCGCACGAGCGGATCGAAGACCCGAGCACCGTCGCCGCAGTGCTCACTCTGCTCGCTGAGCTGCGCGGTCGGTAGCAACCTCGAGCCGAGCGGCCTTCTCTCGCAGCACCGCGCGCTCGCGCTCGTTCGTCGCAAGTTCTGCGGCGCTCTTGAGCTCTTCAGCCGCCTCGTCGTTCCTGCCGAGACGCAAAAGCAATTCGCCCCTGACGCTCGGCAGCAGATGTGATGCGCTGAGCTGCTTGGTGTCGGCGAGGCCTTCTACGAGCGCAAGCCCGGCGGCGGGCCCGTCTGCTTCGGCGACCGCGATTGCCCGACCCAGTTCAGTGATCGGCGACGGGGCGACCGAGCAAAGCTGCGCGTACAGTTCGGCGATGCGCCGCCAGTCGGTCAGCTCGAAACGCGGGGCAGCCGCATGGCACGCGGCAATCTCGGCCTGCAGAGTGTAGGAGCCCGATTCGCTTCGCCCGCTCTCGGCAGATCGTCGGGCCCACGATTCGCGTGCCTTTGCGAGGGAACGATTTCCGAGCCCGATGAGCGAGCGATCCCAGCGGGTGCGCTGCTGGTCGGCGAGCAGCACCGGCCTGCCCTCGGCGTCGATGCGCGCGGGAAACCGAGAGGCGGTGAACGCCATGAGCGCGACGAGGCCGTGCGCCTCGGGCTCGCGCGGCATCAGACCAGTGACCACCCGGGCCAGCCGAAGCGCCTCCAGCGCGAGCTCAGGGCGCATCCAGTCCTTGCCCGAGGTAGCAACGTGCCCCTCAGAGAACATCAGGTAGAGCACGCCGAGCACCCCGCCGAGCCTTGCCTGCCGCTCTGAGGCGGTGGGCAGCTCGAACGGCACCCCTGACTTCGCGAGCGCCTTCTTCGCCCTCACAATGCGCTGCTGCACCGTCGAAACCGGCAGCAGAAATGCCCTGGCGATCTGCTCGGTGGTGAGTCCCGCAACCACCCGCAGCGTCAGCGCGAGCTGCGCCTCCCGCGAGAGCACCGGGTGGCACGAGATGAACACGAGGCGCAGCACATCGTCGTCGATGGCGTCGGGGCTCCAGGGCAGCTCGGTGGCGTCGACCCCCTCAGCCGCTCGCTGCTCATCGGCGAGCAGCGGGATCCTCTTTTCAAAATTCTCGCGCCTGCGCCACCCATCTATCGCCCGCCGCTTCGCCGTCGTTATCAGCCACGCGGCAGGGTTGGCCGGCACCCCCGAGCGCGGCCACTCGCTCATGGCTGCGGCGAGCGCATCCTGCGCGAGATCCTCGGCAAGGCAGAAGTCGCCCACGTACCTCGTGAGCGTCGCGACGATCTTGGCGGCCTCGATGCGCCAGGTGGCCTCGACCACTCTCGCGATCGAGGCCACCTCGGCAGCTGCATCCCGCGCGGGCATCAGGTAATCGGCGTGCGGCTAGCCGCGGGCCTTGCCCTCGGCGATCCACTCCTGCTCTTTCTGAATCCACTCGTTGTCCTGCGGAAAGTCTTCGGGGCCGGTCACGCGGCGCACCTCGATCTGCGAGCCCTCGCCGAGCGGGGCCCTGCGAGCCCACTCGATCGCCTCTTCCTTCGACGAGACCTCGAGCATCCAGAAGCCGTTGAACAGTTCGCGCAGCTCGCCGTAGGGGCCGTCGGTGACAACTGGATCGCCGTCGCCGAACGCAACCACCGCGCCCTCCGAGGCGTCTGACAGGCCGGCCCCGTCGACCATGACGCCCGCGTTGATCATGGCCTCGTTGTAGGCGCCCATCTCGGCGATGATTTCTTCGAATGGGCGCTGCTGGTACTCCTCGACCTTTGCCTGATCGACTGCGCGCATGATGAGCATGTACTTCATGATGACTCCAATGTTGGTGTGCTTCGAAGGCCGGTTGATCCTTCTTACTCACTACGTCGAACCAGAGTATTGCGAATCGACAAGCTCGCGAGAAATTTTTTCAAGCTTGATCGCCCTGCTCAAGCAGATGGGCAGTAGGTGTTGTCTCTGCTGAGTTCAGACAACATTAAGTGCCCAATTGCTACGGGAGGGGAGGAATCACGCGAACGAGGTCAGCTCAAGATAGCTCGGCAGCAGGTATTTCGGCGAGGATCGCCCGAACCGCGTCGCGGCCGGCCCGATTAGCGCCAATGGTCGACTGCGAAGAGCCGTAGCCGATCACGAACAGCCTCGGTTCGTCGAGCGACCTTCCGCGCTCGACCCTGATGCCGCCCTCTGCGGTGCGGATGTCGAGCGGCGCGAGGTGCCGGGTCTCGGCTCGAAAGCCGGTGGCCCAGAGAATCGCGTCGGCCCGCTCGAACGAGCCGTCCGGCATGCGCACGCCGTCGGGCTCGATGCTCTCGAACATGGGGTGCCGAACCAGCACCCCGCGTTCATCGGCCCGCTCTACCCAAGGTGCCCGGTGCATGCCGGTGACGTGCACGACGCTCGACGGCGGCAGACCATTGCGCGTGCGCTCGTCGACCTTTGCGAGCGAGGCGAGAATGGTCGCCTCATCGAACAGCTCGACCCACTCGGGCTCTGTGCGGGTCACCCAGAACGTCTCTGCCACGTGCGAGATCTCTTCGAGCAGCTGCGTCGCCGAGATGCCGGCGCCGACGATCACGACGCGCTGCCCCGCGAACTCGTCGGCCGAGACGTAGTCGTGCACATGGAGCTGACGGCCCCTGAAAGTCTCTTGGCCCGGGTAGTGCGGCCAGAACGGGCGGGTCCAGGTGCCGGTCGCGTTGATCACGTAGTCGGCGGCCCACTGCCCCGCATCAGAGTCGACGATCAGCGGGGCCTGGGGATCCTCGTCGCCCGAAGACGTCGCGACACCGGGCGAAACCGGCGTCGCGGAGTGACGAACCGCGGTCACGCGAACCGGGCGCTGCACCTCGAGCCCGAAACGCGCCTCGTACTCGGCGAAGTAGGCGGGCAGCACGTCGCGGCTCGCCGCCTGCGGGTCGGCCGGGGGCACGGCGAATCCGGGCAGCTCGTGAATGCCGTTGACGGTCCCCATGCGCAGCGTCTCCCAGCGATGCCGCCAGGCGCCGCCAGGGCCTGCCTCAGCATCGAGCACGACGAAGCTGCGGTCGCCCTCGCTCGCGCGGGTCGCGGGCACGAAGCCGCGGCGCTGCAGATGGTACGCGGCAGAGAGGCCGGCTTGACCGGCCCCGATCACCAGAACATCGACTGCGCGCATGCAGGGAACAACCCGGCGCGAAGACGAGAAATTCCCACTGCTCGAGCCCAATTGGCAATCGCCAACCTCGAAGAACGGTGTTAGTCTTCCCGTGTCCGTGAGACGCAAGCAGAACGAGGAGGTGGTACCCGTGAACGAATCGACGTGGGTGCTCCCCTCTGGGGTCACGGCGGGGCGATAGGTCGCTCGGGAGCGCCGACAGCAACGCACTCCCAAAGGAACGACCATGCAATTCACTTCTTTTCAGCGCTTCGACAACGTGATCGAGCGCGAGTTCACCCTCGGCGAGATTCGGGGCATACTCTGGACGCCGGTACGCGCCTCGGCCGCCGAGCCGGTGCCGCTTATTCTCGCAGGCCAACCCGGCGGCGGCGCGAGCCTGGAGCAGATGCGCCCGCGGCTCTTTCCTCGGGCGCAGGCCATCGCGCGGTCGGGCTTCGCGACGGCCACGATCGAGCTGCCGGGGGCCGGCGACCGGCCCGCACCTGCTGGTGTCGCCGAGGCCCGCACCGAGCTACGCGACGCGGTCACGGCGGGTCTGCCGGTGCCCGATGACGTGGTCGACCGCCTCGTGCTGCCGCTCGTAGACCAGGCAGTGCCCGATTGGCAGGCAACGCTCGACGCGCTGCTTGACCTGCCCGAGCTCGCCGGCCCGGTCGGCTTCTCGGGCGGGGTGGTCTCGATCGGAGTGCACCTCGCGGCGGTAGATGATCGAATCGCGGCGGCCGTGCTTTTCGCCGGCAGCTACGTGCCCCGGTCGATTCTCGAGCAGGCGCGCGGGATCACCATTCCTTCTTACATGCTGCTGCAGTGGGATGACGAGGGCAACGACCGACAGATGGCACTCGAACTTTTCGATGCGCTAGGGTCGCGAGAGAAGACGCTGAACGCGAACCTCGGCGGGCACACCGGAGTGCCGAGGCACGCGGGCGAAGACGCGAACCGGTTCTTCGTTCGACACTTGCTGACCTCGCCGAACACAGGAGGCACCGATGCCATCACACGATCCTGACTGCGAACGGTCACGCGCAACGGATATGAGCAACGAGCTGAGAGCGATGACAAGCGTCACTTTTCTGCAGACCGGCGCTCTCTAACGATGAAGGAGGAAGAGATATGAGCAACATTCATGTTCCCGAAGCAGTGCGGCGGGTCGTCACCGGCGAATCGACCGCATTGGTCACAGTCGAGGGCGACCGCATCGCCTCGTTCCGAATCCCGCCCCACGCATGAGCAGCACCGTACTGGGGCGGTTCGGCCTCGTACGCATGTCGGGTCGCGACCCTCGCCAGCAGCACCGCGTCGCAAGCTCGCTCGAGCTCTTCTTCGATCTCGTGTTCGTGATCGCCGTTTCGCAGGCTTCGCAGAATCTGCATCACGGCATAGTCGAGGGTCACGCGATGGCGACCGTGTTGGCGTACGCCATGATCTTCTTTGCTATCTGGTGGGCCTGGATGAATTTCACCTGGTTCGCCTCGGCGTTCGACACCGACGACTGGCTGTATCGCGTCACGACCATCGTGCAGATGGGCGGCGTGCTCGTGCTCGCCGCTGGAGTGCACGACGCCATGGTCGAGGGTGAGTGGGCGACCGTCACCTGGGGCTATGTGATCATGCGTCTTGCGATGGTCGCGCAGTGGGTGCGGCTCGCGGCATCGGATCCGGAACTCAGGGCGGTCGCGCTGCGTTATGCGGTCGGTATCTCTGTGGTGCAGGGCATTTGGGTAGCGAGGATCGCCTTCTCGGCCGAGGTGCAGTTCTGGAGCTTCTGGCCGGCAATGGTGCTCGAGGTGCTTGTGCCGGTGTGGGCCGAGCGGGCGAGGAACACTCCCTGGCACCCGCATCACATTGCTGAGCGCTACAGCCTGTTCGTGCTGATTCTGCTCGGTGAGAGCCTGCTCGCCTCGGCCAACGCGGTCATCGACGCGCTGAACTCGGGCGAGCACGTTGACGGCATCGTCGGGCTCGCTGCGGCAGGTCTCGTGTTGGCCGCCGGTGTGTGGTGGATGTATTTCTCTCACGAATACGGCGAACAACTCAGTTCGGCGAGTAGCGGCTTCGCGTTCGGATACGCGCACTACCTGCTGTTCGCGGCGGTCGGCGCGATCTCCGCGGGTATCGAGGTTGAACTCGACCTGCTCTCAGGGGCGTCGGAACATTTGAGTGCCGCGACGGCCTCGCTCTCGCTTACCGTGCCCGTAGCGGTCTTCATGGCTGTGGTCTGGCTGATCCTGCTTCGCAGCAGAATCTCCTCAACCGCATCGGTGGTGTTTCTGCTCGCCGCGCTGGCGACTCTCGTGTGCGCGCTCCTGCCGGTCATCACAATCGTCGGAGCGGCGACTTGCGTGGTCGTCTCGGTCGTCACAGTCGAGCTGCACCGAGTTCGGCAGCGGCGAAGTGTGCTGGCGTAGGGGATGATCGACTTCAACCCGCACTGCACCAGAACGCCCGAGGTTCGTTTCGCAACGATACCCCGGGCGTTCAGCCACCTGGTGAGTTCCGGCTAGTCCTGTCGCAAGCGCCTGCGGCTCGTGCGTGCCGCCAGCAGCAGCGATCCTGCGACTGCGAGCGCTCCGCCGAGCCCAGCCACCCAGCCAAAGGTGGGTGCGCCCGTATTCGCGAGACCGCGACCCTCGCCGGTCACCGACCCGTCCGGACCTGAACCGCCGCCGGGCTGACCCCCGGCGTTCCCACCGGCATTTCCCCCGGCGTTCCCGCCGGGTTCGGGCGCGACAACGGTGTATTGAGCCACCTCTCGAGTGATGTTTCCGGCATTGTCGATCGCCGCAGCCCAGAACTCGAAGGTGCCCACCGTATCGGTCGGAAGCGTCTGGCCGTGCGGCAACATGCCTTGACAGGTCAGCACTCCCGAACGATCGTCATCGCAGTCGAATGCTGCGCTGAGCGGCGTACCGACCTCAACCCGTGCTCCTGCGATCGACGAATCGATGGCCACAATTGGAGCAGTCTTGTCGACCCGAACCACGTGCTGACGCACCGCGGTCTCATTGCCCGCATGGTCGGTGGCACGATACTCGACCGAATACTCGCCCTCATCCGTGATCGGCACGTCTGCGAACCCGGGGTACGAGACCTGCCACGGCCCCGAGCCCACCCGGAAGTCGAGTCGACTCACCCCGGAGTCCCGGTCGCTCGACTCGATGCGCATGTTCGAATCGAGTCGCAACCAGCCGCGCGCGTTCGGCACGGGGTCGAGCACCGACGAGGCAGACGGGTTCGTGGTATCGATCCTGATCTCCAGGGTCTTCACGGGGCCCCGGCGCTCGTACTCATCGATCGCTTGGTAGCGCAGCACGGTGATACCAACCTGCGTTACCGAGATCGACTCGCTGCCATCTGTCTTGCCGCTTCCGGTCTGTGCACCGCTGAGGCTCCACTCGACACCAGAGGCTCCGGTCGCCGGATCGGGATCGAGCATGATGTCGACCGGCCCGTTCCACCAACCGCTCGGACGCTGTGGGTCGGGGGTTGCGCTCGCATCGAGCACTGCCTCCCCCTCGGGCACGACACGGTAACTCACGTAGCGAGTCTCGATGTTGCCGGCGACGTCAGTCGCCGTGATGCGGAGCGTCTGCAGGCCCGCGGTATCGCTCGGGAGCGGTTGTCCGTTGGGGGTGGATCCCACGCAGCTCTCGACACCTGATGTCGCGTCGGAGCAAGCGAAACTCGCGTTCACGACCGAGCCGATCGGCACCTGGCGATCCTCCAGCGAAGGATCGACTGAGATCACCGGGCGCGTTGCGTCGATGTTCACCGGTACCGACTGGGCACCGGTCGAGTTGCCTGCCGCATCGCTTGCGCGCCACCAGACACGGTGATGGCCGTCGCCCGACACCAACACCCGGACCGGTTCGCCGAGCACGGGCGGATCCGTCCACTCGCCATTGTCGACACGGTACTGCAACGAGGCCAGGCCGCTGTCCTCGTCGTGCGCATCGAGGATCACCTCGGCTTCGCTGCGGTGCCAGCCCGTTGCGCCGGGCTGTGGCACGACCTCGTGGTCGACCGTGGGTGGAGTGATGTCACCGGGGTCGACGGTGAGGATGCCCAGGCGGCGCATCTCGTTGCCCGCGCGATCGCGCGCAACGATGGTGTATGCGAACGTACCGGCGTAGGTGGTGTCGATCGCGCTGCCGCTCGGTTGCTCGGCGCCACCGCTCCCGCCGCTCCAGGAGATGGTGCAGCTCGCGACGCCGGAGGTCGCGTCGTCGCAGCCGAAGTCGGCGGTGGCCGCTTCGCCCCGCTCTACGGTGCCGCGCTCGAGCGCGCCCGAGATGGAGATGATCGGCCGGGTGCGGTCGATATAGAACTCAAGTGTGCGCGGGTTCGTCTCGTTGCCGAGCATGTCGCGCGCCCACACCTCGAGCACCTGGTGGCCGTCCTCGGTGAATGTTTGGAGCGAGTTGTTGGCAACGGCCTGATACCTATCGCCGTTCCGCTTCGCACGGATCCACTCGATACCATCGGGATCCTGCACGCTGATGCGCACCTGCATGATCTGGTTGAAGTACCCCTCGCTCGGGCCCACCTCTGGTTCGAACCACAGGCTCAACCGAGGCGCATCGCTGAGCGGGATCACCGCGCCCCCGCCTACCATGCGGGAGATCTGGCCATCGACCTCGACCGTGGCGTGCACGGTGTAGCTTCCGGGCGCGAGGCCGCGTGCGACGTACTCGTAGTCAGCGCGCTGGCCGTCGCTCGTGGAGGTCACCGAGAAACTGCGCTGCTCCCCGTTCATGCCCGTGATCGTACCGTTGACCGTCACCTCTCTGCCGAGCGGCAGCGGCAGCACGTCGCCCCACACGCGCAGCTCAGTGCGGTTGTTGCTCGCGTATACGCGCAACTGCTTCTCGATGTTCGAGCGCTCCCAGCCGCGGTCGACGTAGACGTTCGCCGGCTCGGTGCCGTTGTTGCGCACCTCAACCCGAATGAGGCCGGTGAACACGCCGCCGGTGTCGTTGCCGAACACCATTCGCGCCTGCTGGCCCGGTTTCAACCACTCGCTGGTCTGGCGGCCGACCGCTTCAACGCGAAACTCGACACCGGGCGGGCCTGCGACACTCGCCGTGTACACGAGCACGCTGAGGACACCGTCGGACACCGTGCGGGTTTCCCCGGGTGCAATACCTGTGACGGCGATGTCAGCGGTGCCGCCGACGGCCGCCTTCTCGGTGGGCTGAGCTTTCGGCACCACCGCATCCTGCTCCGCCTGCTGACCATTGGTCTGCTCGGTGTCGGATGGCTCCGCTTCAGGGGTCGCCGACTCGGCATCGCCGCTGCCGTCGCCGGGCGTCAAGCCGTTCGCGCCGGGGCCGGCGACTGCGAGTTGCGCGCTAGTGGTGGCGGCGTCGGCGGAGGGTTCGGGCTCACCCGACGCCGGCTCTTCTGCCGCCTCTTCTGCCGCGACCCGTTCTGCCTCAGCCCGCGCGGCCTCTCGTTCCGCCTCTTCGGCTGCTTGCTGCTCTGCCGCGATCTTCGCGGCTTCTTCGGCTTTGGCGGCTGCCGCTTCGGCCGCCGCCTGCTCAGCCGCGGCCACCTCCTCCGAGACAGCCTGATCCACCGCCGGGGGCGGGGCGTGCTCAGTCGCGCTCGCGGGCAGCGCGCTGCCGAGC
>DDEV01000087.1:5446-5723 GCA_002336855.1 Leucobacter sp. UBA1945 | reverse complement strand
CTCGATGGGCAGCCTCGAGAGCTCGCGGCCGATCCTCGTGATCTTCGCCTGCTGCGCCCCCCGGCCGCTCGCCCCCTTGCCCGACCCGCCGTGCGCCCGCGCACCGCGCACCGCGCCGAGCTCTTCGAGCAGCGCGAGGCCGTCGCGAATATCGCGCTTGTCCGGTGGAGTGAGAAACGGAAACTCGCCGATGTCGCCGAGATCGAGCGCGAGCATCTGCAGAATGACGCTCGCGAGACCCGTGCGCAAGACCTCGGGCTCGGTGAACTCGGGCCGC
>DDEV01000087.1:0-5405 GCA_002336855.1 Leucobacter sp. UBA1945 | reverse complement strand
CTCGATCGGCAGGCGCTGCACCTTGCTGCGCGAGCTGTAGCGCGAGATGCGAGCGGTGCCCGCGTCGACCACGTAACGAATGCCCGGCACGGTGAGGCTCGTCTCTGCCACATTCGTGGCGAGCACGACGCGCCTCGCGCCGCTCTTGTTCACTTCGAAGACGCGATGCTGTTCAGCGGCGCTCAAGCGCCCATAGAGGGGCAGCACCTCAAGCGCGGCTGATCCTCTCGCTGCCCTGAAACGACCGTTCAGCGCATCTGCAGCGTCGCGGATCTCTGCCTCGCCGCTCAAGAAGACAAGCACGTCGCCCGGGGTCTCGCGACCCAGCTCGCCAACCGCGTCGCCGATCGCGTCGAACAGGTCGCGCTCGGTCTTACGAACTTTGACCGCATGGGTCTTCGGATCCTCGATCGATACTTCTTCAACCAGCGGACGATACCGAATCTCGACCGGATACGTGCGCCCCGATACCTCGATGATCGNNCGTTGATGCCCTGGAGGTAGTCGCGATCCGCGGCGTTCGCGGCCGCCTCCTCGGCGTCCTCCGCCTCCAGAGCCTCGGCCACGAGGGGCCGGTACCGCACCTCGACCGGGTAGGTGCGCCCCGATACCTCGATGATCGGTGCCGGTGTGCCGCTCGCATCGGCGAAGTGCGCGGCGAACGACTCGGGATCGATGGTCGCCGACGTGATGATGACCTTCAGGTCGGGGCGCCGGGGCAGCAGCGTCTTCAGGTAGCCGAGCAGAAAGTCGATGTTGAGGCTGCGCTCGTGCGCCTCATCGATGATGATCGTGTCGTATGCCTTCAGGTCACGATCGCGGTGGATCGCATTCAGCAGAATGCTGTCGGTCATCAGGCGAATCTTGGTGTGCGAGCTGACCTTGTCGGTGAACCGCACCTGATAGCCAACGAGACCGCCGAGGTCGCTGCCCAGCTCGTCGGCGATGCGCTCGGCGATGGTGCGCGCCGCAATGCGCCGAGGCTGCGTGTGCGCGATGCGCTCGCGGCCGAGTGCCAGTGCGATCTTCGGCAGCTGAGTCGTCTTGCCCGACCCCGTCTCACCGGCCACGATGACGACCTGATGCCCGCGAATCGCGGCTTCGATCTCGTCGCGCATTTGCGAGACTGGCAGGTCTTCTGGAAACTGAATGTTCGGCGCGGAGAGCATGACACTTCTATTATGGGGTCTACACTGTTGCGGAATATGTCGAACGAGGAGCCGGAATGAGCGAGTTGCAGATCCCGAGCATTGAACTGAACGACGGAAACCTGATTCCGCAGTTGGGCCTTGGCGTGTTCAAGGTTGAGCCGGGCGACACCGAACGAATCGTGAGCGAGGCTCTCGAGGTCGGCTACCGACACATCGACACCGCCCGCATCTACGAGAACGAAGCAGAGGTCGGCCGCGCGATCGCGGCGAGCGGCATCGATCGCGATGAACTCTTCATCACCACAAAGCTGTGGAACACCGACCAGGAAGACCCGCACGGCGCGTTCGAGGCCAGCCTTGAGCGTCTCGGGCTCGAGAAGGTCGATCTCTACCTCGTGCACTGGCCGGTTCCGGCGAAGCGCACCGCGGTCACCGCATGGCGCGGCCTCGTGGAGATCGTCGGTTCGGCGCAGTGCGACTCAATTGGCGTGTCGAACTTCGAGATCGCGCACCTGAGTGAACTGCTGCACGAGACCGGCGTCGTGCCGGCCGTGAACCAGGTTGAGTTGCATCCGCTGCACCAGCGCCGCGAGCTTCGCGAGTTTTGTGCAGAGCGCGGGATCGCCATCGAGGCATGGGGGCCGCTCAGCCAGGGCAAGAGCGACCTGCTCGAGCGTCCCGAGGTTGCGAGCGCGGCCGTTGCGCACGGCAAGACTGCCGCGCAGGTGGTCATTCGCTGGCATCTGCAGCACGGCACCATCGTGTTTCCGAAGACCTCGAGCCGGTCGCGCCTGATCGAGAACGCGAACGTGTTTGACTTCGAGCTCTCGGCCGATCAGATGGCCGCCATCGACTCGCTCGACCGGCAGCAGAACTTCGGCCCCGACCCGTCGAGCTTTAACGGCTGAACCGCGCGGGAACTCGCCTCGCTGAGCTCAATGCGCGGTGGCTTCTGAAGGTCGGCGCAGAGCGACCCGCTGAGCCCATAGGATAGAAACCATGTCTAAGGTTCTGTCTTCCCTTCCTGTCGGCGAGCGCGTCGGCATTGCGTTCTCTGGTGGTCTCGATACCTCTTGTGCCGTTGCGTGGATGCGAGACAAAGGCGCTGTGCCCTGCACCTACACCGCTGACATCGGTCAGTACGACGAGCCCGACCTCGACGGGGTGACCGCTCGCGCCAAGGAGTACGGCGCAGAGATCGCCCGTTTCGTCGATGCGAAGCGCCCCCTCGTCGAGCAGGGCTTTATCGCACTTGCGACCGGCGCGTTCAACGTGCGCTCGGGTGGCAAGACCTACTTCAACACGACTCCGCTCGGCCGCGCGGTCACGGGCACGCTGCTCGTGCGCGCGATGAAAGAAGACGGCGTCGATATCTGGGGCGACGGCTCGACCTACAAGGGCAACGACATCGAGCGCTTCTACCGCTACGGCCTCATGGCGAACCCGGCGCTGCGCATCTACAAGCCGTGGCTCGATGCTCAGTTCGTTGAAGAGCTCGGCGGGCGCCAAGAGATGAGCGAGTGGCTCGTCGCGCACGGCTACCCCTACCGCGACTCGGCTGAGAAGGCCTACTCGACCGATGCGAACATCTGGGGGGCGACGCACGAGGCGAAGCGCCTCGAGTTTCTCGACACCGGTCTCGACATCGTTGAGCCCATCATGGGTGTTGCCGCGTGGCGCGACGACGTCGAGGTCGCGACCGAAGAGGTGTCGGTGCGCTTTGAAGCGGGCCGCCCCGTCGCCATCAACGGAGTCGAGTTCGACGATCCAGTGGCCCTCGTATACGAGGCGAACGCGATCGGCGGCCGTCACGGCCTCGGCGTGAGCGACCAGATCGAGAACCGCATCATCGAAGCAAAGTCGCGCGGCATCTACGAGGCCCCGGGCATGGCGCTGTTGCACATCACTTACGAGCGTCTCGTGAACGCGATCCATAACGAAGACACGGTTGCGAGCTACCACAACGAGGGGCGCAAGCTTGGTCGCCTTATGTACGAGGGTCGCTGGTTCGATCCGCAGGCGCTCATGCTGAGCGAGTCGCTGCAGCGCTGGGTCGGATCGGCAGTCACCGGCGAGGTCACGCTGCGCCTGCGCCGCGGTGACGACTACACGATCTTGAACACCACGGGCCCGAACCTGAGCTACCACCCCGAGAAGCTCTCGATGGAGCGCACCGTGGGCGCGGCGTTCGGCCCCGAAGACCGCATCGGCCAGCTGACCATGCGCAACCTCGACATCGCTGATTCGCGCGCACGCCTCGAGCAGTACGCCGCCATGGGCCTCGTGGGCGTCTCGACCGCCGACGTGGTGGGTCAGCTTGAGGCCGGTGGGGCTGAGCAGATCGCCGACGCTGTGACCGGTATCGACGAAGAGGCAGACGAGCTCGGCCTGTCGGCCGCGTTCGACGCCGGCACCGACTAATCAACCGCAATAGTGCACGAAGTGCGGCCTGAGCGTACGTGAGGCCACACTTCGTGCACTATTCATGCATTGCTGGTTCCGCGCGCGAGGTCGAAAGGCCACGGAGCGGCCGCACGCAAACGAAAACCCCCGAGCTGCTGCTCGGGGGTTTTCGTGATCCTCGGATCGAAACCTAGCTGGCGCGACGTGCGCGTGCCGCGCGACGCTTCAGCGCGCGACGCTCATCTTCGCTGAGGCCGCCCCACACGCCCGAATCCTGGCCGGTGTCCATGGCGTACTGCAGGCACATCTCGGTGACCTTGCAGCGGGCGCATACGGCCTTCGCGCGCTCGATCTGATCGACCGCCGGGCCGGTGTTGCCCACCGGAAAAAAGAGCTCGGGGTCAACGGTCAGACAGGCAGCCTGCTCGCGCCAATCCATGGTTCCTCCTTGTGTTTTTTGCGCGCGCAGCTGTATTTCGTCTGGCCAGTAGCCTGATTCGCGCGGCGAGTGTCGTACGGGACTGAGAGTGCCCACCACGACGTGCGCGAAACTCTTATGAATATATGGTTCCATGAAAGATGCAGTTATACAAGAGTTATTTCTTCATACGCCTGAAAGGTTGCCGAAATGACGGGTTCACCCGCTCTTCACCGCAGATCTCAGCTTGGTTGGGGCCTACTGATCGCATGTCTTGCCGTTGAAACGCTGTTGTTGGCGTGGGTGACGCTCTTTACTTTGCTCGCCGCCCTGGGCTCGTCAGCGGGCGTCGCACAGAACTACAGTCTCGTCGTGGTCGCGGCGATCTGCCTGGTATGGGTGGCAGTAACGCTGGTCGCCTCGGTGCGGTCGCGCGTCAGCTGGGTGCGAGGATCAGCCGTGACCATTCACGTGCTGCTGTTTGCTGCGGGCACCGGGTGTCTGCAGCTCGCCATCGGCCCATGGTGGGTCGGTTTCGGAATTATCGCGCTGGCACTCGTCGGCTTTTTCTCGGCGATTCTTGCCCGGCCACTGCTCGCCCCCGGGGAGTCGGGGGAGTCATCGGGGCAGGCTCAGCCCGCGTCAGACACCGAGTAGCTTGCGCACGCGGGCGACATGGCCCGTCGCCTTGACGTTGTAGAGAGCGTGCTCGATCTTGCCCTTCGCGTCGATGACGAACGTCGAGCGGATCACTCCGAGGTAGGTGCGCCCGTAGTTCAACTTCTCGCCGTACGCGCCGTACTTGGTAAGCGTTCGGTGCTCCGGGTCGCTCAGGAGCGGATAATCGAGCGAGTCGCGCTCGGCGAAACGGGCGAGCTTGTCGGTGTCGTCGGGAGAGATGCCGAGCACTTTGTAGCCCGCGGCCTCGAGCGGAGCAGTAGCGTCTTGAAACTCGCACGCCTCTTTCGTGCAGGCCGGGGTCATCGCCGCGGGGTAGGCAAACAGCACGACGCGGCTGCCGCGCAACTCGCTGAGTTTGACCGTATTTCCGTGCTGATCTTTGAGCGAAAAGTTCGGTGCCTGCTGGCCTGGCTCAAGAATCACGCGTTCAGTCATGCTCTCAGCCTATCGGCTTGTGTGGGGCCGTTGCCGGGCGTGCGTTGCGTGCGTGATGTGCACTGCGTGCGTGAATTACTGAGAATTTCTCGTACGCAGCGCATTTCTCGTACGGAACGTGCGCGCTGGTTGGGGTGGCGGGCAGGCAAGAGGCGGTGCGCCGCGGGCAGCGGGCGGGCAGTGGGCCGTGTGCCGCGGGCAGCAGGCGGGCGGTGTGCCGCGGGCAGCAGGCGGGCCGGCAAGTAGCAGGGCCGGCAAGTAGCGGCAGGCCTGCAAAATGGCAGTGGGAGGCGGCAGCGGTTCGGGCGACAGCGAGG
>DDEV01000074.1 GCA_002336855.1 Leucobacter sp. UBA1945 | reverse complement strand
ACGGCGAGCAGATCATGGCGATTCTCGACGTGCCTCCGGGGCGCATGGTGGGCCAGGCCTACAAGTTCTTGCTCGAGCTTCGGCTCGACGAGGGTCTCATCGGTGAGCAGGCAGCTGAGGCGCGCCTGCGCGAGTGGTTTGCGGGGCAGGCATGACCGAGGTAGCGCAGTGGTTTCGGGGCAGGTCGCGGGTGCTCTTCGTGCACGCGCATCCAGACGACGAGACGATCACGACCGGCGGAACGCTTGCGGCGCTCGCAGAGGCCGGCCTCGAGCCGTTGCTCATCACCCTGACGCGCGGTGAGCGCGGCGAGGTCGTGCCCGGCCCGCTGCAGGGGCTCGTGCAGGCGCACGGGCTCGCGGTCGTTCGCCAGAACGAGTTGAAGACCGCCCTCGGCATGTTGGGTCTTGAGCGTCACGTGTTTCTGGGGGTCGAGCCCGCGAGAGCCGAGGATCACCCACCGGCCATCTACGAAGACTCCGGCATGGCGTGGGCTGACTCAGTGCCGGGTGAGGCGCCGCGGGCGGTGCCCGCCGATGACGTCGGCCCAGACGCGCTCACGAGCGTGCCGGCCGTTGAGGTGCTGAACGACTTGCTCGCCGGGGTCTACCTCTCTGGGGCGCAGGGGATCGTGAGCTACGACGACGGGGGCGGCTACGGCCACCCCGACCACGTGCTGGCCCATCAGCTCAGCCGCGCAGTGGCGACCGCGCTCGGGCTGCCGTTCTGGGAGATCGTCTCTGCGCCCGAAGATGCCGAGGCGCAGTCTGAAGATGAGGTCGAGACGCACGACATCACGCCGTGGCTCGATCGCAAGAGGGCCGCGCTGCGCGCGTACGCCACGCAGCTCACAGTCGACGGCGACGAGATCGTGCACGTCGGGGGTCAGCGTCAGGCGATCGAAACAATAGAACAGTTTCGCCTGCGCACGTTAGAGTAACTCTCAGACCACCACCTGCGAACAGCGATAAGGCGAACCGCAATGAATGATCAGAACCCCCCGAACAATCTGCCATCAGGCGCGCCCGGCGAGCAGCCCGAAGGCGAGCCCCAGCAGGGTGCGCCTGAACAGGGCGAGCAGCAGCAGGGCGCGTCGCAGCACGATCAAGCGCCGAACCAGTCGCCGCCGACTGAGTCGCATCACGATCTGCAACCGCCGCAGCCGACTCCCCCGGTGTACGCGCCGCCGCCGCATCTCGGGTCGCAGCCTCCGCAGTACGCTCCCCCGCCCCAGCAGAATCAGCCGTGGGCACCGAGCCAGCCGCCCCAGCAGCAGGCCGGGCCGCAACCGCCACAGTTCGGGCAGCCGCAGCCGCCCCAGCAGCCTGGACAATTTGGGCAGCAACCGCCGCAGTTTGCACCGACTGGTCAGCAGCAGCCTCCGCAGCAACCGGGCCAGTTCGCACAGCAGCCATATGTGACCGCGCAGCAAGCACAGCCGGGTCAGCCCTACGCGCAGCCGCAGCAGTACGCTCCCGGTCAGCCGCAGCCCGGCCAGCAGCCGCAGCCAGGCCAACAGTACGCTCCGGGCATGCCGCCCACTGGCGCACCACCCCGCAAGGGGCTGCCGGTGGGCGCCTGGATCGGCATCGGTGCGGGCGCGCTCGTGCTGCTCCTGATCATCGCGCTCGGCATCGCGTTGCCGTTCATGCTGAAAGGGCCGGCCACACCCGAGCCGGCGCCGGCCCCGCCCACAACCGAGGTGCCCGAGGAAGAACCAGAGACCCCGGCCCAGCTCGACCTCGTCACGCTCGACGACCCCTCGGAGTTCGCCGCTGGCCCCTACTGGGCTGTGCCGTTCGAAGACGGCTGGGACATTGTGCGCTTCGACGAGCAGGGTGTGAACGAGTTCAAGAACGTGGCGACCGGTTGCATGTTCTTTACGTACCAGGGGTATGGCCCCGAGGGCCTGACCGCGACCGAAGACCGCGGCGCCACCGAAGAGACGCTCTCGACTGCGCTGCAGATCGGGCTCCCCTGGACTGCGGCGACCGCCGACCCCGAGGTGAACCCCGACGGCACTGTAGAGATGCCGGTCGACTGGGCCTACTCGGTCGAGATGTCGCGCTACGTCGCCCTCTACCCGACTGCCGATGGCGATCGTCAGCGTCAGATTCTGCTGCGCACGTTCATGCCCGACAACCTCGCGCTCTACGCAGAGGTCGACTGCCCGGCGACGCCCGAGGGCGACAAAGCCGCGCAGTCGGTTCTCGATGGGATCAGCATCACCGAGTTCTAGTTGCGGCGAAAAGGATCGGTGCCAGAAGTCGCGGCACTGATCCTTTTCTGCATCTGCAACCCGCGAGATCTGCAAGCTGCGCTGCGCACGAGACCCGTGCCGCATGCGGTGCGTGCGAGATATGCGCAACGTACGCGCGTTTCGGGAAATTTCTCGTACGCAGTGCATATCTCGCACGCAGCGCAGGCCATACACCCGGTGCGTGCGAGCGAAGCAAACCTCAAGCTGCGCATTCGCCCCTCAAGTGGTAGGCTGTACAGGTTGTCTGTGCAACGCGCAATCTGCGACGTGCACGGGCACATGCATAAACACCCTCCTGCCACAGAAATCCTGTGGCCGCGTAGTCCGAAGGAGGTGGGTCAGTAATGCATCCGTACGAACTCATGGTCATCCTCGATCCCGGTATCGATGAGCGCACCGTGGCTCCCAGCATTGACAAGTTCCTCGGCGTTATCCGTAACGCTGACGGCGAGGTGCAGGGAGTCGACATCTGGGGCAAGCGCCGTCTCGCTTACGAGATCAAGAAGCAGAGCGAGGGCATCTACGTCGTCGCCAACTTCACCGCTACCCCCGCAGCAACCGCAGAGCTCGAGCGTCAGCTGGGCCTCAGCGAGGCAGTGCTGCGCACCAAGGTGCTCCGCTCAGACGAGCTCATCGCGCAGCGCGCGGCTCAGTCGAAGCGCGACCAGGCTAAGGCCGCTCGCGCCGCGAAGCAGGGCGCGTAAGTCATGGCCGGCGAGACCGTGATCACGGTGGTGGGCAACCTCACCGCTGATCCCGAGATGCGGTACACCGGCAGCGGTGTGCCCTTCGCGTCGTTCACGATCGCTTCGACTCCCCGCACTTTCGACCGCCAGACGAACGAGTGGAAAGACGGCGAAGCGCTGTTTCTTCGCGCAACCGTGTGGCGGGAGTTCGCCGAGCACGTGGCGAACTCGCTGACCAAGGGCACCCGCGTCATCGCGCGCGGCAACCTGCGTCAGCGTAGCTACGACGACAAAGACGGCCAGCGTCGCACGAGCTACGAGCTCGATGTCGACGAGATCGGCCCGTCGCTGCGTTACGCCACCGCTCAGGTGACGCGTTCGCAGTCGCGTGGTCAGGGCGGCGGTTTCGGCGGCGGTCAGCCTTCGGGTCAGAGCGACTGGGGTCGCCCTGCCGGACAGAGTAACGACAACCCCTGGGGCAACTCGGGTGGTTCGGGTAACTCGTCTCAGGGTGGCGGTTTCGGCTCGGGCTTCGACGACGAGCAGCCTTTCTAAACAACTTCGCCCGTTCGCGGGCATTTGCCCGGTGACGGGCAGAACATACGAAAAGAGATCATCATGGCAGGCAAGGCAAGCGGCGCAGCCCGCAAGCCGGGTCGCGGCAAGAACGCAAAGGTTGTCGCACCCGCAAAGAAGCAGACCGTGGGCGTCATCGATTACAAGGATGTCGCTACGCTTCGCAAGTTCATTTCTGAGCGCGGCAAGATCCGCGCCCGTCGCATCACCGGTGTGTCGGTTCAGGAGCAGCGTCTGATCGCGAAGGCAGTGAAGAACGCCCGCGAGATGGCACTGCTCCCCTACGCCGGCAGCGGCCGCTAAGGAGGGGAATCATGGCAAAGGTGATTCTGACTAACGAAGTTCTGGGTCTCGGCAGCGCCGGTGACGTGGTTGAGGTGAAGAACGGCTACGCCCGTAACTACCTCGTGCCCCAGGGCTACGCTGTGAACTGGACCCGCGGTGGCGAGGCCCAGGTTGCACAGATCCGCAAGGCCCGCGAGGCTCGTGCGATTGCTACCGTCGAAGAGGCGCAGGCACTCAAGGCCAAGCTGCAGGAGAACAAGATTCGCCTGTTCGCGAAGACCGGTGCCGAGGGTCGTCTCTTCGGCTCGATCAAGCCCGCTGCGGTTGCAACTGCTGTTGCTGAGGCCGGCGTCGGCGAGATCGACAAGCGCAAGATCACGGTTCCGACCATCAAGTCGACCGGTGAGTACAACGCGACGATCCACCTCATCGAGGGTGTCGACGCAGAGGTCACCCTTCAGGTGATCGCTGCTCGCTAATTCTCGCGAAAAGGATCAGGGTGAGGGCCTTCAGCCCTCACCCTTTCTTTTTGTGTGATCGCCCTGGGCGGTGCGGTTCTCCTCTGTGCGCTTGCTGCGCGCATGCTGCGCCTTGCTCGCTCGCTGTCGCCCTCATCTCACTCCCCCACGGCGACCTCGAGAAGCCCGAGCGTCACAGAAACCGGCGAGCGTCACTGATGCTGGCTGTTCGTTGGTGTGACGCTCGCACGCTTCTAAGACGTTCGAAGGCATCTGGCTGCACCACTTCGGATTCCCAGACGCAATCGACCTCGAAATGCCAGCCGTTCACGTCCTGGACGTTTTCGGCGCTCACCGGCGGTTTTTCAGCCCCCGCTGCTCGGATGAAAATATATCTTCCCGACGTGCCTATTCTGACTTGACATGGCTCGCCGAAACCAGTATTTCTCCACAGGGCGACCGGGCGGGCAAGCTTCAACTTGCACCTGAGAGTTGAATAACTTCACAGGCACAGTCTCATAAAATACCTGATCAGACTGAAAAGTGAGGCGCCTATCATTTACTTCTCCACAAGTTATCCCCAGAATTGTGGATAAGAACCGGGGAAATGCGGTGAGTTATGCACCAAGTTATCCACAGGCTGACTCGTGGTCCATTTGCCCGCGGTCGAGACTCGCCATAGCGTGAATGTCGGTGGTCCGGTGTCTACTGGGTAAACGGCAGGCGAGTCAGCCCGCCCACACGCACTCCCACCCCCTGAAAGGAGATCGCTTTGTCGATCGCGCACCTCGGCATTCCCGACGCGCCGCCAGAGTTTGAAGACGACTCACGCGGGTTCGAGCGGGTGCCTCCGCACGACCTGCTGGCAGAACAGAGCGTGCTCGGTGGCATGCTGCTTTCGAAAGACGCCGTCGCAGATGTCACCGGCCAACTGCGCCCAGGCGACTTCTACGTACCGAAGCACGAGGTCATCTACGAGGCCGTGCTCACCCTGTACGCACAGGGCGACCCCACTGACGTCATTACTGTTACCGACCAGCTCACCAAGACCGGCGATCTGCAGCGCTCGGGCGGCGTTGAATACCTGCACACCCTCACGAGCATCGTGCCGACAGCGGCTAACGCGAGCTTCTATGCAGAGATCGTCGCCGAGAAAGCGCTGCTTCGTCGTCTGGTCGAGGCCGGAACGCGCATTACGCAGATGGGCTATGCCGGCGAAGGCGAGGCAGTCGACCTCGTTAACAGCGCCCAGGCCGAAATCTATACGGTGACGGGCGCAGACCAGGCCGAAGACTACGTTCCGCTCTCACTCGCCGTCGAAGCGGCCTTCGAAGAGATCTCGCGCGCCCGAGAGATGCCAGACGGCATGCTCGGTGTGCCCACCGGCTTCAGCGAGCTCGACGCGATGACGAACGGGTTCTCGGGCGGGCAGATGATCATCATCGCGGCCCGACCCGCAATGGGTAAGTCGACGCTCGCGCTCGACGTCGCCCGCAATGGTTCGGTGCACGCCGATGCGCCAACCGTATTCTTCTCGCTAGAAATGGGGCGCGCAGAGATCGCGATGCGCCTGCTCTCGGCCGAGGCCTCGGTGCCGCTGCAGACGCTTCGCAAAGGCACACTCGACAACCGCGACTACCAGAAGCTGGCAGCGACGCAGGCGCGCATCTCAGAGAAGCCCTTGTTCATCGACGACAGCCCGAACCTTACGCTCGTCGAGATTCGCGCGAAGTGCCGCCGCCTCAAGCAGCAATACGGCCTACGCATGGTGGTCATCGACTACCTGCAGCTGCTGTCGTCTGGCAAGAAGTCAGAGAGTCGCCAGCAAGAGGTGAGCGAGTTCTCGCGTTCGCTCAAGCTGCTCGCAAAAGAGCTCGATGTTCCGGTAATCGCTCTTTCGCAGCTGAACCGTGCGTCAGAGCAGCGCGCAGACAAGATGCCAGCGATCAGCGACCTGCGTGAGTCAGGTTCACTCGAGCAAGACGCCGACATGGTGATCCTGCTGCATCGCGAGGCGGCAGGCGACCGCGACAGCCCGAGGGCGGGGGAGGCCGACTTCATTCTCGCGAAGCAGCGCAACGGGCCCACGGGCACCGTGACGGTTGCGTTCCAGGGCCACTACTCGCGTTTCCAAGACATGCCTTCGGGGCTCTAACCTCACCCGACGATGATGCTCCACTGAAGTGCTACGTTTGCGGATGAAACGTCTACGTGGTTCCCATCTGGGCATTTCTGAGTGGCCGGCCCTGCCTCTACTTTCTAGCTACGAGGCAGAGGAGAGTGGCTGATGAGAGCCGTCGTGAGACACGAGTACGGCGATACATCCGTCCTGCGCGTGGAAGAGATCGATGAGCCGGAGGCCGAGCCGGGGACGGTGGTCGTGGAGGTGGCCGCCACAGGGGTCAACATGGCCGAGTGGCACATGATGTCCGGCGAACCGACGATGATGCGGCTCGTGACGGGGCTTCGTCGTCCGAAGCGACCCGGACTCGGGCAGGATGTCGCTGGCACCGTCGTGGGTGTCGGCCCGGGCGTCGAGAGCTTCGCAGTGGGCGATCACGTCTTCGGCTCGGCTCGCGTTTCGTGGGCCAATTTCGCGTCGGCGAGTGCGGATCTGCTGCAGCCGGTGCCGCCGGGAGTGAGTCTTGCACAGGCGGCCGCCGTGCCGATGTCGGGATACACCGCTCTGCAAGCGCCCCGGACTCTCGGCACTCTCGCCGTCAAGACCATCGCGATCACCGGGGCGGGTGGAGGCGTCGGGTCGTATGCAGTGCAACTCGCCGCGAAACGCGGCGCGCACGTCACCGCAATTTGCAGCGCGTCAAAGGCGACATTCGTCCGTGATCTCGGCGCCCACGATGTCGTCAACTACGCGACCACCGACCCGACTTCGAGAAGTGGGTGCTTCGATGCCGTTCTGGACTTCGCCGGTGGCCTGCCCCTGTCGCACTGGCGTCGTGTGATCACTCCGGGCGGCACTCTGGTGCTGGGCGGCAGCGAAGGGGGCGGACGTGTGCTCGGCCCAATGGATCGATCGCTCCGGGCACCCCTCACGAGAGGCCTCAAGGCGGTTACCCTCATGGCTTCGACCCGAGGAGAAGATATCGCCGAGCTTGCATTCGCCCTCGCCTCCGGCGAGCTGCGCTCTACCGTTTCGCAAACCTACACATTCGACCAAGCCGCCGAGGCGGTCGACGCGCTTCGCGGCGCGGTCCACGCCGGGAAGATCGTACTGACACCCTGAGCGGCGACGGCGACGTCCGGTACAGCGGATTGTGCAACTGATCGAGTCCGCTTACGCTCGCGCAGGTGGCCCCGTGGCATCGATCCTCTTCTCACCTTGGAGGAGTAGACTTGTTGTCGCTATGAATGGGAAGGCGGAGGCAGTGATGGGGAGCGATCCGAGCACCACGGCGACCTCTGAGTTTCGCGGCTTCCGCGCAGCACAACTGGTTCGAGCGGCCGTGCTCGTCGTGGTGGGGGTTGTGATCGCCTTCACTGCTCCGCTGCATCGCGAACTTGGCTTCGATCTCTGGGTGCTCGGCGGCGGGCTCGCCCTGATCGGCGCGGCGACGTTGCTCGAGTACTTCGCCCTGCGCGGCACCTCAGAGAGCTGGTGGATCGCCGCGCGAGCCGTCGTCGCATTCGCAGCAGCAGGCTCACTGCTCGCGGTGAGCGACAGCCTCACCATGGCCTTGGTTCTGGCGCTCTGGGCTGCACTCACCGCAGTCATCACCATCATGCGCCTCACACGCGGTGTGCAACCCATGAAGGTTGCAGTTCCCTCGCTGCTGCTCAGTGCGGCGCTCGCAGTCTTCGCCCTGCTGTTCCGCGACGACGCGGTGGCACTGATCGGTTTCTTCGGCGCATACGCGATTATCAGGGGAGTATTCCTTGGTATCGCGGCGTTCGATCCTCGCCCGGCGACAGACGCCGTTCCCAGCTCGACTCAGGGCTCAGAGTAGCCTCAGACAACCCATATCGGAACAGAACATGACTGAACCCACCCCGTCAGACCAGCAGCCAAAGGTCACGCCGACGAGACGAGACAGGCTGCGCCCGCTTGAGCTCGTCGGCTTCTCTGGCGTGCTCGCAGTCTTTGCCGGCATTATCGTGCTGGTCGTGCTGCGCACGCCCGAGGGAGTCGTAGATTTTGCTCGAGCTGGCATTGTGACTGGCATCGTGTTCATCGTCTCGCTCATGGTGCTGGCGTTGCTTGGCCTGGGCGGTAAGCCGAGCGAAGAAGACGTCGAGGCTCGCAAAGACCTGCACCACCCCGACAAAGAGGGCTGGCACTAGAGCCCGTACGAGTCGCCGGCTCGAGACTAGGCCTTCCGCGAGCGCTTCACGTTCGTGCGCCTCGCGCTTGCGCTCCGTGGCTGCCTGGCCCAGGCGCGGGCATCGCGGCTTGAGAGCGCAAGCAACACCAGAATGTCGAGCGAGACGGTCAGCAGAGTCGTCTGAATGGTGATCTGCTCGCCGTTCGCAAAGTAGCTGCTCGCGGCCGTGATCGTGCTGAGCGTGACGCCGCACATCACCAGCACGCGCGCGAGGTTGCTGCCACGCCAGATCGACCAGGCGAACACGAGCGACGTCAACGCGGCGAGCACACCAATGCTCAGCACTAACCAGAACACAAACGGGCGCTCGTCGGCCGCAATGTGCTCTTCGTCGGCAAGAGCGGGCCAAGCCAGCAGGAATGCGCCAATCCAGAATAGGCCGGCGATTCCGCGCCCGAACACGAACAGCGAGCCGAGGGTCGTCGCGAGGGGTCTCGCGCTCGATAGCGCATGCGTCTCGTCATCGGGTGCAACCAGCACCTCGACCGGCTCGCTCGCCGCGCGCTTCCGTCGCGAGTCGCCGCTCATGAACGCGGCTCGTTTGCGTCGATAGTGGGCAAAGCTCTGAGATCGAGGATCGGCAGATCGCCGTCGGTGCGAATGGTGTCGCCGCCACCGTTGCGGGAGTGGTAGCCGGTCGAGAAATCGCGCAGGACGGTCACGGCTGCGGCGGGATTTGCTTGCAGCACGGTGGCGATGATGTGATCGCGTTCGATGTCAATGTCTGCATCGATCTTGTGAGTCACCTGCAGCGTGAAGAGCGAGAAACCAACCGCGCGATCGAAGGTGCCGGCAGCGAGCCACTCGACCCGAGTGCCCCCGGGCAGCAGCCAACCGTCGGGCGTGCGCCAGAACCGCACATGATGTCGCTTCGCGGGGTTGCCGGCAACCTCTTGCTGATAGGCGAAGTCTTGCATGCGCCCGAAGAGAAAGAGGGGGCTTACTGGAGCCTCATCGTAGCTTCTGCGGGTGATGGTCGATGTGATGATGCGCCACGAAGTGCGCAGCGTGACCCGGTCGGCACGGGTCCACGATGCCGCCTGCATGGCCGAGTGCAGTGCAGCTTCGTCGCCCAGCAGGGCGAGGTTGATCGGGTCGCCGAGCAGGCCGTCGCTCGTGCGGGTGCGCCCGATGAAGTAGTCGGGCACGTAGATCGCGGTGAGCATGCGGTGGATGCGGGGGAGTGCCAGGTAAGCAAGCATGCCCCAGAACACGACGAATACGAGAATGCCCCACCAGCCGAGCTGAAAGCTTTCGCGCAGCAAGAGCCAGGCGAGCCAAACCGCCGCAAGCCCGGCAAAGACAAAGAAGAACTGGTCGAGCACGGCGAGCAGCGAGATGCGCTGGGGCTTGCCGTTCGCCCCCTCGATCTCGCTTCGTCGCGTCTGTGTGCTCACACCCTCATGTTAGCGAGGGTGCGAGCGACACGGGCCGGTGCTAGTTGGCGCCCAGGTGCTCCAGCAGATTCGCCGCATCGCCGACGTAGGTCGCCGGGGTCAGGGCGAGCAGGCGCTGCTTTGCCTCGTCGCCGATCTCGAGCGCCGAAACGAACTCGATCAGTTCGACCTGGCCGATCCTCTTGCCTCGCGTCAACTCTTTGAGCGCTGCGTAGGGATCGCTGATCGACGAACGACCGGCAGTGACCTCGGCGCGAATCACAGTCTGAATCGCCTCGCCGAGCACCTCCCAGTTGCTGTCGAGGTCAGCCGCGAGCACCTCGGGTGCCGCGTCGATCTGGCCGAGGCCGCGCTTGATGTTGTCGAGCGCGAGCACCGAGTGGCCGATGCCGACGCCGATGTTGCGCTGCGCCGACGAGTCGGTGAGGTCGCGCTGCCAGCGGCTCGTCACGAGGGTCTGCGCAAGCGAGTCGAGGATCGCGTTCGAGAGCTCGAGGTTCGCCTCGGCGTTCTCGAANNCCTTGTGCGGCATCGTCGACGAGCCAGTGGCGCCCGCGACGGGAATCTGACGGAAGTAGCCGATGGAGATATAGCTCCAGATGTCGGTGGCGAGGTTGTGCAGAATGCGGTTTGCGTGGGCGATGCGCGCATAGAGCTCGGCCTGCCAGTCGTGCGACTCGATCTGCGTGGTGAGCGGGTTCCAATCGAGCCCAAGGCCCTCGACGAACTCGCGCGAAACCGCCTGCCAGTCGACCAGCGGATCGGCCGCGATGTGCGCGGCGAACGTGCCGGTCGCGCCCGAGAACTTGCCCAAGTATTCGATCTGGGCGATCTGCGCGAGCTGGCGGTTCAGGCGGTGCACGAAGACGGCGAGCTCCTTGCCGAGTGTCGTCGGGGTCGCCGGCTGCCCGTGGGTGCGGCTCATCATGGGCAGTTCTCGATACTGCTCGGCCTGGCGAGCGATCTCGGCGATGACCGCCTCGAACTTCGGCTGCCACACCTCGGCGACGGCCTGCTTCACGGTGATCGCGTATGAGAGGTTGTTGATGTCTTCGCTCGTGCACGCGACATGCGTGAGCTCGGCGATGCGGTCGAGGCCCTGGCGCGACAGCTGCGCGCGAACCAGGTACTCCACGGCCTTCACGTCGTGCTGCGTGGTGCGCTCGGTCTCGGCGAGCTCATCGATCTCGGCCTGGCCGAAGTTTGCGGCCCAGGAGCGCAGTGCCGCGACGTCAGCGTCGTCGAGCGGAGCCGAGCCCAGCAGAGAGTGCGAGGTCAGGTAGACGAGCCACTCGACCTCGACGTGCACGCGGGCCTTGTTGAGCCCCGCCTCAGAGAGAAAGTCGCCGAGGCCCTCGACAGCGCTGCGGTAACGACCGTCGAGCGGGCTGAGGGGCTGCGGGGGAAGCTGCGTCATGGTGACTCTCCGTAAGTGTCGGGGCGAGGATCGGCCAGCCTCTATTCTCCCACGCGCCGGGCGCGGGGCTCACTCGTAGCTCTCTCGCACGACATCGAGGTGCATCCATGAGGTTACGTTGCTGACATGGTCGAGCGAGCGCAGC
Source organism: Leucobacter sp. UBA1945 (assembly GCA_002336855.1). GTDB lineage: Bacteria > Actinomycetota > Actinomycetes > Actinomycetales > Microbacteriaceae > Leucobacter. The sequence goes on along the minus strand of DDEV01000074.1, from coordinate 15,124 downwards.
TCGTCGAGGGTACGGTGCAGGGTTTGGAGCGTCGTGCCCGAGAGGGTGAGCACGACATCGAAGTTGCCGACCGAGGTGGCACCGAACTCAACCGCAGGCATGGCAGAGAGGGCCTCGATGACGGGTTGGCTTTCACCACTCAGGCGAAGGCTCGCACCCATCTGCATTCTTCGTGCGGTGCTCGACTCCTTCACCTCGCACGCGATGCGCAGCATTCCGCTCTCCATGAGTTTGCCGAGCCGAGCGCGCACGGCGCCGATCGACAGCCCCACCTCTTGCCCGAGCTCGCGGTAGGGCATTCTGCCGTCTTTGCCCAGCGTCTCGATGATGCGCGTATCGAGGCGATCCGGCTGATGCAGAGCCGACTGGGTGAGACTGTCGTCGGGTTCGAAGCGGCTCTTGAAGATGTGCACGAGCTGCGAACTCACGGTTTGGCGCACACCTGGGGTGCTGCGAATCCTTGCGAGAGTCTGCTCGAGGTGGGCACGATCCTTTGCTCCGACCTCGACGACAATGTCGCAGTTGCCGGCCACCGCAGCGATGAACGTGGTCTCTCGAAAGCTGCGAAGCTGTGCGAGTACGGGGGCACTGGGCCCGTCGATCCAGATCAGCACGTCGCAGAACAGATGAATGCCGAGCAAGGACGGGTGCACGTTGGCGACGATGCGAATGGTGCCGCTCTCGAGAAGCGAATGCATGCGCTCCTGCACGCGCTGGCGCGGAAGCTGCAAGCGCCTGGCGAGTTCGGTCACCGGCAGCCTGCCGTTGTCGCGAAGTGCGTCAATGAGTGCTCCGTCGAACTCCATTGTTTCTCGTTTCGTCACCGATTCGTTATACAAAATCTTCTGCTGAAGCCTGAGCAGATTTGCGGTAATGCTCGTATGCAAACGTAGCAAGTAAGAAAAACCTGAGCAATAACAAGAATATTGATTAAATCTAGAGTTGTTTGCAATAAATATGCCCTCGACGCCGCTCGTTCTTGAGGCTACTGTGAATCCGTCACATCGACTCGTCGATGCGTGATCACCACCCAAAGGAGGGGCCAGTGAACACTCACGCCACCGAAGCGCCTCTGCTCGATGCGCGCAACCTGCACAAGAGCTATGGAGACAAGGCCGTGCTGCGCGGCGTTGATCTCTCGATCAGACCCGGCCAGGTCAAGGCGATGCTCGGCCCGAGCGGCTCGGGCAAGTCGACAACGCTGCGTCTGATCAACCTGCTCGAGCGCGTTGACCAGGGCACCATCGAGATCGACGGCAAACGGCTTGGTTTCGTCGGAAAACCGGGCGCCGAGCGACCGGCACCCGAACGCGTGCTTGCCAAGCAGCGCCAGGTGGTCGGTATGGTGTTTCAGCAGTTCAACCTCTTTCCGCACCTGAACGCCACGCGAAACGTAATGTCAGGCCTCACGACCGTGCATCGGGTGCACCGCAAAGACGCTGAAGAGCGCGCGGTCATGATGCTCGAGCGCGTGGGCATGGGGGCGCACACGCATAAGTACCCCTCAGAGCTCTCGGGTGGGCAGCAGCAGCGCGTCGCGATTGCCCGTGCGCTGGTGATGGAGCCCAAGCTGATGCTCTTCGATGAGCCGACGAGCGCACTCGACCCCGAGCTCGTCGGCGAGGTGCTTCGCGTCATGGAGAGCCTCGCGAGCGAGGGCATGACCATGCTCGTCGTCACCCACGAGACCCGATTCGCGCGTCGCGTCGCCGACGAGGTCGTGCTCTTCGACGACGGGGTCATCATCGAGCAGCAGGAGCCAGAGGGCTTCTTCGAGAACCCGCAGCACGAGCGCACCAAGGAGTTTCTACGTCATGTCCACTGAATCAAGCATCGATGCGCTGGTCGCAAACGCGGATGTGGCGAGCGGCGTTCTCGAGTACGTGACCTGTCGCCCGGAGCACTTGGCTGCAGGGGGCGACGCCATCGCCGCGCGAGGCCTCAGCGGCACCGAGGTGTTCATGGCAGATATCAAGACCAGAACGCTCCCTCTCGCCGAATCGGATGCGGAATACGCAGAACTCGTTGCCACGCTGCGGGCGGCCGGAGTGCGTCGGGTGCACTGCTCGTACTGGGCGGCGCCCACGTCGTTCGTCGCGGGAGTGCAGTTCGGCGAACTGGTGGAGCGCTTCGAGGGCATCGATCAGGTGCGCGAGTACTTCGGCGACCTCACCGGCGAGCACATGTTCAGCCGCTGGTGCGATGAGTATGCGCTCGCGCGCGACCTCGGCGCCGATGCATACGTCTTTCACCTGATCGACTACATGCCGGTAGACGGGGCCTGGGAGTTCACGGTCGATCGTGAGGTCGTGCTCGATGCGATGATCGTGCTCACGCAGCATTTTCTGCGGGCGCTCGAGCAGCGCGGTCTCGTCGACGAGCATTCGCCCGTGATTGAGCTCGAGAACGCGGGTTGGGGCCTCGAGTTCGGTGCGCAGACGGCCGATGATTTCGTGCGCATCTTCGAGCGGGTGTACGATCGCACGAATCGCCTGCGACTCGGCTGGGATCTCAACCACCTCATGCACGCCGTGGGGCTCGCCGATGGCAGGGGAGCGTTCTTGCTGCCCGAGGTCGAGCTCACGCCCGCCATGCGCGAGCTGGAGCGGGCGGCGGCGGGCGACATCGCGTCGCTCGCAGCGAGCTGGATCGAACAGAACGTGCTCGATCCTCGCCTCATCGACAAAGTTTCGGCGATCCATCTCTCGGATTGCCCCGCAAAAGAAGTCGAATACTTCAGCAACGGAAAGCTCGATGCCGCGTACATGATCGACGGCAGCTGGGAAGAGCAGCAAGACGAGGGCCTGCGCATCGTGCTCGAGCACTACGACAATCACGTCTGCCTCGGCGACGGCGTGCTCGACCCGGCGATGGTTCGTCGCCTCATCGACACTCTGACCTCGAGCCACCCGCTCTTCGTGCTGCACGAGCTCAAGAACGCCGAAAACGTCTGGGGAGAGCTCGATCGTCAGCGCGCTCGGCTCTGGGGCGAGCGTAAGTGACTCGAATACCCACATCCACTTCACCAACACATCTGAAGCAATCGAAGGAGATTACTATGCGAAATCACGCGAAAGCACTACTGGCGGTCGGCGCGCTCGCGAGCCTCGCGTTCTCGCTCACGGCCTGCAGCTCGGGCGATGCTGCCGGCGGCGAGGGCGACTCGGGCGAGGGCGCTGTGCTCAAGCACTGCGTGGCGCTCAGTTACGAACCGCTCGAATACTACGAGAACGGCACCAGCGGCAAGGTCATCGGCTGGGACGTCGAGGGCGCCGAGCAGGTGGGCGAGGTGCTCGGCATGAAGACCGAGACCACGGTCATGGACTTCGACGGGCTCATTCCCGCGTTGCAGTCGGGCAAGTGCGACCTGGCTTGGTCGGGCATGTACGTGAACGAGGAGCGTGCGCAGGTCGCCGACCCCGTTGCCGTGCTGCAGACCGGTACGCAGGTTGTGCTGCGGAGCGACGTTGCCAAGGGAGTGAAGGAGCCGCTCGATCTGTGCGGGCTGAAGATTGCGGCGCAGACCGGCACCGAAGACGAGGCGCACGTGCAAGAGGTCAGCACCGAGTGCGTTGACGCGGGCAAGCCTGCGATCGAGGTGACCGGCTACCCGGGATCGGTCGATGCGATTCCAGCGATCCGCAGTGGAAAGCTCGACGGTCTCGTCGACACGACCGTGCTCGCCGCGACGCTCGGCAAGAAGAACGACGATCTGACCCCGATCGCCGGCCTCTTCCCGGCTGAGTACTGGTTCGGGGCGTACACGAACAAGGGCAGCGAGCTCTCGCCCAAGGTCGAAGACGCGATTCACCAGCTGATCGAGAACGGCAAGCTCGCAGAACTCGCCGAGAAGTATGGGCTGAACCCCGACGATGTCGCCAAGGTCGACACCAAGGCGCTCTAGTGACCGGTGCCCCGTCCGCGTGGGCGGGGCATCTTACGCACCTTATGAACTGAGGTTGAAATGATCTTCGATCCGTCAATTTTCTGGGAGCAGATGATCTCCCCTGTGTACCTGCAGGGGTCGGTGCTCGCAGTGCTCGTCGCACTCGGCAGCCTCGTGCTTGCGATCGCGATCGGGCTTGCCATGGCGCTGATGAAGCGATCCAAGAGCAAGACGGCCAACGCGGCCGCGAATACCTACCTCTGGTTCTTCAGGGCGCTGCCGTCGATGCTGCTGCTCGTGATCTGCTGGAACGCGTTGCCGCAGCTGTTTCCGCTCTTTCGCGGGGATTGGTACACCCCGTTTGTGGCCGCGATCCTTGCCCTCGGCATCAGCGAGGCGGCGTACGTCGCCGAGATGCTGCGTTCCGCACTGATGGCGGTCGATGAGGGGCAGCGGCTCGCGGCTCGGGCTCTCGGCATGACACCGTTTCAGGCTTTCATCAAAGTGGTCGTGCCGCAGGCGACGCGCATCGCCATTCCGTCACTGGGCAACGAACTGGTGGCCCTCGTGAAGCTCACCGCAATCGCCAGCGTGATCTCGCTGCAAGAGCTGATGCGCGTTGCGACCATCGGCGTGCAGGCGACGTTTCGCTACGCAGAGTATTACGCGGTCGCGATCATCTACTACCTGATCATCGTCTCGCTCATCATGCTGGTGCAGAGCTTGCTCGAGAGACGATTCCAGTGGACCTCGAAGAAAGGCCAGGCCGCGAAGTGAACGACCTCACCCTGGGCGAAACCGCCCGGTCGAAGTGGCAGGGGCTGTTCGCCCAGCCCAAGCCCGTGCTCGCCATGCTGCACCTCGGTGGAGACGATGCCGCCCAGAAGCTCGAGCGCGCGCAGACCGAGGCTTCGATGCTGATCGACGGAGGCGTCGACGCGGTGATCGTCGAGAACTACTTCGGCGACAACGACGATGTGCGGCGCGCCCTCGAGGCGCTCTCGAATCGCACCGGATCTGCGGTGCTCGGCCTGAACGTGCTGCACGACCACGAGCTCGCGTTCGAGCTCGCGGCCGAGTTTCCGGTGGGCTTCGTGCAGATCGATTCGGTCGCCGGTCACCTGGAGCCTGGGGCGGACGCCGAGTACGCGGTGCGTCTCGCCGAGCTTCGCGAGGCCAGCCGCGCCCTGGTCTTCGGCGGCGTTCGGTTCAAGTACCAGCCGGTGAACTCGGGCCGCTCCGAGGCCGAAGACCTCGCGCTCGGCGCTGCACGCAGCGACGCGATCGTGGTGACGGGCGAAGGCACCGGCATGGTGACCGACCTCGAGAAGATCGAACGCTTTCGCCGCACCCTGCCCGCAGATTTTCCGCTCGTCGTGGGCGCGGGTGTCACGGCAGAGAATGTCGAGGCACAGCTGCGCGACGCCGACGGCGTGATCGTGGGCAGCTACCTCAAGCACGACTACCGCGACACCGGCATCGTCGACGCCGAGCACGTGGCCGAGTTCATGCGAGCTGTGGGCGACGTGAGGAAGTCGCTGTGAGCGCGGGCGGGCGAGTGGCAGCCGACGGCATCGTTGCCCTGCCAGCCGACGCCGAGTCGTTTGCTCCGTTCGGTCGCGTCTTCAAGATGCGTGCCGGCGAGCAGGAGGGCGTCGTCGTCACCGAGGGTCTCGGCTGGAGCGACGCCTACACCGCAGACCCCATCACGCGTGAGACGCCGAGCCTTGGCATGACTGTCGCACCCGGCTTGCCCTACGAGTGCACGCAGATGGAGCGGCACCGCAACGTCGAAGAAGCTCTCATGCCCGGCGCAGATGCGCTCGTGCTCACGGTCGCAGAAGCGAGCGAGAGCGCCCCACCGCGCGCCGAACACGTGCGCGCCTTCGTCATCGAGCCCGGCACCGTCGTGGTGCTGCGCCCGGGCGTCTGGCACGACGCGTGCAGGGGCGTGGCAGGGCCGACCGCTTACTACTGGCTGGCCTCGTGCGTCGACTCGGGCTCGTCTCCGTGGACCCAGCTCGAGGGTGGCCCCGTGAACGTGGAGGTCGCAGCGTGAATGCCGCCTTTGCGCCTGCCGTGTTCATCGGCGACGTTGCGCTCGACGAGTACTTCTCGGCGAGCGAGTGGGTGCGCCCCGGAAACAAGGCACTCATCGAGACCCTTGCCAGCTACGTCGGCGGCAGCATCGCGAATGCCGCGCGCGTACATGCCAAGCTCGGCGGCGACACGGAGTTCATTTCACTTCTCAACCGTGGCGCGCTGACCGCGCGAATCCTTGAGACGCTCGCAGAAGAACACGTCGGCGCAGAGCACATGCTCTACGACGACGAGGTCGGCGACCAGCGCAACTTCATCTTCCTGGTCGAGGGTGAGCACGTCGTGCTGACACCCGACGTCGATGAGCGTCCCATGCGCCTGTCAGCGGCCTCGTTCGATGCACTCGCAAGCCCGGGTTACCTGTACACGACGTTGGATCGCGCCGCGCGCCTGCGAAGCGGCGAGCTCGGCGCGGCCCAGGTGCTCCAGGTGCTGCGCGACGCCGGCCGCCGCGTAGTCTTCGATCTCGATGTCGACGGTCTGCGCGAGGGCGACACCGAGTTGCTGCGCGGGGCGCACCTCGTGATGATGAACGATCGCGGCTTCGAGCATTCGTTCGGCGCACACGGCACAGACGCCGAGGTGCGAGCCTGGCTCCGATCCGAGGGCATCGATGTGCTGCTGCGGTCGCAGGCGGCTGCGGGTGCGACGAGCTACACGCTCGACAAGACGATCACGACCCCCGGCTACGAGGTGCCCGTCGTAGACGTCACCGGGGCGGGGGACACCCTCGGGGGTGCGCTCGTCTGGGCGCTCGGATCTGGCATGGCGCTCGAACAGGCCGTGCAGTTCGCAGTAGCGGCCGCGTCTCGCTCGGTGATGCACATGGGCCCGACCGGCGGGGTCGCCGAAGAGTCTGCGGTGCGCAGCTTCGCGGCCGAGCGCGGTATGGCACTCGCCTGACGGAAGTAGAGCGATGAACCCAGGGCATCCACTCGACACCGCCGGGCGCGCAGTGCTGCAGACGCTTCGCTCCTACGGCATCACCACGGTGTTCGGCATTCCCGGCACGCACAATCTCGAGCTGTATCGGCCGCTTGCCGAACTCGGAATTCACGCGGTCACCACGCGCCACGAACAGGGTGCGGGCTATGCGGCCGACGGCTGGTCGCAGCAGACGGGGCTTCCCGGAGTCGTCATCACCACTTCGGGGCCCGGTTTGCAGAATGCGATGAGCGCGGCGGGCACGGCGTTCTGCGAGTCGCGGCCGATGATCGTGCTGTCGCCAGGTGTGGCCCTTGGCGACGAGTTCGCCGACAGAGGCACGCTGCATGAGACGAAGAACGCAACTGCCATGGCGGGTGCCGTCGCTGAGTGGTCAAGGCGCGTGCGTTCGGCCGCAGAGGCGGTCGACGCGGTGCACGACGCATTTGAGCTGTTTCGCACGGGGCGGCCGAGGCCGGTGCACATCGAGATTCCGCTCGACGTGCTTGAAGCTCCGGCGAACGTTTCAGACGAGGCCAGGGCGGCGAAGCCCGCCACCGAGTCGCTGCGCGGAGACGAGACGGCGCTCGCGCGGGCGGCCGAGATCCTCTTCTCTGCGACCCGACCGGTGATCATCGCCGGCGGGGGAGCCTGGCGGGCGAGCCGCGAGGTGACCGCGCTCGCCGAGATGCTCGGGGCCCCGGTGCTCACCACACTGAACGGCAAGGCGACGGTAGACGAGCGGCACCCGCTCTCGCTCGGCGCGAATCTGCGGCTGGCGGCCGCGCGTGAGGTTGCCGAAGCCGCCGACGTGCTGGTGGTGCTCGGGTCGAAGCTCGGCGAGGCCGAGCTCTGGGCTCCCGCACTGCAGCCGAGAGGCCGCGTCGTGCGAGTCGACATCTCAGAGGCGCAGCTGCACAAGAACCTTGCCGCCGATGCCACTGTGCGCGGGCACGTCGCCGCAGTGGTCGCCGAGCTACTGCGACTGGGCGAACGCCAGACAGGCGAGGCGCGGCAGGCGATTACGCCAGACCTGAGCGCCCTGCGCGAGGCGATCGCGCGCGAACTGCTCGCCGGCGCGCCCGCGACGGTCGAGCTCGGGCAGCGAATCGTCGACGCGCTCCCCGAAGATGCGATCGTTGCGGGCGACTCGTCGCAGATCGTCTATCTCGCGGTCGCCAATCAGCTGCGGCAATCGCAGCCGCACTCACTGCTGTACATGCCGAGCTACGCGACACTCGGCTACGGCCTGCCCGCCGCGATCGNNCCGATGCGTCGCGAGCCGTGGTGACAGTGATCGGCGACGGCGCGCTCATGTTCTGCGTGAACGAGCTCGCCACCGCGATCGAGCAGCGACTCGACCTGACGATTGTCTGCGTCGACAACGGCGGTTATGCCGAGATCAAGCAGAACGAGCTCGAGCGCGGTATCGTCCCGGTTGGTGTCGACCTCGTGCAGCCCGACTGGGTGGCGCTCGCGCGGGCCTTCGGGGCCTCTGGCGTCAGCGTCTCGGCCGATGGCGAGGTCGGAGTGGCGATCGCCGCCGCCATTGCCGCGGGCGGGGTGCAGCTCGTGCACGTGCGATCCAGCAGTTGAGCTTCATGCGGTAGCCTGCCAAGAAGCGGTAGGTCGCGAGGGCGAAACGAGGAACGGTGCGCAGACTTCATGGGGCACGAAGAGGCGCCGTGGCACTTGCCGGGTTGATCCTCGTCGCCGGCCTTAGCGCCTGCTCACCCGCAGCGATCACTGAGATGCTCTCGAACTCCTCGCGCAGCAGCGACATCGAGTACGACGTGGCCATCGAGAACGGCGCTCTGCAGCGGGGCGTCGATGACTTGCTCGGATACTTTCAGAGCGGGCAGTGGGAGCTGCCCAGCGGTGGCAACGTGCGGCGCGCATGCGTTTCGGGCGAAGATTCGAGCCGGCGAGTCGAGAGCTATTATTTTTACGGATCCTGGTTCAGCCCCGAGACGGCCGAGCTGCCCGGAGATCGCGAGGTCGCCAGAGATGCCGTGACCGGGCTTCGATTCTGGTTGCAGAACCAAGGCTGGAGCGACGTCGTGGAGTTCGACTTCACCACTGACGTGGTCGACGTGAATGCTTTCGGCGTTGAAGCTTCGAACCCAGACGCTGGAATCGAATGGATGCAGGCCATCTACTACTACGAGGGTGACCACGGCAGGAACTACCCGCACATCGTGATCGATGTCGATAGTGAGTGCCTCGTCAGCAACCTCTGATCTCGGCGGTGGTGCGGCTCAGCGCAGGGTAGCGGAGTACAGCAAGGCGATGAGTAGAAATAGGGGAAGCGCAAACGCGAGTAACCCTGTGACAAGCACGGCGAGCATGCCGGGCCAACGTCTCGCCGAGCGCCGAGAGTGCATAGGCGAACCAGACGAGGGGCGAGACACTCGGCTTGTCGCTCATGACAGCTCCTTCGCGGTCAGATGCGCCAGTAGGGCCACGCAGCTGCGCTCGATCTGCTCGAGCACCTCTGCATAGGCCCGCGCGTCTGAGTAGTAGGGGTCGAAGACATCCGGATCGTTCGGTCGTTCGGGGTCGAACTCGGTGAGCAACCTGATGCGGTCGGGCGCGACGCCGCGACTCAACAGAATTGCCTCGTGGCCGCGATCCAACGCAATGAGCAGGTCGTATTCGTTCACCTCGAGCTCGCTCAGTTGTGAGGCCCGGTGGTGGCTTCCGTCGTACCCTGCCGCGGCCAACGCTGCGATGGCGCGAGGATCGGCCCCCTCGCCGACGTGGTAGCCGTGGGTGCCGCTCGACATCACTTCGAAGCGATCACCGACGCCGGCGCGGGCCGCGAGTTCGCGAAAGATCACCTCGCCCGTGGGGGAGCGGCAGATGTTGCCGGTGCAGACGAAACTGATGCGAAGCGGCTGGGGTTGAGGCATGGCACCAGTCTGCCAGGGCGCGGGGCGCGGCGGGTGGGCCGCTAGCGATCCCGCTTCTTGTTCGTACCGAGCAGGCCGTTCAAGATGCCCGAGAGCAGTGACAGCACGAGCGCGGCGAGCACGCCCCACCAGAAGCCGCCGATCGCGAGGCCGAAGCCGGCGAGGCCCGAGAGCCACGCGACGACCCAGAGCAGAAAGCCGTTCACGATCAGCCCGAAGAGACCGAGCGTCAAGATGTAGAGCGGGATCGAAACCACTCGCACGACCTTGCCGAGTGTGCCGTTGACGAGCCCGAAGACGAGCGCGACGAGCAGCAGCGTAATCAGGTGGTCGTATTGGCCTGAGCCGATGGGCACGATCCAGATGCCGTTGTCGCCGCTGCCGCCCACGATGAGCGTGGTCAACCAGAGCGCGAAGGCGCTGACGAGAACTCGAATCACGGTACGCATACACGCAGTCTTGCAAGCAAAGCTGAAGTTCAGGTGTTGGCTCGCAGTGGTGCGCCAAATCCGTGAGAACGACGTGAATATCCGAATGCGAACATACCCGCTCGTTACACTTGGCTGGGTGAGTGCAACGACAACATTTGGTGTCGATATGACCGACCCCGAGCCGATCCGCTTTCTCGATGACGAGGGCCGATACGCTCCATCTGAGACCGCAGCCGCGTTCGAAGGCGAGCTCGAGGGCCTTGACCTCGACGACCTCAAGCAGTGGTACCGAGACATGGCTGCCGTGCGCGCCTTCGACACCGAGTGCACGCACCTGCAGCGTCAGGGCCAGCTCGCGCTCTGGGCACCGAGCGTCGGCCAAGAGGGCGGCCAAGTCGGCATCGCGCACGCGGCACAGGCCGAGGATCACCTCTTCCCGACCTACCGCGAGCACACGGTGGCGTACGTGCGAGGCGTCGACCTCGTCGGCATCGCCGGCCAGTTTCGCGGTGTGACCCACGGCGGCTGGGACGTGACCGACCCGTCGAACGGCAACTGCCACCTCTACACGCTCGTGCTCGGCAGCCAGGCCCAGCACGCGGCGGGCTTCGCGATGGGGCAGGTGCTCGACGCGAAGCGCAAGGCCGGTAGCGACTCGCTCGCCCCGGGCGAGGCTGGCGTGCCGACCGAGGGAGCCACGATCGTGTTCTACGGCGACGGCACCACGAGCGAGGGCGACGTGAGCGAGTCGATGGTGTTCGCCTCGAGCTTTCAGTCGCCGCTCTTGCACGTCATGCAGAACAACAGCTGGGCCATCTCCGTGCCTGTCGCGCGCCAGTCGCGCACGCCGATCTATCGGCGCGCCCTCGGCTTCGGCCTGCGCGCCGTGCAGATCGACGGCAACGACCCGCTCGCGGGCTACGCGGTCGCGAAGCGCTTTCTCGCAGAAGCACGCGCCGGGAACGGCCCGGGATACATCGAGGCGCTCACGTACCGCATGGGTGCGCACACGACGAGCGATGATCCCACTCGATACCGCGAAAGCGACGAACTCGAGAGCTGGCGCAGGCGCGACCCCATCGTGCGCTTCGAAGGCTACCTTCGCGAGCGCGGCGTCGGCGACGACTTCTTCGAAGAGGCAGCGCAGCAGGCTGACGAGATCGCGAAGACCGCGCGTGAGGGCATTCTGACGATGCCCGAGCCTGGTCACGACGCGATGTTCGAGCACGTTTACAGCGAACCGCACCCGCTGATGGATGCGCAGCGCGAGTGGCTCGAAGACTACGAGGCGGCAATGAACGAGGGCGGCCAGGCATGAGCGAGGCACACATTTCACTGACCGAGCGCCAGTCGCTGCCGATCTCGAAGGCCATCAACGCCGGTCTGCGGGCCGCGATGGCGGCCGACGAGCGCGTCGTGCTGATGGGCGAAGACATCGGCCCGCTCGGTGGCGTGTTTCGCGTGACCGACGGGCTGCAGCGCGACTTCGGTTCTGCCCGCGTCATCGACACCCCGCTCGCCGAGGCTGGCATTGTCGGCAGCGCGATCGGGCTCGCGATGGCGGGCTACCGCCCGGTCGTCGAGATTCAATTCGACGGCTTCGTCTTCCCCGCGTTCAACCAGATCGTGACGCAGCTCGCGAAGCTGACGAGCCGCACCGACGGCAAGCAGTCGATGCCCGTCGTGATTCGCCTGCCGTACGGCGGTCACATCGGCGCGGTTGAGCACCATCAGGAAAGCCCCGAGGCGTACTTCGCGCACACGGCTGGCCTGAGGGTCGTGGCACCCTCGAACGCGCACGATGCCTACTGGATGATTCAGCAGGCCATCAAGTCAGACGACCCCGTGATCTTCATGGAGCCGAAGGCGAAGTACTGGCAGAAGGGCGAGGTCGACCCGCACGCCCTGGCGGCCCCGCTGCACCGCACCGCCGTCGTGCGCGCGGGCAGCGACTGCACCGTCGTGGGCTTCGGCGCGATGGTGACGACGCTGCTGCAGGCGGCCGACCTCGCGGCTTCCGAGGGCACCACGCTCGAGGTGCTCGACCTGCGCAGCATCTCTCCCATCGACTACGAGCCGATCCTCACTTCGGTGCAGAAGACCGGTCGCCTGGTGGTCGCGCAAGAGGCGCAGGGCAACGCGAGCGTCGGCAGCGAAATCGCGGCAACCGTCGCCGAGCGCGCCTTCTACGCGCTGCAGGCCCCGCCGCTGCGCGTCAGCGGCTTCGACGTGCCCTTCCCGCCGGCGAAACTCGAGGGCGTCTACCTTCCTGACGCCGATCGCGTGCTCGAGGCCGTCGATCGCGCCCTCGATTACTAAACTTACGGCCAACGGGCCGGCTTTCGAGTTTCGAGAGTCAAAAGGAGAACACAGATGAGCGTTGAGACCTTTCCCCTCCCCGATGTCGGCGAGGGTTTGACCGAGGCCGAGATCGTGAACTGGCTCGTCGCGCCCGGCGATGAGGTCGCACTGAACCAGGTCGTGTGCGAGATCGAAACCGCGAAGTCGCTCGTCGAGCTGCCCTCGCCATTCGAGGGCGTTGTGACCGAGCTGCTCGCCGAGGTCGGCCAGACCGTGCCGGTCGGCGAGGCGATTCTGCGCATTCGCACGGGTGCCGGGGCGGCCGGTGCCGGCGACGCGTCTACCGGTAGCGCCGGTAGCTCCGGTTCCGGCGACGCTGCTTCGGCTTCGGGCGAGGATCGCCCCCTCGGCGCGACCGGCGCCTCTGATTCGCTGCCCGCCGATGAGGGCGGCGCGGTGCTCGTCGGCTACGGCACCGTCGCGCCCGCAAAGAGCCGTAGGCGCGGGGGAGTGCGATCCTCTTCGAATGCCGCTGTGAACGCAGCCGATGCCGCACCCGCTGCGAGCGTCGTCGCGAAGCCTCCGATTCGCAAGCTCGCAAAGGATCTCGGCGTCGACCTGCGCGAACTCGTCGGCACTGGGCGCGGTGGCGAGATTCTGCGCGACGACGTGCTGCGCGCGACCGCCCGCGACGGGCTGTTCCGCGAGGCCTCGAAGCCGCAGGAGCTCGAGCAGCGCGAGCACCGCTTCCCGGTGAAGGGCGTGCGCAAGGTCATCGCCGAGAACATGGTCGCATCGAAGTTCTCGGCCCCGCACGTGAGCGTGTTCGTCGATGTCGACGCCACCCGCACCATGGAGTTCGTGAAGCGCCTCAAGACCTCGAGCCAGTTCGAGGGCGTCAAGGTGTCGCCGCTCTTGATCTTCGCGAAGGCCCTGCTGTGGGCGGTGCGCCGCAACCCCGAGGTCAACGCGCAGTGGACCGACGACGAGATCATCGTGAAGAACTACGTGAACCTCGGTATCGCCGCGGCGACGCCGCGCGGGCTCGTGGTGCCGAACATCAAGGACGCTCAGGATCTCAGCCTGATCGAGCTCGCCGAGGCCATTCAGCAGCTCACCGAGACCGCGCGCCTCGGGCGCACCCAGCCTGCTGAGATGCAGCACGGCACGATCACGATCACGAACTTCGGTGTGTTCGGCATGGATTTCGGCACCCCGATTCTGAACCGCGACGAGGTCGCCATTCTCGCGATGGGCTCGATCAAGCAGAAGCCGTGGGTCGTCGAGGGTCAGGTGCTGCCGCGCTGGGTCACGACCGTCGGCGGCTCGTTCGACCACCGCGTCGTAGACGGCGACGTCGTGTCGAAGTTCGTGGCAGACGTGGCCTCGGTGCTCGAGGAGCCGGCGCTGCTGCTCGACTGATAGCGGGGGTCTCGGTCTTGCCCTTGCACTAAAAATCACGGAGAACCACGGAAATTACGGACGTGTACTCGACGTTCGTCCTTGATTTCGGGTGACCTCCGTGAGTTCCGCTGACGGGTGGCCGGGCACGCGGGTTCGGTAGGGTGAGAACATGACCACTTCGGGGCGAGGATCACGGCCGACGGCCGTGATCGGTGCTGGCCCGAACGGCCTCGCCGCTGCCGTGACGCTCGCCCGCGCTGGCGTTCCCGTCACGGTGTTCGAGGCGGCAGAGACGATCGGTGGCGGCACCCGCACCACTGAGCTCGTGCAACCCGGCGTGCTGCACGACGTGTGCTCGGCGATTCACCCGATGGCGCTCGCAACTGGGTTCTTCAGGGAGTTCGAGCTCACGCGCCGCGTAGAGTTCGCGGTGCCTGACGCGTCGTATGCGAACCCCCTCGACGGCGTCGCGGGCGGGGCGGTCGATGGGGGTGTCGGTCGCGCTGCGATCGCCTACCGTGATCTCGCCCGTACCGCCTGCGAGCTGGGCCGCGACGGCGGCGCCTATGCCCGGTTCTACCGGCCGCTGCTGCGGCACCTCGAGGGCGTCGTCGATTTCGCGCTCGGCCCCTCGATGCTGCGGCTTCCCCGTGACCCGATCGCCGCGCTCGCTACCGGGCTGCGCACGCTCGAGCAGGGCACGCCGCTCTGGGGCGCGAGGTTCAGCGAGGCAGCCGCGCCAGCCCTCCTCAGCGGGGTCGCGGCGCACAGCATCGGCCGCATGCCGAACCTCGCCACCGCCGGTGTCGGCGTGGTGCTCGGCGCGCTCGGGCACGCGACCGGCTGGCCCGTGCCCATCGGCGGCAGTCGCGCGATCAGCGACGCGCTCGCCGCAGATCTCGTGGCACACGGTGGCCAGATCGTCGTCGATCACCCGATCGAAGACGTGCGAGAGCTCGACGCGTTCGACGTGAAGCTCTTCGACACCTCTGCGCGCGGCCTCGCGAATATCGCGGGGCGCGTGCTGCCCGCCCGGTACCGGCGCGCGCTCACGCGCTTCGCTTACGGCGACGGAGCGACCAAAGTCGACTTCGTGCTCAACGGGCCGATTCCGTGGGCCGACCGCCGGGTCGCAGCCGCGCCGACCGTGCACCTCGGCGGGTCTC
>DDEV01000093.1 GCA_002336855.1 Leucobacter sp. UBA1945 | reverse complement strand
CGCGGTATCCGACTCGCCGAGGGCGAAGGCGGAGCGGCACCAGCCGCCCCGGCCGCACCCTCGGCGCCCGGTGCGCCGCCCGCTGCGCCGGCACCGAGCCCGGCTCAGGTTGCCGCGTTCTACGCTGCTCAGAACGGCGCGCAGCCTCCCGCGCCATCACCGGCACCGCAGGCGCCCGCGGCCCCGCAGATCCAGCAGCTCCAGGGGTTTACCCCGGAGCAGGTGCAGAGACTCATGGCCGACGCAGACACCGCGAACAAGGCCGCTGCAGACGCTCAGGCTGCTCTCGCAGCGGCACAGCAGGAGCGCGACGACTTCCAAGCACAGGTCACCGCGTTCAACCGCGAGAAGGCCGTCACCACCGCCGCTGGGGCTGCAGAGAAGGCCGGGAACGCGGCACTCCTGCTCGACTCGGCAAGCTTCCAGGCGTCGATCAAGGACATCGACTTCGCCGACGCTGCGGCGCTCGGTGCCGCGGTGACCAAGTTCGTAACCGAGAACCCGGCCTACGCCGCAGCACCCGCGGCCACGCTCCCCAGCACTTCCGGCGGCACACCCGCCGGCGGATCGACCACCAAGCCCACCGGCCTCGAAGGCGCGATCGCTGCGCGCCTCGCAGGCTAAACAAACTGAAAAGGAGAACCAGCTCATGGCTGTTTCACTCGCAGAATCCAAGAACAACACCACCGACGATGTCGACGTTGCCGCGATCGACGAGTTCCGCAAGACGGGTGTCATCCCCGATTCGCTGATCTTCGACGACGTCGTCAACCCCGCAGGTGGCGGCGACACCCTCACCTACGGGTACCGACGTCTCACCACGCAGGCTACCGCCGGCACCCGACAGATCAACTCGGAGTACACCGACCAGAACGTCGAGACGACCCGCCACACGGTCGACCTCGCTGTCATGGGTGGCTCGTTCGCAGTTGATCGCGTCACCGCGAAGCTCGGCCCGGCCGCTTCGGGCAACATCGCCCTGAACATGGAGCAGAAGATCAAGTCGACGAACGCGAAGTTCGCTGACCTCGTGATCAACGGCGACAAGGCCACCGATGCGAACGGCTTCGACGGCCTCGATAAGGCCCTCGTCGGTTCCTCGACCGAGTTCCGCGCAGGCGAAGTAACCGACTGGCGCGATTTCGACACCAACCCGCGCGCGGAGCACAAGGCACTCGACGTGATCGACGAGTTCCTGTCGCTCCTCGACGGCACCCCCACCATCCTCGTCGGCAACGCGAAGGTGCTGTCGCGCGTGCGTGCTGCTGCACGCCGCGCAGGCATGTACACCAAGGATCCCGTCGAGGGCCTGGTCGGCGCGAACGGTCGCCCGATCGAGCGCGAAACCTACGGCGGCATCCTCTTCGGAGATGCCGGTGCGAAGGCAGGCTCGAACACCGCGATCATCCCGATCCAGACCCGCACCGTCGCCACCGTGGCAACTGATGGCCTGACCGACCTGTACGCATACCGTGTCGGCCTCGACGGCTTCCACGGCGTCTCCACCGTCGGCGGGCAGATCGTGCAGACCTGGCTCCCCGACTTCGCTCAGGCCGGTGCTGTGAAGCGCGGCGAGGTGGAGCTCGGCCCGATCGCGGTCGCTCTCAAGGCCACCAAGGCCGCCGCGGTGTTCCGCAACATCCGCGTCCAGTAACCCGAGCTGTGTGGGTCGTGCGATCGATGTGCGGCCCACACAGGCACGACTACACCCTGAGGAGGGTAATACCCATGTCACCCAAGATCACGACCCCTGTGAAGGGGTTCACCGGCACCGTTGTAGGTGTCGATTTCAAGAACGGTGAGGGCGAGACCGAAGATCTCGCAGCTATCGCCTACTTCGAACGCCAGGGCTACACCGTCGAAGCCGAGGAGAAAGCCAAGGAGCCGACCGAGCGTGAACTGCTCGTCGCCGAGGCGAAGGAACTCGGTATCGAAGCCAAGGGCAAGGTTGATGAGCTGAAGAAGCGCATCGCCGATCACAAGGCGAAGACCGCTGCCCCGGCTGCTGATCCGCAGTCGCCGCCCGCTGACGGCGATGAGGGCAAGGAGCAGAGCTGATGGCTCGCTTCCGTGACCCGAACGCACCCGCTGGTCGTGTCGTCTTCGGCGGCGAGGCCTTCATCGATGGTGTGACCGCCGACATCGATCCCGGCCCCGAGACGCTGCTGCTCTTCAAGAGTGCAGGGATCACCGAGGTGCAGCCGTCGTGGGAGGCCTTCATCTCGGGCAACCCATCGAAGGCAGCACTGCAGGACGCAGCTGCCGCGCTCGGACTCAGTGTCGATGGCACGAAGCCCGAGATTCAGGCTCGCATCGTCGAGCACCGTGCGGCCGAGGCCGATAAAACAGAGGAGTGACCATGGCCCGCATCTACGCCACCAAGGAACAGCTCGAGGACTACCTCGACCCTGATCCTGCCCCGACGGATGCGGGCCACCTCCTCCGCTCGGCGTCCCGCGACGTCGACGAGATGCTGCTCACCGCGGTCTATCCCGTTGACGCCGCGGGCCTCCCGACCGACCCTGCTGATGAGGAAGCGATTCGTGAGGCGACCTGCCTGCAGGCGATGCACCGCGACAAGCACGGCGACGAGATCGACATGGCGGGCTCCGGTGAGTCTGTCCGGCTCGGCCCGCTCGGTTTCGGTGGCGCTTTTTCGTCGGGCCCGAACCCGACGCAGCCGGTCCCGAAGTGGAATCCGGAAGCGTACCGTGTGCTCCGCCTCGCCGGGCTAATCCCGGGGACGGTGACCGATGGGTAGGCGGATCCCCGGGAAGTTGCTCCCCCATCGCCGTCTCGTGAGCGTCGAACCGTACCTCGGTGGCGGCGCGAACGGGCGCAGCTTCGGTGCTGCAGAGCTCGTCGAGAGGGCCCTCATCATCGACTCTGACGTGCTCGTGCGCGACCAGTACGACGCCGAGGTCAACTCAGCCACCACGATCTACTTCGAACGCTCCGAGGTGAGCGTGATCCCGACCCCTGAGACGCGGGTGACGGTGCGCGCTGGCACGTCGGACGAGCGCGTCTCGCATGTGATCCGTTGCGACCGGTACGAGCACCCCAGGATCGCAGACCTTTTGGAGGTGAGGCTCGCATGAGCGGCGTCAACACCGAATGGAACGGCGACATCGTTTCCGCGATGCTCAACGCGAACGCGCCCGAGGCATTGAATCATGGCGCCGAGCTGTTGCGCGGCTTCTCCCAGCCTCTCGCCCCTATTGACACCGGCATCCTCCGTGCGACAGGGCAAGTAACGCCCGCGACCGCCGGGAACCTCGAGGCGCACGTCTCCTACGACACCGAATATGCGGTGAAGCAGCACGAAGCGCTCGACTATCGGCACGACGAGGGCCAGGCGAAGTACCTTGAGCAGCCACTCGAAGAGCACCGCGGCGAGGTCTCCCAGGCGATCGCATCCCGGCTCGGAAAGGGGCTCGAATGAGCGCCTACGCACCCCGCCACTACACTGCGAAACTCATGGTCGGGATCGCTGAGCGCGTGCACGAGGCTGGCCTCGCCGTCTACGATCCGGAGCACAAGCCCTACCCCGCAGGCGTGCGCGGCATCTACTTCGACCACTCGCCCACCGGCAAGAACGCCGAGACCCTCGCGACGTTCGTCATCACACCGTACATGCCACAGGCAGGTGTGCTGAACGTCGAGCGCACGCGAATTCAGTTGCGCGCTCGACACCCCGGCCTGAGTGCGCTCGCGGTGCGCGATTGGCTCGACGACATCCGGGCACTCTTCCCCGACCTCACCCGGCTCACCATCGGCGGCCTCGAAATTGATCGCGTCCGTCAGCTCGGCGCCACGTCTTGGGGCGAACCGAACACGACTGAGGCGCTCGAGACGACGCAGAACTTCGAGTTCCGTGGCAACCGCTACGCCGAAGACTGACCACCTACACGACCTGAGCCCTTGTCATCCGCTGGGGGCTTTCGCATACCCAGAAAGGAGCCGTCATGGCCCCCTACACCCCGCCCGCCCCGACCCAGGGGCTCAACGGCCAGAGCTACGAATACCACTGCGACGTCGCTGCATTGCCAGTCGGGCCGGCCGAGCCTACCTGGCTTACCGCACCCGACATCACGGGCTTGCAGCCCAACCCGTCGCCGAAGACCGCCGACGGCACCACCTACGCCAACCGTGGCCAGGACGACACCAGCACCATTGGCGAGACCTTCACCGTCGCGTTCGACGCGAAGGCGGTGAAGAACTCCGAAGGTAAGGTGCAGCCGTTCATTGCGATGCTCCTCGCTGCAGCGCAGGCGAACATTAAGGGCGGCGACCCGACCAAGAAGGTCATCAAGGTCCGCGTCTACCACGAGTGGATCGAGGAACTCTCGTGGGAGTTCACCGCCGAGGTCAGCTTCCAGCGCAAGAACACCGGCAACGCCGACATCGAGTTCTTCAGCTTCACGCTCACCTCGAAGGGTGACCGCGAGGTAGTAGAGAACCCGGCACTCGTCACTCCTTAACCCAGGTTCCGAGTCACATACCCCTCGGGGCGCGCATGGTCGTGCCGCGCCCCGAGGCCCCCACCTTGCACGACCACCTGACTTTAAGGAGCACGACCATGCCCACCACCGCACAAGAGATCAACGGAAACCTCGTCATCGACTTCGGTGACGGCACCACCTTCACCATCTACCCCGTTCCCGGCTCGGTCGGTATCGAGATCCAGGCGCTGCTCGTCGGTGTCGCACTCGGCGTCACAATGCACGAGCAGGGCCCCGATGCGGTGATGGAGAAGACAGACCGCCTCACGAAGCTCGCCCTCGGCGCGCCCACGGACGAAGCGCCGAGGCGGTTCCGCAAAAAGGCACCCAACGCGCGCGAGCAGGCCGCTGCACAGCGGTTCAAGGACTTCGAGAACCTACGTGCCGCGAGGCAGAGCATCGTCGCTCAGGCGGCGATTTTGTGGAACACCGGAGGCGGGTCGATCGAAGCCGTCGGAGACCTGCTGAACGAAGCCGGTGGTTACCCAAAAGCCCTCGGACGCGTGATGGAATCCTCCGGGCTGGGCGACAAGTACAAACAGCTGAGGACATGGCTCGATTCGGCGGCCGACACCTCGGCGACGGATTCTACGAAGAACCCGTCTGGTGGCCCGACTACCTCCGTCTAGAAGCCGAGGCCACCACCGACGGCGGCAGCATCAACTCACGTGACCTCTGGGCGCACGTGCTCGAGCACTGGCACGCCTACGTGCTGCCCGACCTGCAACGCTTCTACCCCCGTCTCCCCGCTGAGAACGAGGCCGCACTGATGACACTCCCCTGGCGATCGCTGCGGGAGGTGATCCTCTCCCTTTTCGGTATCCGTGAATCCCTGACCGGCGGCACATTCGCGCGCCTCAACGACCCGAAGGAGGAGACGTGAGTTTCGAAGTCGGTCGCCTCTCCGCGGCCCTCACCCTCGACGGTGTACCCGAGTTCCATCGAGAGCTCGATAGTGTCGGGCGCAAGCTCACCGAGACTGGGCAGCGCGGTGCGAGCTTCGGTAAAGCCGGCGAGGCGGCCGTGCGCGCCGCGGCCGGTGCGACCACCACCCTCGTCGCCGCGGCGGGCGCCTACCTCACGATCCTCACGAAGCAAGGCATCGCCTACAACAGCCTGCAGCAGAACTCCCGCGCGGCGCTCTCGGTGCTGCTCGGTGGTGCGGAGCAGGCGAACGCGCAGATGTCGAAGCTCGACGACTTCGCCCGCAACTCGCCCTTTTCGAAGAGCGTGTTCATTCAGGCGCAGCAGCAGCTCATCGGCTTCGGCATGGAAGCCGCAAAGGTCATCCCGACCCTCAACTCCGTGCAGCAGGCCGTCGCAGCGATGGGTGGCTCGAACGAGCAGATCTCCGAAGTCGTCAACATCCTCGCCAAGGTACAGTCCACCGGCAAGTTCACCGCTGAGACGCTGAACGAACTCGGCTATCGAGGCATCGACGCTGCAACGCTCATGGGCAACGCCATGGGTAAGACCGCGGCACAGATGCGCGAAGACATCTCAAAGGGTGCGATCGGCGGCGCCGAAGCACTCGAGATCCTGGTCAGCGCAATGGACACCCGCTTCGGCGGCGCGGCCGACAACGTGAAGAAGCAGTGGTCGGGTGCGGTCGACCGCATCAAGGCCGCACAACGCGACCTCGGTGCACACATCGCGGAACCCTTCGTGTCCGCCCAGGGCGGCGGCATGGCCGTCACCTGGGGCAACCAGGTCGCGGACGTGTTGCGTGCGATTGAGAAGCAGGCCGTACCGGTCATGTCGATCCTCACACAGCGCGGCATGCCGTTCTTCGCCGGTCTCACGCAGGGTCTCGACTCGGCACGCATGTCGGTACAGCGCTGGGACGCCTCAAAGCTTGAGGTATCTCTTGACAAGCTCGCGAACCATGCGCCCGGAATTGCCGCGACTGCTGGTGCCTTCCTTGCCCTCGGCGCAAACGTTGGCCCGCTCGGCCAGATGCTGAAAGTGCTTGGCATCTCAGCGAACCCCGTGCTCGCGGCGTTCGTCGGTCTCGCCGCGGCTTCTCCCGAGGTGCGTCAGGCGCTCGGCGATTTGCTCGCAGCGGGGAAGCCGTTGCTGCCCGTGATCGGTGAGCTCGCGGTCGTTCTGTCTGGCACGCTGAACTCGGCTTTGCCCGTCGTGGCAGGCGGCGTACGACTTCTGGCCGCAGTGCTTGAACCTGTCGTGCGCGTGATCGCGTCGATCCCGGCTCCTGTGCTCGCGGGCGCGGCTGCCTTCCTCGCGATGCATGCCGCGTCTAAGCAGCTCGCCGGGCCATTGAGCACAGTCATGACGCTGCTGCAGCAGTTCGGGCAGCGGGCCGCAGTTCAGGCAGCCCTCGGACAGACCACAGCCGAGATGGGTGCACTTTCGGTCGCTTCAATGGGCGCGCGTAGTGCGGTCACTGGCCTCGGTGCAGCGCTCAAGACCGCGTTCCTTTCGAACCCAATCGGGATCGCGCTCACGGTTGTCGCTACCGCGGTCGGTGCATGGGCTACTGCCAACGCCGCGGCGCAGCAGAAAGTCGAGGACCACAAGAACCGCGTTGCCGGTTTGAAGGAAACTCTGAACCAGACCACCGGCGCACTCACCGCTGCGTCTGAAGCCCAGACGAAGGCCAATCTCGCAGAGACTCGGGCGTCTGAACTTGCCTCGGAGATGGGGATCAAGTACCGCGACATCGAGCAGGCGGTCCTCGGGAATGCAGCGGCTCAGGAGCGCGTGTCTGCGGGCATGACGAAGCACTGGGAAGAGAACGCGGTCACACTCAACGAGAGCAACGACGCGCTCAACTCTTGGTCGGCTTCCGCTGTCAATGCACGGAGTCGGAATAAGCAGCTCACCGAGATCATCGAAGAACAGAGGGCCGCGATCGAGGAGGCCCAGCAGGCGAAGCGTGATGCAATCCAAGCTGATCGCGAAGCTGCCGCCGCAATGGGTGAAGCTGCGCGGTCGAACCGGCGGTTCAACGATGCTCTCGAGGTTGCTCGCGACATCACCCAGGACGCTGAGACTCGTGTGCGCGCGCTGAAGCAAGCGCTCGACGAACTCAAGGGCGGCGCGATCTCCGCCGAGGAAGCTCAAAAGCGTCTCTCGGAGACGAACCTGAGCCTGGCCGAAGGACTCGCCCAAAGCGATGAGGCCGGTACCAAACTCTGGCAGTCCACCTTGGACGGTGCTGGTGTGATCGATATCGGTTCCCGAGCCGGTCTTGCGTTCGCTGACACCATGGCTCGTTCACGTGACGCGATGCTCGACGCCGCCCGCGCGGCCTCGGATCAGGCGCTCGCCAACGGCGACGTCGCGGGCGCAACTGCAGCTGCGAAGGCTGCCGGTGATGGCTACATCGCCACGCTTCGGCAGACGATGGCCGAGGCGGGCCTCACGCAGGCGCAGATCGACGGCCTCATCGGGAAGTATCTCGATGTGCCGGCGGTGGTTGCGACGCTTCTCACCGACAACGGATCTATCTCAGAGGTCGACCAGCGGGCGCTCGCGTTGCTCACATCGCTTAGCGGTCTGCCCGAAGGTGAGAGCATTACAGTCGATAACCCCGGCGGACCCGAAGTGCTCCAGCGACTGAAGGATCTGGGTATCCAGGCAGAGGCTATCCCAGGCTCGAAACAGATCACGATCACCCAATCGGGCGCGGAAGCAGTCACCAATGCGATCCGTGGCATCGTCAACACGAGATGGACTGCAACGATCAACGTTCGTGCAAACATGCCCGACTTGAACGGTGCAGCATCGGGAGGCGGCAGGTCAGGTTTTGCCGATGGCGGCCTCGTCTCGAGACGAGGCCGCCGGTTTGCAGATGGTGGCTTCGCGTCGGGCATCTACGCCGGCGTGATGGGCGGGATACCCAAGATGGGTGTAGATGGCGTGCCTCACCTCTTCGCGGAGAAGCATCTCGGCGTCGATTGGGAAACCTATATCTCGTCGCGTGCGTCGAGGGCCCGAAACGCTTCGCTCCTCATGGAGACCGCGCAGCGCATCGGGTTCCCCGTGATCCCGGTCTCAGCGTTGCGAGGCATTCGCGCGTTCGCCGACGGCGGCACTGTGGGCGCGGCTTCGGCGCCTCAGCAGATGGTTACGGCGGAATCGGTGGCTCGCACTGAGTGGAACATGACCATCGTGAACCCGGTGGTGCGAGACCCATTTGAACAGGCCTGGCAGGAAGCGCAGGAGAAAGGCAATCTCTGATGTACTCGATCAACGGTGTCGCACTCGACAATCCGCTGCTCGGATGGCAGATGCTCGCGCCTTCGCTCCCCCTTTCAGGGCTTCGGCAGAAACGAACGAGCTCAGTCCGGGCCGGGCGTGACGGCGAATCAGTATCGCCAGCCACGCGCGGCCCGGTCTCGCTCAAGTTCACGGTGCGCACACCCTACGCGAACCTCGGTACACTCCTCGCATTATTCTCGGCTCCGACTCTCGAAGTGCGTGAGCTAGCCGACCCAACGAAGGTCGCATATGCGGGCCTCGAATCATCCACTCCAGAGCAGCACTACCCACGAGCGGATCTCTACTCTCACAGTTTCGTCGTCGAGGTACATGAGGGCTGCTGGCGTGGTGAGCAATTGACGTCACCGCTCGCGCCCGCCAGTCTCGTGAACGCAACTGCAACCGTTTTCCCCGGCCTATCTGCCCCGGTCCAGGACGCGACCGTTCGCCTACTGGGGCCCCTCACTAACCCGCAGCTCGTGGACTCCTCAGGGGCGTTTCTCGCCGTCGAAGGGTCACTCGAAGCCGACCAGTACCTCCGCTTCGACTCGTCCAGCGGCCGCGCCTGGACCACCACCACCGATACGTGGGACGGCGGCGAAGAGGTATCCGGGCTGATCGATTTCGGCGGACCCCGCGGCACCTTCGAGATCACACCCCACTTCCCTTCCCCCGCAGATCCTCGCACGAGGAACGGCCAACTCATGCTCTCGTGCGACTCGTTCGGCGCAGGGAGTGGGTACCAGATTCGCGGTAGACCCGCCTACTTGCTCTGACGCGTGAAGGAGACCCAAATGCTTACCCTCCGGCTACGCGAATACTCCCCCACCGGCGTGCGCGGAAAGGTCCTCCCGCACGCTAAGGGCTCGCTTTCTGTCACCTTGCAAGAGAACGGCACACCGATTCTGAAGTTCGCGTTGTCGACGCGGGTTTCAGGGCGGATGCCCGACGATGGATTCGCGGTCGGTGTCGAGTACTCCGTGGACGGCAGTCGATTCGCTCCCCTCCCTGAACACGATCGGTTCGTGGTTTCGGAAGATTCTGGCGACGACGTAGATCAGTCGAAGACCGTCACTTACTCGGGTGAGTCGTATGTCTCCTGGCTTCTCGCACACACCTACCTGCATTGGTCGCAATACGCGAAGAACGGTGCCCGTCTCTGGACCGAGTCGGGGCATCCTGCGTCGCCCGGAACCATCGTGGGTGGCATGATCCTTGAGTCGAAGGCTCGCGGGTGGGGCCAGCAGGTGGCCATGGATTTCGCGTGGGACACCGACTCGAACGGTGTCGCGTGGCAGGCGGACGACAAGGTGCTGCAAGAGTGGCGCCTGCTCACACCCCTCACCGAGGTGCTCTCCTCGCTCGTGAAGAGCGGGTTGTGCGACTGGACGGTCGAAGGCATGAAGCTCCGACTATTTCGGCCTGGCACGCTCGGTGCTGACCGTGCCGAGCTCGTGCTCGGTGGCCCCAGCATGGAGCATATCCCCGTCAAGACTGACGCATCGAAGATCTTCACGCACCTCACCGTGGTACCCGAGAAGGCGTCGTACTGGCTCTATCTCGAGAACACGGGAGCCCCGTCAAAATGGGGTCGTCTCGAAGCGACGATGACCCAGTCGGGGATCGACAACCACACCGAAGCGACGAAGCTCGCACAGCCGGAACTCCTCGAAGGACGCGCGGCAAGACGAGAGGAAGCGTTCGAGTGGACACCCGGTGAAGGTGATCTTGTTCCTTGGCATGACTTCCAGATCGGCGATACGCTCACCGCCCGGGTGCGCGGGACTCAGACCCCTCGCCGCGTGATCGGTATCGTGGCGCGCGAGCAGGGCGAATCCGTGACAGTGCGCGCCATCGTGGGCGAGAAGATCGGTACCCTGCAGTCACGCATCCTCTCGCGTGTCGGTGCTGGTTCGGTAGGCGGCATCATCGGCGGCTCCGGCAATAGCTTTCCCGGGTCGATCGGCCCGTCAACGATCGCGCCGGATCGGCCGGACGCTCTGCGTGTGAAGTCGAACTCCGGCGAGTGGGGCGAAGATGGCAGCAGCCGGTCGATCGTCACGCTCGAGTGGGAGCCAGTGACGGCAGCGGTCGACGGTTCTCTGGTCGACGTCGTCGAGTACGAGGTCTGGTCGCGGCTCCCCAATGAGGAGTTGTCGCTCGTCACGACGATCGCCGCACTACCAGACCCTGAGGTAGCGATCTCACTTTGGGCTACCGGTGTGGAACGGCTCGCCGCCGTGCGCGCGAAGTCAGCGCAGGGCGTCTACAGCGAGTTCTCGCTCGAGGCGCTCCTCACGCCTGCATCACCGGCATCTGTGGTGCCCGCAGCTCCACAGAACCTGCATATCGAATCGAATGTTGGATCCTTTACCTCGGCTGGCCCCGTTGCGTCGGTGTTGCTCGGGTGGGATGCTGTCACGGTTTCGACCGACGGCGCGCCGGTAGCGATCGCCGAGTACGAGATCTGGACCGAGGGGCCGCTGCTTCGAGTTCCCGCAGCGTCGGCTCGGGTAACCATTCCCTCGGGGCTGCTCGAGCACTACCGGGTGCGTGCGTGTACCACTCATGGTGTGTGGGGAGATCTCTCTGCTCCGCTCGGCGTGACCGGCGCGAACCCATCTGCTGGGGAGTTCGCACCGACCACGCCGGCGTTGAAGACTGGGTACGGAGACGTGATCGCCCGCTGGGCCGGGACCTACACGGCGCCAGCACCAGGCGCACACACCGTGTGGATCGAAGCCCGCACCGGAACTGGCGCTTGGCAGCGGCAAGGCATGGTGCTCACCGCGGCCGGTGAAGCGCTCGTCACCATCGGCGACGTGGGCGATACCGTCGACGTGCGTGCGGTCTCCTACGATCAGCTCGGCCGCCAAACCGGCGTCTCGGAGGTGGCCTCCATCGAGGTAGCGTCGATTCCCGGCGCCTCGATCACCGCTGGCTCGATCCTTGTCGACAGGCTCGCACCGAACGTCGGCGAGACGCTGAACATCGGCGGGAACGCGGTCGCGATCAACCTCAACTCCCGGGTTGATGACGCACTCGTCGACATCGAGCACGTGCAGCAGGACGCCGACGCCGCACAGTCATCGGCAGATGCGGCGGGCGCGGCAGCGAATGCTGCGAACCAGGCCGTCGAAACGCTCGCCGCCGGGCGAGTGCTGACCGCGGAGAACGCGCTCGCCGTGCTCTCAGGGAAGATCGACACCTACGAGAACTCCTTCTTGTTCCTGCCTGACGGCTTACACATTCGTGAGTCGACGTCGGCGAAAGCCGAAATGGTGCTCACCTCGGCAGGTGCCCGTCTCAACGCTGACGGTGTGACGGTTTCGGAGTGGAACCAGGGGCAAATGATCGTGCCGCAAATCGTCGCGAAGAGTGGCCAGATCGCGAACCACATCATCGACTCATCCGTTGCCGGGCACACCACGTTCCGTGCGATCTCCTAGGGGGTGCTGAATGGCGATCACTTACGGGCCTTACTATGGCACGGCTGTAAACGGTCGGCAGCTTGCGGTTACGATTATCGTCGATCAGGATGTGGCTTCGAACACTTCGACGGTGCGCGAAATCACACGACTGATCTCGAGCAACGAGTACCCCGCCTATTCGGATCAGATGCTGATCACGAACACCATCAACGGCGCTTACACCGTGTGGTGGCAGGGATACGCCTCGTATGGTGCGGGCACTCACACGATCACTGACTCGTATCGCGTGATCTCGCATGATGCGAACGGCAACGCGAACGCGACGGTGGTTACTGGTATCCAGGACACGACCGGATCGTTCGCGCTGTCGGTCACGGTGACGACGCTCACGCTGCCGAACATTCCCCGCGGCACTACGCCCAGCATCTCGGGCGGCGGCGGATTCACGACGGGCGCAGCGTCCACGATCAGTCTGCCTCGCGCGGATAGCTCGTACACGCATGATGTGAGTTACACCTTCGGGTCGCAGTCGGGAACGATCGTGACCGGCGCGGGTGTGTCTGCTTCGTGGACGCCACCGCATTCGCTGCTGACAGAGATCCCGAACTCTGCAACGGGCACGGTAGACATCACAGTCGTCACGAAGCAAGGCGCGACCGTGATCGGGTCAAAGAAGGTGGGCTTCACGCTCGCCGCCGGCGCGTCAGTTGTGCCGGTCGTGTCTGCGGTGGCATGGACGGATCAGAACCCGACGGTAGCTTCTGCGGTAGGTGCGTTCGTGCAGGGCATGTCGCTCATCAAGGGTGCGGTCACTGCGGCGGGGGCCCAAGGATCGGCGATCGTATCGAAGGCGCTCACGATCGCCGGGGCCCCGGTCACTGAATCGCAGGTCTGGCAGCCGACGAGCTCTGGTGCTGTCGTCGCCTCCGGCACTGCAACGGATTCTCGAGGCAGATCCGGGAGTAAGGCGCAGAACTTCACGGTGCTCGCGTATGCGCCGCCGACGCTCGCGGAACCGTTGGTGCGGCGTGCGACGAGCGCGCTGGGCACGGTCGGTGACGGTGAGTGGTTGCGCCTGGATCTCACGGCTGCGGTGCAGTCGCTGAAGCCCGCCGGTGTCGAGAAGAACGCGTTGAAGTTGAAGGTTGAAACCAAGCCCTCAAGTGGCGGTGCCTGGACGACTCGAAACAACGAAACCCACACCGGCCTGAGCTACAACAACACGGCGGTGATGGTTGCTGGTGGGAATGTGTTCCCCCTTGCACAGTCGTTCGATGTGCGCATCACCATCACTGACAATCTCGGCCAGTCCGCGACGTTCATCCGGTCGGTCGGCACGGGCGGTGCCTCGCTCGACATTGCGGGCACCGGTACGGGGCACGGGAAGCTCTGGGAGCGCGGCGGCATCGACGTGGCGGGCAAGGGCTACTTCACAGACGACGTGCTCGTGAATGACGTTGCACTGTCGAAGGTCGGTCACACTCACGCCGGTACTGATGTGCCGGCGGCAACCACTGCGGCTCGAGGCACAGTGCCGCTCGCCTCACAGGCTGAGGCTGATGCAGGCACCGACACGGCGAAGGCTATGACCCCGAAGAGCGTGCGCGATCGCGGGTATGCGCCGTGGGCGATGGCTGCAGGCGCTCTCACGACCAGCACGAGCGGTGCGGTCGCGGTCACTCTCCCGGCGAGCAGGTTCACGCAGCAGCCACGAGTGGTGGCGGAAGTCGTCGATCACCCGAATGTCTGCGTGACGCACACGCGTGCAGTCTCGGCCACGTCGTTCTCGCTGTCGGCTTACACGATCGGTGGCGGCATTGTCGCTGCGGCCTGCCACTGGCAGGCAGTTCAAATGACGAGCTCCAGCGGGAGCGGATAGGAGGCGCCGATGTTCACGGTTACTTGCCGCACCGGCGGGTGCGAGAACCAGGACGTGCCGATCGAGATTCCAAGCGCCAGCGTCAATCCGATCACTGAGGAAGTGATTCCGGTAGTGCGGGTGCAGTGCGGGCCGTGCGGGCATGAGATCACCGATGTGGTGCCGCCGATCGGAGGCGAAGCATGAGCACATTTGTTTGGCCGAACGGCACCCTCGATGAACCGATCTGCACGGATATCTATGCGCCGCGGACGTGGTCGATGTCGGGCGTGCGGCGCTTCCATACCGGCGACGATGCGATCGGGTTCGACGAGCTGCGGGCGATCGCCGACGGCACCGTGATCGAGTCGAGCCGAAGCGATTGGGCTGGATGGCAGGTGCTCATCTATTTGGGCGAGATCGACGGCATACGAACTTGGGTGCGGTACTGCCACCTCAAAGCGCAGTCTCATCTGCGCCGCGGCGATCAGGTCTCGGCCGGTGACCTGATCGGGCTGATGGGCATGACCGGTGTCGCGACCGGTGTGCATCTCCATTGGGAGATCTACCTCGGCCGTGTCGACCGTGGGGGCGGCACCGGCGCGCACGATGTCGGCACCACCGTCGACCCGCGCGAGTTCGTCCGCGCTCATCTCATTACTACGCCCGCAGGGCAGGAAGAAGACGACACCATGTGCAGACCAATGACAATTGCGAAGGTGACCAAGGGCACCACCGTGGAGGTGACGACGTTCTGGCCGGACGGCAACGAACACGTCTTCCAGAGCACGAACACGACAGAGGGGCAGTCATACAACCGCAACGTGGCGCTCGCCTACGGGTGCGCGCCTGAGTGCCCGATCGTGTACATCACCGCATCGCACTACGACAAGATCAAGGCTGAGAACGCTGAAGCGCGAAGCCGGCCCGGCGTGGGGCGGGCATGAGCGAAACATTCTGGATCTCGCTTATCACGATCACCGTGCCCGCAGCGGGTCTGATTGGCACCCTCGTCGGCGCTCGACTCAAACGCAAAAGCGACGTCGAGGTCGCCGAGGACAAGCTTGTCGACCAGCTGCAGGAAGAGCTCTCTCGCTACCGAGAGCGCACCGATAAACGACTCGACGAGCTCGAGCATCTGGTGAAGGGCTACCGCGGCTTCATCGGTATCCAACGCGACCACATGGCCGAGCACGGCATACCACTGCCGCCCTGGCCATCCGACCTCCCACGATAAGGAGAAACCCATGGAGATCGTTATTCCCGCGATCCCGGCCGGTGTGCTGACGCTGCTCGCGTTCTTCGCACCGTTCGCGATCGCCATCATCAATCACCCGGGCTGGAAGCCCGGCTCGAAGCGCCTCGTCGCGATCGTAACTTCGATCATGCTCGGCCTCGTCGTGCTCGGCTTTTACTACCTAGTGACCGGCGATACACTGCCGGGTTGGCCGTGGCTGATTCTGCTCGCCATCGTCGTTACTCAGGCGGCCTATGCGCTACTTCGCAAGTCGGCCTCTGAGGTCGAAGGCCGATACGGCCTCCACTGAAACTGAAACGCTTTGCGCCCCGCTCATTCTTCGGAATTGAGCGGGGCGCCTTTCTCCGTTTCCAGTGCCCTAAGATCCAGGCATGCGTCTTTTTATTGCCGTGATCGTTTGGTGGGTGTTCTGTGGGGGCATAGCGGCACTTCTCTATTGGGTGATCGGTCCGATGGTCACAGCGCACGGTGCAGAGACCATCGCCAATGTGGACGCCTCCGAGCCCGGTTCGATCGGAACCGTTTTCACGGCCGCACTTTGGGGACCTCTGACGTCTATGGTTCTTCCAGCGATCTTTATCGCGGCCGCTCTGGGTGGGACAGTGAAGCTACTGACACCCTCACGCCGGTAGCACGAACTGGTTGCATTTCGAGCATTCCAGCCACCACTCCCAGCGGCACAACCAACCCTCACCGCAGTAGGGGCAGCGGTATGGGGTGATCCATTCTTCGCCGAGGATGACAGAAATCTCGACCCGAGAGTAGCCTTCGCTGACCAGTTCGGCGATGAAGATCGCGCGCTCTTCGGGATGCATCAGAAGCGGGCTGGCTGCTCGGGTTGCTCTGTTGGAGGTGTCGTGGTCATCGCGAGGGAGATCTCACGTGACCCTTGCTGCACCTTGCGCACCAGGCTCTCGTCGCCCGGGCGGGTTGGGCTGAGCCATTCATCGTGCAGCTCGCGTGGGAGTGCGAGTGGCATCCGGCTATCGCCGCGTGAGGTAACGACGCTCGACGCCGCGCCGATGCCTTCGCGCGTCACGAGCGAGTACGCGAGCCCGGTGCCTCCATCAGTCAGCGTGCGCGGCGAGAGGATCGCGGCCAGCGCGAAAAGCTCGCCGCTAGGCAGGCTCCATCGTTTCTTGCCCTCGTTGTACCAGGTAGCCGGGAGCAGCGCTCGGTGCTGGAAGCCGGTCCGCCATTTCGTCAGTAATGCGTCATCGCGTGAGTTGAATGCGGTGTACTTTGCGGGTTGTCCGCCCTGGTGAAACCACCACCATGCAAGCTCGAGTGCGCGGTCATCGCTATCGACGTAGATCACCGGGTTGAGGTTCACGCCCTTCTTGCTGTGGCGGGTTGTGTTGGCGCGCCCGCTCCACTCCGCAGCCCACTCGTTCAGCAGCACTTTGTTCTCGCGCTGGTCGAGGGGGCTCAGTCCGAGTTCACCGTATGGCCCGCCACCGAGGCCGTATGAAGCGCACATGTCGTCAGCCTACGCCTCGCCCAGGGTCCGTGTCGTGCGAAGTACGATACTGATTCGGGTTTGGTTGCCGCATTTGATCTGGCATGCCCGGGACGGTGTTCTTCGGACGCGGCCACGACACTTCACGGTTCGTCTCTTCGAGCGTGTCGTACATGCCGTGCAGCCTGCGTCTGGCGGGGTCGAGATGCCAGGTGAAGAGAAAGTACTTCTCGGTCTGATCGCGCGCAGTCACGAGTTGGATGATCGCTTTCGGACGCTCGAGGGATTCACGGATCACGATCCACTGATCGGGGGCGATCTGCATGTACGGCATGCGCTCACGCTCAGTCGATTTCTCTGCATCGCGCCAGCTCATGTGTGCACCGTCCTTCCGATATCGCTATCGGGAGGGGAGGTTACGCCGTGCCCCTGACATTGGGCTCCGGGGCAACTATCGTTTGCCCACATTTTGCCCACACTCGATAATCCACAGCGCCACTTCACGACCCTTTACGACCCCCAACAACGGCGTATTTTCAACGAAGTCACCGCAACGCAAGGACGTTACGGGGTTTCGAATCCTACCGGGGGCACTGAACTGGCGAGGTTCGAACTTCGCTCGGCTACAGGCTCCCGCGATCGACTAAGACCGATCCGGTGAAAGCTTCAATCCCGTCGACTACTGCCTCAAACCTCGCCGACGAGAACACATCGAAGGAGTGCTGACCTCCTGGGAGCTCGACATACACCACGGTGTTGCGCCCTCCGCAGCTCACCAAACTCGTGAAATCCCTGGCCGCCTCCACGGTTCCCCAGCCGTCGCTGGTTCCGTGCGCGATGAACAGAGGCGGCGTGCGACCGGTGAAGTGGGTCTGCGGTTGCAGCACAGAGGGCGGCCGTGTCGGTGCCTCGCCGAAGTAGTGCCCGTAATAGCCGTATAGCAGCACCGCACCGGTGATCTCAGTGTCGACATGCTCGAAGCCGGGTTGAAACTTCGGGTCGTTCGGCGTAAACGCGCAGAGGCCTGCCAGATTCGCCCCTGCCGAACTGCCAGCGACGAACAACCGCGTCGGATCCATGCCGTATGCGTGGCCGTGTTCGCGCGCCCACGCGATCACCTTGTTCGCGTCGATCTGATGCCCCGGATACTGGGTTTCTGGGCGCAGTCGATAGTTCGCACTAATGCAGACCCAGCCGCGACTCGCGAGCCGCGTCAGCAGGGGTCGCGCCTCTCGGCTTTTTCGCCCCGTGGTGAAGCCGCCTCCATGAAAGTAGACCATCACCGGCGCGCCGCTGGGAGTATCGCGGCACCGGTAGATGTCGAGCAGATTGCTGCGCCCAGCATCGCCGTATGAGATGTTCTTGATACGCTCCACTCCCCGTCTCGACCGCAGAAACGGAAAGACGAGTATGCGAAGCCACTGGCGATGCCGCGGCAGCGGCGCCGTCACGCGGCTTCGCCAGCCACTTGCCAGCCCTTGGTCCAGTGCTCGTGCGACGACCCGGTCGCTGCGCACCCCGCGCCAGGCGACGATGGCGAGGCCGAGCACAACCATGCCGCAGTAGATGAGTGCGAACTTGCCTACTGCGCTGTCCAGATCACCTTCCCAGGCTGTGAGAACCGTAGCCGCAACCAAGAAATACACTGCGAGGAATGGCACTTCATTGATGATCATTCCGAAGAACCAGCTCGACTTCGCCAACAGATTTGGGCGCCGGGGTGCTACGCAGGCGAAGAAGGTGCACCATGCCGCAATCGTCACCGTAATGATGTATCCGAGTGGCATCGTCAGGTTCGCTTCATCGCTCGTGTCTACGCGCCCTCGCCTGTTGGCCCGGGCATCTCAAAGGGTGTGGAGGCTCCGAGCGATTGCGAACGCGCCGTGGCTGGACTCTAACATGTTGAAATGACCTGGCACTCGGGAAGAACCTTGGCGCGACGGCTCGGTCGCCGCAGCAACAGATGATGCGGGTTGAACGAGACCGGTGAGATGAGCCGATCAGATCGAACCCGAACTATCGGGCACCGGCCTCGCCCGGCCGTCAGGATCGAAGTCGAAGGGAGGCATCGTGATTACTGAACTCAACAGACTGATCGACTTCGTCGAAGCGCACCTGTCAGAAGATCTCGAGATCGCGGCTTTGGCCGGCACGCTCGGCACTACCGAGTACCACCTGCGACGAATGTTCTCGTCGCTCACGGGAATGCCACTGTCTGAGTATGTTCGACGACGGCGAATGACCGTAGCCGCGGCAGACGTGGTCGCGGGTGTCCCGCTGCTCGACATTGCCGTGCGATTCGGCTATGGATCCACGGAGGCCTTTGGGCGAGCCTTTCGATCCGTGCACGGGGCAAGCCCCGCTGACGTGCGAAGCAATGGCGGCCCCCTTCGATCGCAACCGCAACTAAGGCTCCGCCTCATCGTAGAAGGAAACACTTCAATGGATACCAGAATTACCGACCGGCCGGCGTTTCAGCTCGTGGGCCACGCCGCTCGCGTGCGGCTTGTTCACGAGGGGCCGAACTCTCAGATCGAAGCGCACATCGCTTCGCTGCCCATGAGCGAACACGCTCGGCTGAAAGCGCTCGCAAACACAGAGCCGGCGGGCCTGCTTCAGGTGAGCGCCGACGTCGACCCTGACTACGCCGAAGGGAGCGAACTCACCTATCTGCACGGCGTCGCCCTCGACGCAACCACGACGGCCCCCGAAGATCTCCATGTGATCGAGGTTCCCAGTGGCACGTGGGCAGTGTTCCGCAACAGCGGGCCCTACCCGGCCGCGCTGCAAGTCACCTACGCGGCAACGGCCTCCGAATGGTTCCCGTCGAACCCCTGGCGCCTGCGCCCAGGTCCGTCGATCGTCGCAATCCTTGACCGCACTGAAGACTTCAGCACCGCGACAACCGAACTCTGGTTGCCAGTCGAGCACGCGTGAGCGGGGGCGGCGAACCTGCGGATAGCTGAGCCGCCCTAGACTCAATGGGTGACGACACCCGCGAACCCCGCAAAGACACCGAAACCCGCGAGAACTCCCCTGCCATTCGAGGTGTGGGCGCTCGTTGCGGGCGGATTCGCGGTCGCGCTCGGCTACGGCGTCGTCGCCCCTGCGATTCCGCAGTTCGCGCTCGAATTCGGGGTGTCGAACTTCGCCGCGTCGGCGATCGTCAGCGCCTTCGCGCTCATGCGACTCGTCTCTGCGCCCCTCGCGGGCTGGGCGGTCGCGCGCATGGGTGAGCGCCGCACCTACACCATCGGCATTCTGATCGTCGCCGTCTCGACCGGTGCCGCGGCGCTCGCCGCAAACTACCCGCAGTTCGTTCTGCTGCGGGGCGCCGGAGGCATCGGCTCGACCCTGTTCACGGTTGCGGCAACCGCGCTGCTCGCGAAGGTCAGCCCGGTCGAGTCTCGCGGACGAGTCGCGAGCCTCAACGCTGCCGGTTTTTTGCTCGGCGGGCTCTTCGGCCCGGTGCTCGGTGGCGTCGTCGCGGTGTTCGGCCTTCGCGCCCCGTTTGTCTTCTATTTCTTCACCCTGCTGGTTGCGGCCGCGATCGTGGCGATTGCGCTTCGAGGATCGCAGGCAGCCGGTGCGCCCGGCACTCCGGGGGCAAAGGGCGCTCGGGGCAGGCCAGACATCAGCGCAGATGCCGATACTGATCTGAGTCTGAAGCGGGCGATGCTCGTGCCGCTGTTTCGCACGCTGCTGTTCTCGGTGTTCAGCTTCGGGTGGGCGTCGTACGGGGTGCGCGTCTCGCTGATTCCGCTGTTGGTTGCGGTCACCTTCGGCGGTGACGCGACGATGGCCGCGTGGATCCTCGCCGCCTATGCCGCAGGAAACGCGGTCTTCATCTTTCCCGCCGGCCGCTGGACCGACACGATCGGCCGCAAGCCCATGCTCGTCGTGGGGCTGTCGATACTTGCCGTGGCGTACGCCGCGATGGGAGTCGCGCCGTCGCTATGGGTGCTCGGCGCGATCATGCTCGTTGCGGGAGCCGGATCGGCGCTCGCGAACCCGGGCCAGCAGGCGGTGCTCGCAGACGTGCTCGCGAAGCGCCGCGGCGGCGGCCCGGTCGCGGCATACTCGATGGCGAGCGATCTCGGCGGGGTGCTCGGCCCGGCGCTCGCTGGCCTCGTCGTCGACCTAGCAGGCTTCAGCTGGGCGTTCGTGCTGACCGCGG
>DDEV01000020.1 GCA_002336855.1 Leucobacter sp. UBA1945 | reverse complement strand
CAGGCCCGCAAACCGGGCGCGTCGCCGAACATACTTGTTGAATTTACGCGGAATTCACTTCCAGCCACTCCCCCGCCACATGAATCTGCAAAAGATGGAACAACTCGTTTCTGCCCAAAAAAGACTCGCGAGCCGCAACCCTTGGGCGTGTCGAGACGACAGTTCAGCGCTGAGGCACGCGAGCCTCGCCACGCACCACGGCGTGGTCAAGACGCCCAGCGCGCAGCCATGCGAGCACGTTGCGCGCGGGATCCAGCGTGTAACGTTCGAGCGAGCCGTCGGAAAGAAACGCGACATGCGGGGTGACGAGCACGCGGGCATCGCGCCGCAGCGGATCATCAGCGCTCGGCGGCTCCCCCTGAAGCACGTCGAGCGCCGCTCCGCGCAGCCTGCCGCTGTCGAGGGCCGCTCCAAGCGCAGAGTAGTTCACGAGTTCGCCCCGCGCCACGTTGATGAGCGAGGCTCCCTGACGCATAGCAGCGAAGGCAGCCTCATCGATCACCCCCTCCGTTTCGGGTGTGAGCGGTGAATGCAACGACAGCACGTCGGATTCGGCGAGCAGCTGCTCGCGGCCCACGATCTCCACGTTGTCTCCCGCCGCAGACGCGTAGGGGTCGTAGGCGATTACTCGCCCAACCACGGGTGCCGCGATCTCGGCCAAGCGGCGAGCGATGCGCCCGAAGCCGAACAGCCCGAGCGTAAGCTCGCTGAGGCGTCTCGGCACCGAGTTCACCGCTTCGGTCCAGCCGCCCCGTGCCGTCACCGCGAGGCTCTCCGGCAGGCTGCGCTCGAGCGCGAGCAGCAGCATCAACGCGTGCGCCGCGACCTCCTCCGTCGCAGCATCGACGAGATTCACCACCCAGATGCCGCGGCTTCTGCACGCTTCAAGATCGATCATGTCTGTGCCCGCGCTCATCGTCGCGATGCACTCGACGTGGGGCAAACGATCGAGCAGCGGCGCGTCGATCCGGGCATAGCCGACGATCAACGCGACCGCCCGCTCCGCTCCATCTGGAAGCTCGCTCACCTGCCCGGCGCTGCTCGGCAGCGCGGCGAGGAGGGTGTCGCAGCCCGCCTGCTCGAGCAGCGCGCGACCGGGCCCCGGATCGAGGTCGGTCTCGTCGGTGAAAAGTACCAGCGGGCGGCTCATTCGGCACCCGCGGCAAGACGATCGAGGTGCGTCGGCGCGAAAAGCTCAAGCACCGCGGGCAACACGACGACTCTGGGGCCGCCTGCATGCAGGGCACGAGCAACCGCCGCGGGCGCATCCTGCAGCGTGGTGAGTTCGGCGGGTACGCCGAACGACTCCGCGAGAGCCACGTAGTCGGGCCGCGCGAGCTCGGTCGCGGTCGCCGCGCCGAACGCGCCCTCCATGTACTCGCGCAAGACGCCATAGCCGCCATCATCGACGATGAGCCACACGACAGGCAGGTCATGCTGTTTCGCGACCGCCAGCTCTGCGATGCCGTAGAGCGCACCGCCGTCCCCCGAGACGGCAAGCACCGAGCCTTCCTCGCCCCGCACCCGCCTGCCGAACGCCGCACCGAGCGCTGCGGGAAGCCCATATCCGAGACCGCCCGCCCCCTGCGCCGATGCGAAGTCGACGCCACGCGGATCCCACGCCGACCAGGCCCAGTACGCGAGAATCGTCATGTCCCAGTAGACCCGGCGCTCGTCTCCGACGGCCTCGCGCAGGCCGCGCACGAGACCCAGCTCATCGTTGAGCCCCTGGTTTTCGACGCGCCCGAGCACGGTCTCGAGCAGCGCCGCGACACGTTCGATGGCGGCTGCACGACGAACAGGGGTCGAGGTGTGTCCGTCTGCGGCGAGCGCCGCGTCGATGGCGCCGAGCGCGAGTTTCGCGTCTGAGTGCAGGCCGATACCAGCGTGGTTCGAGTTCAGTTTGCCAAGGTCGGCTTCGATGTGAATCACCCGCCCAGCCGGTCGGAAGGTGTGGTAGTTGCTCGAAAGCTCACCAACGCCCGAACCCACGATGAGCAGCACGTCTGCCTGCTCGAGAAATTCCGTGGTCGCGATGTCTTCGATCCAGGATCGCGCCGAGAGCGGGTGATCCCAGCCAATCGCGCTCTTGCCGCCGAACGTGGTGACGACCGGAGCGTCGAGCCGCTCCGCGAGCGCGGCAAGCTCAGCCTGTGCCCCGGCCCTGACGACCCCGCCGCCCGCGAAGATGACCGGCCGTTCGGCCCCGGAGAGCAGTGTCGCTGCGAGCGCGACGGTCTCTGCGAGGGGGGTGAGCGAGAGCGCCGGCACTCCGAGCGCAGCCTTCTCAAGATTCGGCACGAACGCATCAGCAGGAGCGAGCAGGATGTCTTGCGGCACCTCGACAAGCACCGGCCCGCGCGGGGCCGTTTCGGCGACGCGCCACGCCTCTGCGAGCGCCGTCGGAATCTGCGCCATGGTGCGCACCGTGTAAACGTGCTTCACGACCCCGCGAAACGAATCGGACTGCTGGGGCAGCTCGTGCAGGTAGCCGTGGCGTCCGCCGCCGAGGCCGGCAACCGGAACCTGCGCACTGATCGCGAGCACGGGAATTGATGAGGCAGCCGCCTCCTGCAGCGCGGCGAGCGAGGTGAGCGCGCCCGGCCCGGTAGACAACAGCAGCGGTGCGACCTTGCCGGTGACACGCGCAAGACCGTCGGCCATGAAACCGGCGTTGTTCTCGACGCGGGCGCTCAGGTAGGCGATTTCAGAGCGGCGCAGCGCGTCGAAGAGCCCGAGCGCATGCTGGCCGGGCAAACCGACGACGGCCTCAGCGCCGAGCGCGATCAGCGATTCGAGCACGACGTCTCCGCCGATGCGTCGGCCCTGATCTGCAGTTTCGTTCTTCATGAGTTCTCCTTCTTCTTCGAATCGGCACTCATTTTGCGGGCGTGCACTCCGCTCTGGTTTCGCGTTCGCCTGGTCTTCGTTCGTTTTGCAAGGGCGAGGATCAGCCCCGCGCCGAGGGTGTGACCGGTCGGGGCGAGTGGCGATCCTCGCCCCGACCGGCGCTATGTCAGTGCTTGACTTCTTCGTAGACGACCTCGTTGACCGCGGTGCGATCGTCGAGGCTCAGGCGCTTGTTCCACTCGTCGAGCACCCCGCTTTCGGTCGGCTTCGTGACGAGGCTGACGATCACGTAGGTCACGAGGCTCGCCGCGAGGCTGAAGTAGATCGGCTCGTTCGCAAACATGCCCATCAGCAGCATCGAGACGACCACAACCACCGTGCCGACCGCCATGCTGGCAAGCGCACCTGCTCGCGTTCCTCGCTTCCAGAACAGACCACCGATGATGGCGATGAGCAGGCCGCCGACAAGAATGTTGTAGGCGATGGTGAGCGCCGCGACGACGTCGGTCACCAGGGTCGCGATGAACATCGTGATGGCTGAGAGCGCGAACACCGTGATTCGGTACGGCCAGAGGTTGTCGCCGGCGACGTGACCGTCGTGCATCTCAACAGCCTTCGGTTTCACCCCGAAGAGGCGCTTCACCCACGGCATGATGTCGGTGCTGAATACCGTTGCGGAGGCGATGAGCGCACCGCTCGCGGTCGACATCATGGCCGAGAGCGCAGCGGCGAGCACGATGCCGCGGATGCCGGGCGGCAGCATCTCTTGCGCCATGAACGCGAACGCGTCGTTGCGGTTTTCCATATCCGGGAAGAGCACTCGAGCCGCCATGCCGATGAGTGCACCGGCGAGCGCGTACAGCAGGCAGTAGACACCCGAGCTCAGGCCGCCCCACTTCGCGACGCGAGCATTCTTCGCGGTGACGACGCGCTGCCAGATGTCTTGGCCGATGAGCAGCCCGAGGGTGTAGACGATGATGTACGTGACGATCGTCAGACCGCCGATCGACCACGGCGAGAAGAACGCGTCACCGAGGCGCTCCCGCATGCCGTCCCAGCAGCCGGTGTCTCCCAGCGCCTGCGACAGTGCGATCGGAAGCAGCAGCAGGAACATGCCGACGGTCTTGATGACGAACTGCACGATGTCGGTCATGGTGATCGACCACATGCCGCCCATGATCGAGTAGATCGCGACGATCGTGCCACCGATGACTACGCCCCACACATTCGAGATGCCGAACAGCACATGGAAGATCGTCGCGTAGGCCAAGGTCGAAGTGACGGTCAGCATCATCGTGTACAAGAACATGACGATGCCCGAGATGAGGCCGTTGTCACCGCCGTAGCGCAGGTCGAGCATCTCGGTGACCGTGTAGACCTTCAGCTTCACGATGCGCTTCGCGAGGAACGCGCTGAGCAGCAGAATGCCCAGGCCGATCGCGGTTACGAGCCACGCACCCGAGATGCCGTATTCCCAACCGAGTCCAATGCCACCGACCGTGGAGGCGCCGCCGAGCACGATCGCTGACATGGCGCCCGAGTACATGAAACCGCCGAGACGACGGCCGGCGACCAGATAGTCGCTTTTGGATTTTGAACGGCGCATGCCCCAATATCCGACACCAAGAATGCCGATGAGGTAGGCCGCCATCACGAAATAGTCAAGGACCACGATGTCCCCTTTCCAAGGGTGAGATGAAGAGATTGTGATGGTCGCCCCGGCGCCGCTTGCGTAAGGAAGGCGGCTGCACGAGGTCTTGACTCGAAAGGTACCCGCGGCCATATCGAACTGTCTCTAGAAGAATTGCCCTATTTTCACCTACCCTGGGATGAATTAACCTCGCGGGTCGCGCGGGCGAATGCAGAATGAGAGCGAGACAGCGCCGATGTCACCACACGAGCCTCCCGCAAGACGCCAGGAGATCCCACTCTCAATGCTGCTCGATGAGCCGAGCTTCGACGCGAAACTGCTCTCTCCTGCTCCCGAAGACGTCGACGCGGTGCGGTCCGCTCGCGCCCAGGGTTTCTCTTACCCCATTGTCATCGAACTGGTCGAAGTAGCTCCGTACCTCACCCCAGGCGATCTGCTGCTCATCACCGGGCTCGGGCTTCCGACCGAGGATGAGCAGTTGGAACAGTACGTCGCGGGCGCGAAGGCCGCCGGTGCGGCCGGGATCGTCATGGGGCTCGAGCCCGTCTACTCGGAGGCGCCGCCGGGGCTGATCGCCGCATGCCGCGCGCAGGGCATGCCGTTCGTGTGCCTGCCGCCAGCTGTCTACTTCGCATCGGTGATCTCTTTCATCACGCGCGCACTCGAAAACCAGCGGCTGCGCGCGCTCTCGGCAATGGTCACCACCGCACAGCACCTCACCGAGGCCGCAATGCAGCACGATTCGCTGCAGCAGCTGCTTGCGGTGCTTGCGCGCGAGCGCGGTGGCTGGGCGGTACTGCGCGTGGGTGAAGACCTGCTCACTGCGGGCGCGCTCCCAGCGCACCTCGATCTCGATGGCGTGCTCGACGACCTCACGCGCCGACTCGAGCCGCAGCTGAGGCAGAAGGGCACCCCGACTACGTTCACGACGGTCGCCGGCGATGATCATTCGACAACATTCGAGGTGACCGCGCACCTCGCGCGCAATTCGCAGCGCTCGGCCGCACTCTCAGTGCTCGCCTTCGGAAAAGCTCCGCACCTCGACACCTCTGATCGCACGGCGTTGCTGCTCGCCACGAGTCTCGTCTCGATGCTCTCGCGGCTTCCAGCGGAACAGACGCTTGCCGTCGATCAGTTGCTCATGCACTTTCTCATCGACGCGACGAGCAGCGCGGTCACCGGCAGAGAGCGTGCGCGCATGTCCGGGCTGCTCGAGAGAGCTCTCGGGCGAGGCGCAGAGTCCGCCCACGCGGTGATCGCTCAGCGCCGAAACGAGCATGGCCCGGAGGCGGGCTTCACTGACGTCGCCTGGCTACGACGGCTGCTTCGCACGCCGCTCGTGGAGCAACGAGGTCGACGACTGCGGGCTTTCACGTCGAAACCACCGGAGCGCACGGAGCTTGAGCAGGCGACCGCCGAGGGCTGGGTGCTCGCCATCAGCAGGGAGCGAGCGCTCGCCGAGCTGCCGCACGCGATGCACGAAGCCGAAGAGCTGAGCCGCACCGCCAGGAGGCTCGGCACACACGTCGGCGGACACGACCTCG
Source organism: Leucobacter sp. UBA1945 (assembly GCA_002336855.1). Taxonomy (GTDB): domain Bacteria; phylum Actinomycetota; class Actinomycetes; order Actinomycetales; family Microbacteriaceae; genus Leucobacter. The sequence goes on along the minus strand of DDEV01000020.1, from coordinate 7,470 downwards.
AGCAACTGAGCAAGGTCTGGCCGCTTGCGGCGATCGCCGACCCGATGCTCGGCGGGGCTGCAGCGAGTCTCTGGCTGGCGCCGCTCGACGGCGACGAATACCGGGCAGAACGCGCCGCGCTCTCGGCGTGGTTGCAGCGTCACGGCTCCTGGGATCGCACGGCGCGCGATCTCGATCTGCATCGCAACACGGTGCGCCGCTTGGTTGCTTCAGCTGGCGAGCGGCTCGGCCGAGATCTCGATGATCCGGTCGAACGCGCCCGCCTGCTGCTGGCGTTTACAGCAATCGATCCAGAGAACTGAGTGCTCAGCCGCGAGCGGCCATCGCGGTCACGAGTTCGTATACGACATGGCTCGCGGCGACCGCCGTGATCTGCGCGTGGTCGTAGGCGGGCGCAACCTCTACGACATCTGCGCCAACGATGTTGAGGTCTGCGAGGCCGCGCAGAATCCGCAGTAGCTCTCGGCTGGTAAGACCGCCCGCCTCGGGGGTGCCGGTGCCTGGAGCGTGCGCTGGATCGAGCACATCGATATCGATCGAGATGTAGAGGGGCTTGTCGCCGACACGGTTGCGAATGCGTTCGAGGGCAGCGGGCACACCGTGCTCTTCGACGTACTCAGTCGTCACGATCTGGAAGCCCAGCATGGCGTCGTCTTCGAGGTCTTGCTTGCCGTAGAGCGGGCCGCGGATGCCGCCGTGCATCGACGCGGTCATATCAATGAGGCCCTCTTCTGACGCCCGGCGGAACGGGGTGCCGTGCGTGGTGGGGGCGCCGAAGTAGGTGTCCCAGGTGTCGAGGTGCGCGTCGAAGTGCAGCACCGCTACCGGGCCATGCTTCTTGTTGATTGCGCGAAGCAGCGGCAGCGCGATCGTGTGGTCGCCACCGATCGTGACGATCTTGTCGACCCGCTCGCCGAGCTCGGTCGCCGCGGCTTCGACCGCGTTCACGGCCTCGGTCAGATCGAAGGGGTTGATCGAGATGTCGCCCGCATCAACAACCTGCTTGAGCTCGAACGGCGACGCGTCCTGTGCCGGGTTGTATGGGCGCAGCAGCCGCGAAGCCTCGCGCACGTGGCTCGGGCCGAACCGAGCGCCCGGGCGAAAACTGACGCCGCTGTCGAACGGAGCCCCGACGATCGCGATGTCGGCCGACGGCACGTCTTCAATGCGAGGAAGTTTTGCGAAAGTGGCGATGCCCGCGTAGCGCGGAGTCTTGCTCGCATCGACGGGCCCCTGGGGCGTGTGCTCGGTCACGTGTCACTCCTCTATCGTCTATGAAATACGGCTCGCACCGCTGCAACCATGAAACACCCGCGCGCGACACAAAGTCCAGGGTGAATTCAACCAGAATTATTCGCCCCCAGGATGATTCGACCCGGCCGACCTGCGATCCGGTTTGCCTTCAGCCCGACGAGTGTGCGCCCCGCCCAACAATGGCTTGCACCGCTGCCCAGCGAAGCTCGCGGGGCTCGCGCAGCGTCAGCACCTCGGCGATCTCGCCGCCATCGCAGCGAAGCAACTCGACGGTGGCGCGATCCTCGGCGAAAGAAACAACTCGCCATGTGCCACCCGAGAGCTCCCATCGTTCGACCGGGTCGGGCATCACCGCGAACGGCGTCTTGCGCGTCCATCCCACCTCGACACCGCGATCGTAGAAGTGTCGATAGGCGTAGATGAGCGGGTGCCAGGCCTCTGGGTCGAAGTGGTCAGTACCTTCCACCGTGATCTCACGCGCGGCATGCACCCTGACGACTTCGGCCTCGACCATGCCGAACTCGCCGGTGACGGCCTCGGTAACCCGACGCACGCGCGCCTCGAGCTGAATCGGTGCCTCTGCCACGCGCGGCACGTCGACCAGCTGAGAGGCCACCGGGGTGAGCCCGGCACGCTCGAACTTATGCGGCTCGAACTCGTACGCCCCGACTTTCTCAGCCGGCACCGGGTCGCGCCCCGTCACCCCGGCCAGACGCTCGACGTGCTGCCACTGCGAGGCAGACGGAAAATTGACCGTCAGTTCGGGGTGTCTGCGCACGTTGTCGAGGGATTGCCCTCCTTCTTCGAGACCGAGCACGATCGTGCGGCCGAGCGCAAAGTGGCTCGATGCGGGCGCAAGGTTCGGGGTGCCGTCTGGATTGCGGGTCGCCACCAGGTACGCAGGAGTGCCCAGGTAGAGCACGCTCGGCTCGATCACTCGATGGGTATCAGCAAGATCCTCGCTCATGCCCCCACGCTACTCCCCTGCTGGCTTCGCCGCGGGTCTCGCAGCGAACCCGTCAGAAGGTTACGGGCGACGAAGCGGCCTGCGAGGAAGCGACGCTCTCGGAAGTTACGCGCGCACCGCGGCAAGCGTCTTCTTGCCTCGGCGCAGCACAGCAAAGCTGCCGTGCAGAAGCTGGTCAGCCTCGAGCACCGCGTCTTCGGCCTCGACCTGGGCGTTGTTCACGTAGACGCCGCCCTGTTTGATCGCGCGTCGCGCCTCGCCGAGGCTCTGCACGAGCCCCGCGTCGACCAGCAACTGCGCGATCGAGGCGCCGGCAGTGCCGCTTGCGCCGGGCAGCTCGTCGAGTGCGGCTTCGAGGGTCGCCGCGTCGAGCGCCGCGAGGTCGCCTTGACCGAACAGCGCCTCGGAGGCGAGGATCGCCGCGTCTACTGCGGTCGAGCCATGCACGAGCGTCGTCACCTCGAGAGCGAGGCGCTTCTGAGCCGCCCGACGGAATGGCTCTTCTGCCACCAGACGCTCGTACTCCTCGATCTCGGCGCGGGTCAAGAAGGTAAACACCTTCAGCCTGTCGATTACGTCGGCGTCGGCCTGGTTGAGCCAGAACTGGTAGAAGCGGTACGGCGAGCACATCTCGGCGTCGAGCCAGATCGCGTTGCCCTCGCTCTTGCCGAACTTGGTGCCATCAGAGTTCGTGATGAGCGGGGTGCCGATGGCGTGCGCCGACTGCCCTTCGACCTTGCGAATGAGGTCGGTGCCGCTCGTCAGGTTGCCCCACTGGTCGCTGCCACCCGACTGCAGCTTACAGTCGTACTGACGAAAGAGCTCGAGAAAGTCGAAGCCCTGCAGAATCTGGTAGCTGAACTCGGTGTAGCTGATGCCCTCATCGGAGTTCAGTCGCGCCGCAACCGCGTCTTTCTTAAGCATCGTGCCGACGCGGAAGTGCTTGCCGATCTCGCGCAAGAAGTCGATCGCGCTCAGCGGGGCGGTCCAGTCGAGGTTGTTGACGAGGCGCACCGCGTTCTCGCCCTCGTTCGAGAGAAACCGCGACACCTGCGCCTGCAGGCGTGTCACCCACTCTTCAACGGTCTCGCGACTGTTCAGGGTGCGCTCGGCGGTCGGGCGAGGATCACCGATCAGACCGGTCGAGCCACCGACGAGGCCGAGGGGCTTGTGCCCCTTCAGCTGGAGCCGACGCAGCAGCAGCAGCTGCACAAGGTTGCCGAGGTGCAGGCTGGGAGCGGTCGGGTCGAAGCCGCAGTAATAGGTGAACGGAGCGCCCTCGAGCAGCTCGCTGAGCGCCTCGGGATCGGTCGATACGTGCACCAGCCCGCGCCACTCGAGCTCGTCCCAAAGGGTCGCGAAGCTGTCGTCATTGCGCTGGGCCGACATGATCTCGGCTCGTTCATTAGTTACAGACACGTCTTCAATCGTATCCCCTGCCGAAGGCACCAAACGCCCCAGAGGCGGCTCCGGGCGCGAGACCAGTTCAGATCACAGTCACTGCCCCGTCGAGCCCACCACCGACGAGCGTCAAAGTGCGGTCGTCGTTCTTATCGGCCAGGCCGATCATCGTCAGGCGCGGCACCATATCCATTGTGCAGGCGCCATCAATCGTGTTGAAGTTCACGGTGATCGCGGTATCGGTCTCGTCTACCTGCCCAATGACTGGCAGACAGGTCGACGATCCCCAGGTCAAGAGCACGATCCCATGATCGTCTTGCACCCATGCCGCACTCGGCAGGTAGTCGGTCGGGGTGCCTGGTGCGCCCGTCAAGCCGCTCTCACCGTCGAGTTCGATCGACGTTTTCTGATCACCGTAGTTCACGTGGATCGTGACATCTTCACGAGGGTCTACACCCTCGGGCACACCAACGGCCGAGGCGCGCGCCGTGTAGTCGGCGGTGCACGGTCGATCCTCTTGCCCCTCGATCGTGTCGCTGAGGGTCACGGTGACTTCCTGGCCCTTCGCCGTAACGTCCTCCGCGAATGGCACACAGCTCGACGACCCCTGCGTAATTACCCCGATCATTCGACCGCCGTCAAGCCACGCGGCCTCCATCCCAGTGGACGATTCGCCGCCTTCGGGTGCGGTGACCTGGCTGTCGTCTTTTGGGTTCTCAGCGGCGCAACCGCTCAGCGCAATCGCCACTCCGAGAAGTAGCGCCCCAGCAATCGATCTACGAGTAGTGCCCATGCACTAAAGCTAATGGCTTCGCCTGGGCGGCGCTAGTGAGCTACCTGATTCTTTCGCGGCACTACTCCGCGTCGAGGAGATGACGCAGGTAGCGCCCTGGCGATTGCAGGTACGAGCGGTGGTGGTATACAAGCTCGAGGTCTTCCCAGCTCGTCTCGCGAATGCCCCATTCGCCGAGTTCAAGTATGGTGGCGCCGGGCAACGAGGCCAGCACAGGCGAGTGTGTGGCGCAGATCACCTGCGTGCCCCGCGAACGCATTCGGTCGAGGCTCGCGAGCCATCGCAGTGTCGAGTTGAACGACAGCGCCGCCTCGGGCTCGTCGAGGATCGCCAGGCCGGTCACGTACCGCTCGTGATCGAGCTTCTCGTCGAGCAGGGCGTTGAACGATTCGCCGTGGCTGAGGCGATGCAGGCTTGGACCAGCTTGCTGCGGCAGATCTTCGAGCCAGCTGTAATAGCCGTGCATCGTTTCGGCGCGCAGAAAGAACTCGCCCTTCGCAGCGCCGAGCCCCCGCTGCACCTTCAGCCACTGCCCGAGCCCAGACTCGGTGCGCCTGGTCCTCGCCCCACCGTTCGCCGTGCCCCCTTCGGGCGGCAGGCCCGCGGCCTCGGCGATCCCTTCGATGAGGGTCGACTTGCCCGAGCCGTTCTCGCCGACAAGAAACGTCACACCCGACGAGAACTCCCACCCGCCGAAGGGCGGACCTGAACGGGCGACGCGAAGAAACTCTCGCACCGCGGGAATCCTTGCCGGCCACGCGTTCTCATCGATCACGGCGTCTTGAAACACCCCGACCGCGCGAATCGGTCGCGGGTCATCTCTCCAGTCGGCGCTCATGGCTTCACCCTAGCTGCGACATCTGACAGCAGAGGCGGTGGCTGATCCTCGACTTCACGGCAAAGCAGACAAGCGAATCAGCCGATGGTACGACACAAACGGTACCCGCGGCCGATGACACTGCCCGATCGGCAGCGCAGACTCGAAGGTATGAACACACCGGCCCTGCAGGCAAGCCTGCTCACGAAACACTACGGATCAACCCGCGCCCTCGACGGCGTTTCGCTCGAAATCGCGCCCGGCACCTCGACCGCCATCATGGGCGCCTCGGGTTCGGGCAAGACGACGCTGTTGCACGTTCTCGCCGGTATTCTGCTGCCCGACTCGGGCACGGTCTCATTCGAGGGCACGGCGATCAGCTCGGTGGGCGACCGCGAGCGCAGCCGCCTGCGCCGCGACCAGTTCGGCTTCGTGTTTCAGCAGGGCCTGCTCATGCCCGAGCTCACCGCAATCGAGAACGTCGCGCTCGCGCTGATGTTGCAGGGCCGTTCGAAGAACGAATCGATCGCCCCTGCCGCACACGCGCTTGCGACGCTCGGATTGGCCGGGCTCGAGGATCGCCGCATCGGTGAGCTCTCAGGCGGGCAGGCGCAGCGGGTCGCGATCGCGCGCGCCCAGGTCACCGGAGCGCGCGTGGTCTTCGCCGACGAGCCGACCGGTGCGCTCGATTCGACCACCTCGTCTGAGGTCATGGACGCGCTGCTCGCGTCAACCGTTGCGCAGGGCCGCACGCTCGTGATGGTGACGCACGATGCTACGGTCGCGGCCCGCTGCCAGCGCGTCATCTCGGTGCGAGACGGGCGCATCGTCGCCGACAGCGAGGCCCGGCGGGCGACACAGCAACAGGCTGATCCGCAGCATCCCGCGGCCTGGATCCCCGCGGCACCGCAGGTTCAGAACGGAGCAGCCCGGTGATCTTTCGCGTCTTCTCTCTGCTCTCTCGTCCGAGCAGGCAGGGCGTGGGATCGATCCTGCTGCCTGCCACCGCTTTCGCGTGCGTGACCGCGCTGCTCGCCATCGTGCTCGGCGGCGCCCAGAGCTTCTGGTCATACGGCGACGAGCTCGCCGGCCTGTACCAAGCATGCGCGGTGATCGCGCTGGTGCTGATGGGGATCCCGCTCATCTCGCTCGGCGGCGCCGCTGCGAAACTTTCAGCGCGCAGGCGCGATCATCGCCTCGCGACGCTGCGGCTGCTCGGAGCGACCGCGGCCGACACCTCGGTGCTCGCCGTGCTCGAGGCCGCCGCGACGGCCCTGCTCGGGTCGATTGCTGGCGCGCTGCTCGCTCTCTCGGCGACCCCGCTCATCGGCCTCATCCCATTCAGGGGCTCGGCACTCGGCGCGGCCGCGGTCATGCTGCCAGCCTGGGGGCTCATCGCCGTCGTGTTCGCGGTGACCGCCATCGCGACGGCGAGCGCGGTCCTCAGCCTGAGGCGCGTGAACATCTCACCACTCGGCGTGGTGATGAAGCAGCATGCCCCGGCAATTCCGTGGCTCCCCGCGCTCATCGCGGTCGTCGGACTGATCGTGGCGAGCCTCGTCACGGGCAACCTCGCCTCATTCGGTTCGGCGCTCGGCGGCGTCACCGCGATGATCGCCGCACTCGGCATCGCCCTCACCATCACCCTCTTCGCCATAGACGTGATCGGCGCATGGGTGCTCGGCATGTTGGCCCGCAGGCAGGCCCGAAAGGCCCAAAAGCCGGCGCAGCTGCTCGGGGCCAGGGCGATTCTCGAATCACCCCGAGCCGCATGGCGACAGGTATCTGGCGTCGCCGTCGCAAGCTTCGTCGCCGTATTCGCAGGCGCGGGCATCGCGCTGCTCGGAATGGCGCAGAACAGCACCGACCTCTCTGGCCCAGAACAGTACCTGCTCGCCGACATCCGCACCGGTGTCTTCATCGTCGTCGTGGGCACCTTCGCGATGGTGGCGTGCACCGTCGGGGTGAACCAGGCCGCCCAGATTCTCGACCGCGCCGACATCTCGCGATCGCTCGGCGTCATGGGCGCGCCGCTCGAGCTGCAAGATGCCGCACGAAGGCAGGCCGCGGTCAAACCGCTGCTGCTCGCGTCGCTCGGCTCGGCAGCCCTCGCCGCGTTTCTGCTCTTTCCGCTCGTCGGCGGCGCGCTCCTGCTCGCTCCGCTCTCGCTCGCGGTGGTGCTGTCGTCGGTGCTCGCGGGCTTCGGGCTGGTGCTGCTCGCGCTGCAAGCGACGAAGC
>DDEV01000146.1 GCA_002336855.1 Leucobacter sp. UBA1945 | reverse complement strand
GGGACGGCAAGATTCGCATGGATCCCTCGTCGGCGAGCGTCATGCAGACCGTCGCTGCCTATCGCGATGATTTTGACATCGTCACGGGCAACGACGCAGACTCTGATCGCCACGGCATCGTGACGCGCGACGNNACTTTCTCGCGGTCGCGATCGACTACCTGCTGACACACCGGCCCGACTGGCCGCAGGAGGCGGGCATCGGTAAAACGCTCGTCTCGTCGGCGATCATCGACCGCGTCGTCGCGTCGCACGGGCGCACGCTGCTCGAGGTGCCAGTCGGCTTCAAGTGGTTCGTGCCCGGCCTGGGCGATGGCACCGTCGTGTTCGGTGGCGAAGAAAGCGCGGGCGCCTCGTTTCAGCGCTTCGACGGCAGCGCCTGGAGCACCGACAAGGACGGCATTCTGCTCGCCCTGCTCGCGGCCGAGATTCAGGCGGTCACGGGCCAGTCGCCGAGCGAGCGCTACCGCGAGCTGACCGAGCTATTCGGCACCCCCGCCTATGCGCGCATCGACGCTGCGGCCACCCCGGCCCAGAAGTCGGCGCTCGCCGCGCTCTCACCCGAAGACGTGACCGACACGACGCTCGCCGGCGACCCGATCACCGCCGTGCTGGTCGCGGCTCCCGGCAACGGTGCGGCGATCGGCGGCCTCAAGGTGCAGACCGAGCACGCCTGGTTCGCGGCGCGGCCAAGCGGCACCGAAGACGTCATGAAGATTTATGCAGAGTCATTTCGGGGCGAGGATCACCTGGCCGAGGTGCAGGCTGCCGCACAGGCGTTGGTGGCAAAAGCGCTGGGCTGATCCTCGCGCTGCTCTGCCCGTGCAATGTCGCTGAAGCTCAAGCGAGTACGCTTGACCCATGCCTGAGACCTCGCCGACGCTCCGCCGCTACAGCTTCTTGGGGCCGGCTGGCACCTTTACCGAGGCCGCGCTGCGGCAGGTGCCCGAGGCGCAGGGGCAGGAGTGGGCGCCGGTGGCGAACATCGGCGAGGCCCTGAACGACGTCATCACGGGCGCGAGCGATGCCGCGATGATCGCCATCGAGAACTCGGTCGACGGCGGGGTCACGGTGGCGCAGGACGCGTTGGCAACGATTCCCGGTCTGCAGATCATCGGCGAATATCTCGTGCCCGTGCGCTTCGTGCTCGTGGCGAAGCCCGGCACGAAGCTCGAGAACATCGGGGTGGTAGCCGGCCACCCGGTCGCGTATGGGCAGTGCCGCAGATGGCTCGACGATCAGCTGCCGAGGCACCGCCACTTGCCCGCGACCTCGAACGTGCAGGCCGCGGCCGACCTCTTCGACGAGGGTAAGGGCGCCGACGCCGCGATCGCGCCGCCCGGCATCGAGGAGTACTACGACGTCGAGGTGCTCGCCGACGCGATCGCCGAGAACCCCGACGCCGTGACGCGCTTCGTGCTCGTCGGGCGCACCGCACCCGTCGGGGAGCCCACCGGCGCCGACAAGACGAGCCTCATCGTCGAGCTGCCAGACGACAAGCCGGGCTCGCTGCTGCAACTGCTCGAGCAGTTCGCTACCCGCGGCGTCAACCTCACGCTGCTCGCCTCGCGCCCGATCGGCGACCGCATGGGCCGATACCGCTTCGTGATCGACGCCGAGGGCCACGTGCGCGACGAGCGTGTCGCCGACGCCCTGCTCGGGGTGAAGCGTTCGAGCCCACGCGTCGTGTTTCTCGGCTCGTACCAGCGCGCTGACCGCGTCGCCGCGACGACGCAGGATGAGCACGACAACGAGGCGTTCCGCGACGCCCGTGACTGGCTGCTCGACGTGATGTCTGGCGCTCGCGAGGCGTAGCTTCGCAGGTCGCGCTCAGATTAGACGGCCGGTGCCCACGAGGCAAGCACGCGCACAGTGAGAGCGCCGGGGTCGACGGTGCCGCTCGCGGCGAGGGCGAGGCCGAAGTCGTCGCCGTCGAGCTGGATCGGCTCGGGGTGCGTCACGGAGAGCGCATAGCGCGCCGCCCGCATGTAGCTGACTGAGCGGGTGTCGTTCACGAGGTCGATCATTTTGCGGCCAGTCTTTGTCTTGCGCAACACCCCGTTCTCGAAGCCGATTTTGTGCCAGATGCGCAGCCACGAGAACGGGCCGAGCGGGCGCAGGGCGACGACGTCGAGTTTGCCATCATCGAGCTCAGCGTCGGGAATCAGCAGCACGCCGCCGGGCAACAGCCCGCAGTTTCCGATCATCACTGTAAACACGGTCAGCGACTTCAGTGGCGCACCATCGACCGAGTAGTGGATCTGCAGCGGCGCATCTTTGATCATGGTGCGCATGCCCGCGTCGACATAGGCAAGCCACCCCAGCCGCTTCTTGAGTGAAGAGCGGGTCGCGGTGATCGCGCGGGCGTCGAGGCCCATGCCGGCGAGCACGAGAAAGACATGCTCGTCTTCGCTCTCGTCTGCTCGCGTAATCGACACCACTCCGAGATCAATGGGGCGGTTCTCGCCGAAGAACGCCGCACGCACGGACTCGTCGAGGTCTCCGAGCGGGGCGCCGAGATTGCGCGCGAGCAGGTTGCCCGTGCCCTGCGGAACGACCGCAAGGGGAGTGCCTGATCCTCGCAATGCCTCTGCAACCGCGCGCACCGTGCCGTCGCCGCCCGACGCGAGCACCACACTCGCCCCCGACTCAAGCGCGAGCTTCGTCACCGCCTGGCCCGCATCGTCTTCGCTCGTCTCGTGCCAGATACTCGGCGCCCAACCGGCTTTCGCCTCGTGCCGCAGCACGGCCGATCTCAGCGCCGAAACATCGGTCTTGAGCGGGTGGTACACGACCGCGGCACGGGGCTGAGAGGTGACCATGACTCAACGTTACCCGCTTGCGCCGTGACAACGCTCAGGCCAAAGCATTGCCAGGGATGGCAGGCGCGGGTCGAATAGGATGGAGAGGTGATTGATCCTCAGCTCCTGCGCAACGACCCTGAGACCATCAAGCGCTCGCAACGAGCACGCGGCAACGACGAATCGACGGTAGATCTCGCGATTGCCGCCGACGAGGCGAAGCGTGCCGCACTCAGCGAGTTCGAGACGCTGCGCGCCGAACAGAACCAGTTCGGCAAGCAGGTAAAGGCCGCCTCGAAAGAAGAGAAGCCGGCGCTCATCGCCCGCGCACAGCAACTCGCCGCAGAGGTGAAGGCGGCTGAGGCGCGCTCGCGCGAAGCCGAGGCTGCATTCGAAGCTGCAGCGAGCCGCATCGAGAATATCGTGGTCGAAGGGGTGCCCTCGGGCGGCGAAGAGAACTTCGTGACGCTGCGCGAGGTCGGCGAGGTGCCGACGTTCGACTTCGAACCGCGCGACCACCTTGAGCTCGGCGAGATGCTCGACGCCATCGACATGCAGCGCGGCGCAAAGGTGTCTGGCGCTCGCTTCTACTTCTTGAAGGGTGTCGGTGCGCGCCTCGAGCTCGCGCTCATGAGCCTCGCGCTCGACCGGGCGCTCGCCGCCGGGTTCGTGCCGCTGATCCCGCCGACGCTCGTGAAGCCCGAGATCATGCAGGGCACCGGCTTTCTCGGCGAGCACGCTGACGAGGTCTACCACCTGCCGGCGCAAGACCTGTTTCTCACGGGTACCAGCGAGGTGGCGCTCGCGGGGTACCACGCCGACGAGATCGTCGATCTCGAGCGCGGGCCACTGCGCTATGCGGGCTGGAGCACCTGCTACCGCAGCGAGGCCGGCTCGCACGGCAAAGACACCCGCGGCATTCTGCGCGTGCACCAGTTCAACAAGCTCGAGATGTTCGTCTACACGACTCCAGAAGAGGCAGAGGCAGAGCACGACCGCCTCGTGGCCTGGCAAGAAGACATGCTGCAGGCCCTCGGCCTCAGCTACCGCGTGATCGACGTTGCGGCCGGCGACCTCGGCTCGAGCGCCGCGCGCAAGTTCGACATCGAGGCCTGGGTGCCGACGCAGGGAACGTTCCGCGAGCTCACTTCGACGTCGAACTGCACCACGTATCAGTCGCGCCGGCTGTCGACGCGGTATCGCGGTGAGAACGGCAAGACATCGCCTGTCGCGACGCTCAACGGCACGCTGGCAACCACGAGATGGATCGTCGCGATCCTCGAAACGCACCAACAAGCAGACGGCAGCGTTCGCGTGCCCGAGGCCCTCAGGCCATACCTTGGTGGGCTTGAAGTGCTGACGCCGGTGGCCGCGTAATGCAGCCCACGGTGCCGAAGGCCGAGCGTCACCTGATCGCGCTCGACATCGACGGCACGATCATGCCGTTCGGCGAGCGCGACGAGCACGGTCAATACATTCCGGCGAAGCCCGAGCCAGAGGTAGCCGAGGCGATTCGCACCCTGCACCGCGCCGGGCACGAGGTCGTCGTGGCGACCGGCCGCGCCGTCGAGGCGACACTCGACGTCGTCGAGCAGCTGCGCATCCAGCCCGATTGGGTGGTCGCGGCCAATGGTGCGGTGACGCTGAAGCGCGATCCGCTGGCTTCGCGCGCGTATCGTCGCGAGCGAGTCGAGTCGTTTAGCCCCAGGGGTCTGCTGCGGCGCATTCGCACCCACCTCGTCACCGCGGTGTACGGAGTCGAGACCGACGAGGGCGAGTTTCTCTACACCGAGAGGATGCCCTCTGGCACGCTGCCTCGCAGGCAGCGGCAGGTCACGTTCGACGAACTGCTCGAGGCTCGCGCGAGCAGGGTGCTCGTGGTTTCACCAGACCACGCGCTGCAAGACTTTCTCGAGATCTCGAAGGTGCTCGGTCTGAATCGCGTCTCGTACGCGGTCGGCCTCACCACCTGGTTCGATATCGCCCCTGAGGGAGTCACGAAGGCGAGCGCGCTCGAACGACTGCGGCTTGATCTCGACATCGATCCCTCAAGGGTGTTCGCCGCCGGCGACGGCGAAAACGACATTCAGATGCTGCAATGGGCGGGCCGTCGCGGTGATTCGGTCGCGATGGGCCAGGCTGACGCGCTCGTGCTCGAGACCGCGGGCCGTGTCACCGGCACCGTCTTCGAGAACGGGCTCGCGACGGCGTTGCGCGAGCGCTTTCCGGCGCTGCTCGGCCGCGCGGTCTGAAGCGCCGGCTCACTTAGGTTAAGCTCGTACGCGGAGGGTTGTCCGAGCGGCCGAAGGAACTAGTCTTGAAAACTAGCAGGTGAAAGCCTCAGGGGTTCAAATCCCCTACCCTCCGCCGCAGGTGCCCGGTCAGAACTCTTCTGGCCGGGCATTCTCATTTCGCTCCGTGCTGCGAGCCCCCTGATATCAGCGAGATTTCAGAGCGGGCCGGTAAAATTCATGGATGCGCTTTTTTTGGCGCGCCGAATTTCGACTTGGAGCTTCATTTATGGCACGACAGCAGCGTGGAATCCCCGCGTCGAAACTTGGCGCGCGCCATGGCCGCCTGCGTCGCTCGGTCTCTTGGGCGAACGCGGCCAAAGTGCTGCTCACGGCGGTGCTCGTGGTTGCCGTCAGCGGCGTCTCGGTCGCGGCATACGCCATCTGGGGCGTGACGAAAGACGCGAACATCGTCGAGCTCGCCGCGGTGCCCAAGGCCGAGGCTATCGGCGCGGGCTCGCAGTCGCTCGAGGGCGAGCTGACCATTCTGCTCGTTGGTTCCGATAAGCGTAAAGAAGGCTCGGTGATGTATGACGGCGAGGAGGGCGAGCTCAACGACGTCAACCTGCTGCTGCACATTCCCGCCGACCACAAGAGCGCGACGGTCATCAGCTTTCCACGTGACCTGATGGTGCCCATTCCAAGCTGCACCGACCCCGAAACGGGCGATGTGTCGAGCGCGATGAGCGAGCAGCAGATCAACACCGCGCTGAGCTATGGCGGGCTTTCGTGCGTTGCGGCCACCATCACCGAGCTCACGGGCATGGAGATCCCATATGCCGCAATGGTCGACTTCGATGGCGTCATCGACATCACGAACGCAATCGGCGGCGTGACAGTCTGCATCGCCCAGCCCATCGAGGATTCAGAAACTGGTCTTTCGCTGCCCGCGGGCGAGGTTACTGTATCGGGTGTCGATGCGCTGAACTTCGTTCGCACACGCTACGGTGTGGGCGACGGCAGTGACGTGAGCCGCATCAGCAACCAGCAGGTCTTCATGTCGGCGCTCATGCGCCAGATGCGCAGCGCAGACACCCTGAGCAATCCGATGAAGGTATACAGCCTCGCGAAGGCCGGCTTTGAGAACCTCACCATGTCGAGCAGTATGGCTTCGATCGAGTTTCTGCAGAAGCTCGCGGGCACCGCGGTTGATATCGACCTGAGCCGCGTGAACTTTGTGCAGTACCCCTCGGGTGCTCACCCATACAACCCGGGTCGACTCTCTCCAGACCGCTATTCTGGCGATCAACTGATCAGCATCGTGCTGAGTGGTGAGCCGTTCCAGATTGCGGGTGTCGGAGAGGCTGCTGTTGCAGAGACTCCTGCTGAACCCGCGGCCCCAGCCGAGGGCGAGGCTCCGGCTGAGGGTGAGGCTGCGCCTGCCGAGGGCGCCGAGGCACCTCCGGTGACGGTGTTGCCCCCGAACGTCACCGGCCAGCCTGCCTCAAGCCAAACCTGTTCGGCGGGCCGCACGCAGTACTAGAGCAGAGAATCAATCGGCTCGGCGTGAGCCGTCTCGATTTCCGCTGTCCGGGTGCAGTGCCCTAGGATGTTCTACGGAGCCATGCCGGAGCGGCCGAACGGACTTCACTGCTAATGAAGGGTCGGGGTTAAACTCGACCGGGGGTTCAAATCCCCCTGGCTCCGCCAGAGAAAAACCCCCGCGATCCAATGAAAACATTGTGATCGCGGGGGTTTCTTAATCCCTGCCCGGCGTGCGTGCTGTTGCGACGCGAGTGACCGGGTTGCCCGCTACGGGCTGCCAGTGTGCCGGGAGCCTGGAGTGGCTACAGCGTGATCGAGGCTGCGGCGCGCTGCACACCGGCCCGTACCGTGGCGAGGTTGGTCTTTCGGCTGTCGACGATCGCCATGAGGTAGATCGACGGGTGTGCGGTCACGCGGTGCATTGCGTGAAACTGGCTGCCCACGGTAAATACCGTCTCGTTGATTGCGCCGTTGCCCATTTCGGCAAGCACTGCGTTGAACGCGGAGGCGAAGGCGCTCATGCCCGCACCAATCACCTCGGGATTTACCTTGCTGCCGATGGACGAGATCAGCATGCCGCTCTCGGCGTCTACGAGTAACACTGAGATCGCTCCGGGAATCTCAGTGCTGAGCGCATGAATTTTTTCAGAGTAGTTTGGCATCGACTGGGTCCGTTCTCAGAGAAGATGTGCGGGAAATCGTGTGAGGTGCCGCGGCTCAGACGGTGATGGTCTTCGCGGCTTCGCGTGTCTGCAGTCGCAGCATGCCGAGGCTGCTTGACTCAGCCGAGAGTGTGCCCGAGAGCAGCACTGAAGCATCTGCAGCAGTCGGACAGACAAAGGTGTGCACATCGTCGACGGTCAAGATCATCTCTTCGAAGGCCCCGGCCGCGCCTGCCTGCTTGGCGGCTCGCAGGTAGCTGTTGATGGCGCGGCTGACTTCGCGGCCGAAGAGCTTGCTCGCGGCCAGATCCTCCTCGGTCTCGGGGGCACCGTAGAGCGAGTACTCGGCGAGAGTTGTCTCTCGCCCGTAGTCGATGAGCATCGATTCGATACCGCCATCGAGCTTGGCGAAAAACTGCTCGACCTGCTCTTGAGCAGAGGCCATTGGGTGACTCCTTTGTCTTACGGATCTTTGCGCCGCAAAATGTCAGCAAGAGCGAGTATATGAGACCGCGACACGGTTCGCATCAGCATTGACAAAGATTATGACTAACTATTGACGATGGGTGCTTCGTGCAGAAAATATCGACAGCATCGGGGTCCACACATTGATCCCCGGCAGTGACTGGGCAGTCAGCGACCGTCGTCGAGCGCCATTCGGCCGCGCAGCAGGGCGATGCCGGCGACGAACTGCACCGCTGCGCCGAAGAGCGGTACCAGCAGCGGCAGCGCCCATGCGCCGCTCGCGGCATGCAGCCACCCGAAGAGAATCGGCCCGAGGCCCGCCATGAGATAGCCGAACGACTGCGACATGCCCGAAACCGCGCCGGCAGCCTGCGTGCTCGGTGAGCGCAGCGCGATAAACGTCAGCGCGATGCTGAGTGAGGCTCCCGAGCAGAGGCCGAGCAGTACGAGCCAGACCAGCAGCAGAGGTTCGGGAAAGAACACGACTCCGATGCCGCCGACGACGCCAACGAGCGGAATGAGTATCGGCACGAGTCGTTGCAGTGCCCCGCGCGTGATCAGCGGGGCAACGAGCGAGCCGATCATGCCGAACGCGTGAAAGAACGTGACGTGACCCCCCGCGACCACCGTGTCTGTGCCTCGCGAGAGGTCGATCGGCGACAGCCACATCGCGTGAATGTAGAACACCCAAGAGACGCTGCCCATATAGAGCGCGATCCACCACGCCACGGGGTCGCTCCATACCCGTCGAGAGAGGCTTGCCTGGCGGGGCTCAGGCATCGGCCCGGGCTCCGAGGCTCGCAAGGCAACCGTCGCCCGCCTCCCGCGTCGCGTTGCGAGCCACCACGCGAGAAGCGCTGCGGGCACTGTCACTCCCGTTGCGAGCATGCCCCATCGCCATCCCAAAGGGTCGCCCGAACTTGTCTGCAGCTCGGCAACCGGGGCAACGATCGCTGCGCCGATCGCCGCCGAGATACCGAGGAGCGCCGAGTAGACCCCCATGACCAAGGGCACGCGGGGCCCGAAGTCGCGCTTGATCGAGGCGGGCAGCAGCACGTTCGTGATCGCGAGTGCGGCGCCGGCGAGTGCGGTGCCGAGCCACAGGTTGATCGGGGAGCCGGGCAGTGACCGCCAAACGGTGGCGCCGAGTAGCGCGATGAGCGCCCAGCTGACTGCGGCATCGAGGCCGATGCGGCTTGCGAGACCCTGAGCAAGCGGCGAGACCACGGCCCAGGCGAGCAGCGGAAGCGATGCGAGCATCCCGAGCATGCCGGCATGCACGCCCTCGCTCTTCGCGATGCTGTCGAGCATCGGCCCGATACCCGCGACGCTCATTCGCATGTTCACCGCGACCAAGCAGACCGCGACGAACATGGGCACCCAGCTACTGGTGCGAGTGGTCTCAGGCATCACACCAGAGTATCTGCAGTTTTCGAAGAGGATCGCGGCCCGCGCTTTTGCTCATATCAGCGCTGGCCGCGATCCCACGTGTTACTGAGCTGGGCCAGAACCCATGAGCCGGCGCCAAGCGACTGTCGCGAGGGCCGCGGCTTGATCGCCGAGCACTCCGTCGTCGAACAGCACGCGAGGCGAGTGATTGAATTCTGCGGTCGTCAGGTCGACGCCTTCGGGGCTGGTGAGCAGCGCAATGAAGGTGCCCGGGACTTCGTTCAGCACAAACGCGAAATCCTCCGATCCCATCATCGGAGTGGGCATCTCGACGACGCGCTCTGCGCCGAATTCCTCTCCAAGCCAGCCGAGTACCTCTACGGTGGCTGCACCTTCGTTGATTGTGACCGGGTAGGCGACCTCGACCTCTCCTTCGGCGGTGAGTCCGTGCGCTTCGGCGATCTTCGCCGCGAGCCGGGGCGCCTCGTCAATGACTCGCTGCAGTGAGTTCTCAGAGAGCGTGCGCACGGTCGCGCGCAGCGTCACAGACTCTGGGATCACGTTGACGGCCTCGCTGCCGGTGATCTGCGTGACCGAGAGAATAATCGGGTCGAAGGCGTCGAATCGGCGGGTCACGAAGCTTTGAAGTGCGAGTACGATCTCGGCAGCGACCGGCATCGGGTCGAGCGTCTGGTGCGGCTGCGAGCCGTGCCCGCCGCGTCCGTGCACCGTGATGTTGAGCTGGTTCGATCCGGCCGCCAGCGCTCCCGGTCGAGTCATGAACGTGCCGCGAGGGCCCGGCGCGACGTGGATCGCGTAGGCGCCGATGGGCTTCTCCCCGGCGGCTTCGAGTAGACCTTCGTCGAGCATGATCTTGGCCCCGCCGTAGCCTTCCTCGCCCGGCTGGAACATGAAGATCACGTTGCCCGCGAGCTCGTCGCGGTGCGCCGCAAGAAGCCGTGCGGCGCCGACGAGCCCCGCGGTGTGTAGATCGTGACCGCAGGCGTGCATGTTGCCATTCTGCGAGGCGAAGGGCAGGCCGCTCTGCTCGACGACGGGCAGCGCATCCATGTCACCTCGGAGCAGCACTGTAGGGCCTGGCTTGCCGCCGCGTAGCACGGCGACGATAGACGAGAGCTCTTTGCCGAGCGTGATCTCGAGGCCGAGGCCATCGAGCGCCTCGAGCACCCGATGCTGTGTCTGCGGTAACTGCAGGCCGAGCTCTGGGTGCGCGTGCAGCTCTCGTCGCAGTGCGACGAGTTCGGGCAGCAGGGACTGGGCTTCGGTGGCGAACTGGGGAATCATGTGGGGCTTCTGAGGTAGCGGGACGAGGTTGGTGATGATGCGGGGACCGCGGCTCTCCTTGCGCGCGACTACCCGCGTGGGCGTTCGCGCGCAAGGGCGGTCAGCCCAGCGCCGATCACCGAGAGCACGGCGGCTGCGGCGAATACGAGCCAGAAGCCGCCGACCAGCGCGACGAGGCCAGCGCCGATCACGGGCCCGAGCAACTGGCCGAGTGCGGCGATCACGTTCACCACGCCGAGGTCTCGCGCGTGATCCCGCTCGCTCGGCAACAGGTCCGTTGCGAACGCAAGACCGGTCGTCATGAACGCACCGTAGCCCACGCCCATCAGCGCCGCGGCGACCATGGTCATGGTGAACGTCGGTGAGATGACGATCACGACGCCCGAGAGCGCCTGCACGAGCGCCGCGATCACCGTGAGCCCGCGCCTGCGGCCGATGCGATCTGAGACGAGCCCGGCGACGATCGATGCCGTCACCACGAACACCGTGTACACGACGATGATGAGCAGCAGGTTGTCTTCTGCCTCGGCGTGCGGCTGGCCGATGCCGTACAGGAGAAAGAACAGGAACAGCGCGGTGCCGAGCGCATTGCCGATGTTCACGACGAGGCGCCCGATGAGCATCCAGCGGAAGTCTCGATCGCGCAGAAAAGCGAATCGTGACCCACCGGGCTCCCGCGACGCAGGCGCCTCGGTGAGTGCTCCCGATGGGTCTGGCAGCAGCAGGGCAACCGCGGTGCCGACCACCGCCATGGCGATGGCGAGTACCAGGTACCCGTCGAACACACCGAGGCCGAGCAGCACGACGGTGCCTACGCCGACGACGATACCGACGGCCTGTGCCGACGACGCGGCAGACGAGGCCGCACCCCGCTGCGCCACCGGCAGCTGATCGGCGATCATTGCGGTGAACGCGGCCGAGGCGATCGCGATGCCGACCGAGACGCCGACCCAAGATGCGCCGATCGCGAGGGGTCCCTCGCTTGCCCCCGTCAACAGCAGGCAGATCGCAGTGACCCAGGCGCCAACGAGGGCGAAGGGCCTGCGGCGCGGCCGCGATCCTTTTCGATTATCAGAGAGCGAACCCGCGATAGGGCCGGCGATCACGCCCGCGAGACCGCCCACCCCGAGCACCAGCCCCGACGAGACGACCCCAGACACCCACCCGGCTTCGCTGTCTGAGGTAT
This sequence comes from Leucobacter sp. UBA1945, assembly GCA_002336855.1. Taxonomy (GTDB): domain Bacteria; phylum Actinomycetota; class Actinomycetes; order Actinomycetales; family Microbacteriaceae; genus Leucobacter. The sequence goes on along the minus strand of DDEV01000146.1, from coordinate 1,862 downwards.
CGAGCTGCAGGGGAAGCAGCAGCTGCAGGGGGGTCAGCTGCACGGTCCAGATGACGAGCCAGGCGACCGTGAACAGTGTGAACCAGCTGGCACCGACCTTTTGGGTGATGGCGCTTCGTGGGGGCTGTGTGCTCATCTGCGGCTGCTTTCGATCAGGGAGCGATACCACTCGTACGATGCCTTCGGGGTGCGGGCACCGCTTTGCATGTCGACGTGCGCGAGGCCGAAGCGCTGCGTGTAGCCGTCGGCCCACTCGAAGTTGTCGATCAGAGACCAGACCGTGTACTCCTCGACGTCTACGCCGGCGGCAATGGCATCGGCCACTGCGGCGATGTGGTCTGAGAGGTACGCGATTCGCTCTGCGTCGTCGATGGTCTCGCCAGGCGGCACTGTGTCGGGCTCAGGAAACGATGCCCCGTTCTCGCCGATGATGATCGGCGGCAGAGCCTCGCCATATCTCTGAGTCAGGTCGATGAGCAGCGCCGTCAGGCTCTCTGGCACGATCGGCCACTCCTCGCCGAAACCGGTTACCGGTGCGCCGGGTGTGGGCACAATGTCGAACGGGAGCGGGCCACCCGGCTCGGCTGCCGAGATGGTGGTCGGGTTGTAGAAGTTGACCCCGTAGAAATCGATGCTGCCCCGAATCAGTTCAAGGTCGCCAGGTTGCACCGGCATCGGCGGCAGCCCGAGCGCCTCGATGTCGGGGTACTCGCCGGTGAGCAAAGGATCGGCAAAGATGCGATTGTGCAGGGTGTCGTAGGCCATCGCGGCCATCGCGTCTTCCGGTGAGTCGGTGAGCGGACGCACATGGGTGTGGTTGTTCGTGAGGCCGACATGTGACGCACCGGCCTGTCGAAGCACGGGGGCGACGAGCCCGTGGGCGAGCAGCTGGTGGTGGGCGGCGGGCAGCGCGCCGAAGAGCTCGGCGCGCCCGGGGGCGAGCGTGCCTACGCCGTAGCCCTGCAGGGTCGTCATGGCGGGCTCGTTGACCGTATACCAGTTGGTGATCCTGTCGCCGAGGTGTCTCGAAACGACCTCGGCGTAATCGCGAAACCGCAGTGCGGTATCTCTGTTCAGCCACCCGCCGGTGGCTTCGATCGATACGGGCAGATCCCAGTGGTACAGGGTCGGAAATGGGGTAATTTCTGCTTCGAGCAGCGCGTCGACGAGGCGGGAGTAGTAGTCAAGGCCTTGCTGATTCAGCTGGCCCGATCCCTCGGGCAGCACGCGTACCCACGAGATGCCGAAGCGGTACCGGTCGAGCCCGAGCCCGCGTGCGAGCTCGACGTCTTCTGCGAAGCGATGATAACTATCGGGCCCGGGCTCGGTTGTAGAACCATCTTTGACGAGCCCGGGGCTGTCGACGTAGTCATCCCAGATGCTTCGCCCGCGCCCGTCGGCGGCGCGCGCACCCTCGATCTGAAAAGCCGCGGTGGCGGCAGACCAGCGAACTCCAGGCGGCACGTTTCGTGGAAGCGGGTGCGAGCTCGATCTGGGGGAGGTGCCGTGTGTCACAGGGATCCTTTTCTCCGCTGCCCGCGCGCGTCGTTGCGTGCGGGATGACCGAAGCCTAGCGCCATTCTGCGGGGTGCGGCAGAACTTTGATTCTTTCAGTTCACAGCGAGCCTTCAGTTGGTCGCTGGCAAAAACAGAACGCGAACGATAAACTTGAGTCAACATCACTCAAGTTTGCGAATGCGAGGATCGCGGTAGCGAACGATACCGTTCTGCACCAGAAGAGAGGAACCATGCAGGCAAATTGGCAACCGGCCGCAGAGGGCGGCGAACAGAGCGCGCTCGAACAGTTCGGCGTGAACCTCACCGAGGTCGCGCGCACGGGCAAGCTCGACCCCGTCATCGGG
>DDEV01000035.1 GCA_002336855.1 Leucobacter sp. UBA1945 | reverse complement strand
GGGCCGGTGGCGGTCACCGCTGGTCAAATGTCCGGTATCGATCAGATGGCCCTGGGCGAGCGTCTGTCTGCGAAAGTTTGCGGGGTCGATGGTTTCGCCGAGGATCGCCTCTCGCACCTCGCGCAGCTGCGCGAGCGTGAAGCGCTCGCCCAGAAACCGGTACGCCACGGTCGAGTAGCCTGTCTTGCTGCGCAACCGGTCGAGCGCGTGGGCGACGATCTCGGCGTGGTCGAAGGCCAACTCTGGCAGTGCGTCTGCCGAGAACCAGGCGACGTTTGGATCGATCTCGGCAAGGCCGGCGTTCGCGTCACGGGGCAACCCCGACGCGGGCTTCGCGAGATCCTCTTCGCCATAGAGCGCCCAGTATGCAATCGTAACCAGCCGCTGCGCCTCAGCAGAGCGCTCGACTGCACCGAAACTGTAAAGCTGCTCGAGGTAACCGGGGTCACGCTGCGCCGCGGCTCGCAAGGTGCGAAGCGCCGTGTCTACGAGCGTTTCGTCCCAAGGGATCGGCCCACCCGGCAATGCCCACTTACCCGCGAAGGGCGGGCGCGTGCGCCGCACAAGCGGCAGCCAGAGCGTTGCCGTTGCGCCCGTGCTCACCGCGGTCGCGGGGCCGAGCTGTGCGCCCTCCGGTGGGCGCAGCGCGAACGCGACCGTCGACACGGCGACGGCCGGGGGTAGCAGGCGCCGCTCGCTCACGCTCATGCTTTCGTAGCTCATGCCGATCCTCTTCTGCGAACCAAACTAGTTATAGTCAATTTGACCTTAAGTCCATTGATGCAAGAATACACCCTTTCCCGCGCAAGGCACTAGATCAGCGAGCCGAGCACCAACCCAGTACCCGCTGCGACAGCCGCGAGTGCCAACTGCCCGAGACCATTTGCCAGCGCGGCGAGCGGCCGACCGCGCTGCAGCAGCCGCACGGTATCGAAACTCGCGGTGCTGAAGGTTGTGTAACCCCCCAGCGCACCGACGCCGAGCACCGTATTCAATGGGCCGAACGATCCCGCAGCACCGACCAGCAGGCCGATCAGCAACGAACCGCTCAGATTGACCGCGAGAATGCCGTATGGATAAGCAGGCCCCTGGGTGCGCTGCGCCAGCCGCCGGGTCACCGCGCCGTCGAGAATGAAACGCAATACCGCACCGACGCCGCCCGCAACCGCCGCCAACAGCATGACCCCCAGGTGCTCAGACATCGCCATCTCTCCCCCGGTCTCGCGTCAAGACAGCGCCCAGCAGCACACCGCACCAGCTCGCCACCGCGCCGCCCACGATCGTCGCGAACCCATAGCCCGCAGCCAGCCAGACCGCACCTTCGGCGCTCATTGAGGCAAGCGCGAGGGCAAGCGCACTGTAGGTCGTAAACCCGCCGAGCAGGCCGGTGCCGAGCAAGAGGCGCACCGCGCTGCGAAGCTCCGTCTCTGGGCCGAGGCGCGAAATCCACTCGAGCAACAGGCCAAGCAAAAACGCGCCACACAGGTTTGCAATGAAAACTGCGACAGGCAGACCCCCACTGTCTGGCACGACGAGCATGAGAGCCTCACGCGCGAGCACGCCGAGGGCGCCACCAACGAAGACCAGGCCGACGTTTCGCGGGTGCAGGTACGTCTGCGCTGCTCGGCCTGGTTCTTGCGTCACTCCCCCATTCTTGCGCAAGCCGGGATGCCCGCCCATCGCAGCTCCAACCCAGCCCGGATCCCGCTTGTAGAAGTCGCACAAAGCTTCTCGCGGTTTCGATGTCACTTTTGATCAGTCTCGAAGTTTGCTTTCGAATTCCCGGCAAACTCCAAGATGATCGCAGCTACGACCTGTGTCCACACGTGTCGCAGGCCACGGGGGCTTGCGGCTGGGCACTCGAACCCGGAGTACTCAATGACGAGCACCAAGACCCACGAGCACGGCCTCGGTTTCAAGATCGCCCTTGTCATAGTGGCGCTACTGCTGCTGGCTATGACCGCACTCTTCTACATCACGCACACGGCTGTTTCTGCCGGCGCAGGACAGCTGGCCGCGGGTACCGGCCAAGCGAGCGACGGCGCATCGACGCTCGCGAGCGGAGCCGACAAGCTCGAAACCGGCACCGCAGATCTCGCGGCAGGCACCAAGAAGCTCGCTACGGGCGCGACGACCGCTGATGCGGGTGCGACCCGCCTGTCGGCCGGCGCCACGAACCTGAACACCGGTGCCGCAACGCTCGCCGAGGGAGCGAACACGCTCGCCTCGGGCAGCTACGAGCTGGCAGAGGGATCGGCGAAGCTCGCGGGTGGCACGACGACTGCGCGCGAAGGCGCTGGTCGCCTTGCTGCTGGTGCTGGTTCTGCGGCTTCGGGCGCTGCCGAGCTCTCGGCTGGCGCTGGCAAGCTCAACACCGGCCTCGCTGCCGCGCTCTCAGGTAACAATCAGATCGCTTCGGGCCTGAAAAGCACTGGCACCGCACCGCTGGCCGCGGGCGCGGCGAGCTTGCAGTCAGGCTTGACCACCGCACTCGGTGGTAACAATCAGATCGCAAACGGGCTGAAAGCTGGCGCCGCAGATCTCAGCGCCGGTGCGAACCAGCTCAGTGCAGGAATCGACGCTGCCGCGACCGGTTCGACCGGCCTCAAGAACGGGGTCACCTCGTTTGTCGGAACGGCTCCGGGCAATAACTTCACCACGTTGGCGAGCATGATCAGCAACTACGATCCCACAGCCGCCGATGCTGCGACCCAACTTGACCAGATCAAGGGGCTAGCTGCGGGTCTGAACCAGAGCGCTCCGGACCTAGTTACGGGTGCATCGAACCTCGAACTTGGCTTGAACGGTGACGGCACATCAACAAACCCTGGTGCTAAGAACGGTGCCGCCGCACTCGCTTCCGGAGCAGCCACACTGAGCGGCACCGTGGAGGTCTTCGTGAATGGCGGCCTCGTCGGGCCGACCAGCGCGCAGACCCAGTGGCCCGGCACCGCAACGCTGGCAAGCGGCACGCCTTCCGGCACTCCCGCAGACGCAGCAAAGCCCCTGCTTGGTGCGGCGCAGCTCGCTGCAGGCGCAAGCACGCTAGACGCAACAATGGGCGTGTTCGTCAACGGTGGCCTCGTCGGCCCGGCAGGCGCACAGACCCAGTGGCCCGGCACCGCAACGCTGGCAAGCACCACCGCAACCGGCACAGCCACTGATGCAGCGAAGCCACTCCTCGGTGTTGCCCAGTTGAATGCGGGCGCCGCGAAGCTCGCAAAGGGCAACTCTGATCTGGCAAGCGGGGCGTCATCGCTCTCGGCAGGGGCACAGACCCTCGAGGCAGGCGCAGGCAGCCTGAACGCAGGCGTGCAGAAGCTCAGCGGCGGCGCAGGCAATCTGAGCGCTGGCGCTCAGACCCTCGCGGCCGGCACCGTGACGCTGCAGGAGGGGGCGACCTCGCTCGCGACCGGCATCGATACGCTCGAACAGGGTGCGGGCACGCTGGAGTCGGGAGCCTCGAAGCTCGCGGCAGGCGCGACCGAGCTTTCGGACGGCGCAGACAAGCTCGCCTCGGGCAGCACTCAGATCAACGAGGGCGCGGGTACCCTCGCTACCAAGAGCTCCGGGATCGCCCCGATGACCCTGCCCTGGGTCGCAGGCGTGGTGCTCCTTGGGATTATCGGTCTGGCCGTGTGGATCATTCACCGTGTGCGTCACGCACGCGCATTAGAGACCGCGTCGCTGTAGGCCGGGCCTCGAAGCGGAGGGGTGGGGCACGCAAAGCGCGCTCCACCCCTCCGCTTTATTGCGCCCGATCACCCTAGAGACCAGAACACCCAGACATCCGAAGGCGAGAACACCGAGAATCACCGAGATCGCCGCAAATCACGGACGCGTTGGGCCAGTTGCATCCTTGATTTCGGTTGATCTCCGTGATTTGCGGCTCCCCCGGGATATCCAGGCACGCGGGCCGCACGCATAGAGACACAAAGCAGCAGAAAGGCTCACGAAAAGTCGAATAATCGTATGCCTTTGCTGCTGTTTTGTGCTTTCACTGCTGCTTGTCTGGCCGCGGCAGTGGCTGCGGCCAAAGGAACCACGCACTCACCAAGCTCCACACACAAAAAGACCCGCCCACCGCAGTCCGAGACTGGGTGGGCGGGGCTTATGCCACGATATGAGAACTACATCGCAAGCTCGATGCTGCGGCCGGGAATGGCCTCGAGCAAGTTGCGCGTGTACTGCTGCTGCGGGTTGTCGAACACCTCATCAGTAGTCGCCTGCTCGACGATCTTGCCCTGCTGCATCACGCACACGCGGTCGGCGATCAGGCGCACGACAGCGAGGTCGTGCGTAATGAAGAGGTAGGTCAACCCGAGGTCACGCTGCAGCTCGGCAAGCAGATCAAGAATCTGCGCCTGCACCAGCACGTCGAGCGCCGACACCGCCTCATCGAGCACGAGAATCTCGGGCTTCAGCGCAAGACCACGCGCGACAGCAACACGCTGACGCTGACCACCCGAGAGCTCGTTCGGGTAGCGGGTCGCAAGCGAGCGAGGCAGCGCGACCTGATCAAGCAGCTCAAGCACGCGTTCACGACGGCTCGCACGGTCGCCAACATTATGAATGTTCAGCGGCTCCATGATCGTATTGCCGATATTGCGCAAAGGATCGAGCGATCCGTAGGGATCCTGGAACACCGGCTGCAGCTGGCTGCGCAGTTCGAACAGCCCAGTGCGGCTGAGCTTCGAGGTGTCCTTGCCGTCGATGCGAATAGTGCCGCCGGTCGGCTTCTCGAGCTGCAGCACCATCTTCGCGATAGTCGACTTGCCCGAACCCGACTCACCCACGAGTGCCATAGTCTCGCCGCGGTTGATGGTGAACGTAGCACCCTCGACTGCAACGAAATCTTCGTGCCCGAAGTTGCCCTTGCGCAGCTGGTAGACCTTGCGCAGATTTTCGACCTCGATGAGCGGCTTACCAATGACGCGACTGTCGTCTTCAGCGATGGCCGCGACGTCAAACGACTCGGTCGGCGCTGCCGGCAGATCGGCGTTGCTGCCGATACGACGGGAGGCCAGCGACGGCGCCGCAGACACCAAGCGCTTCGTGTACGGATGCTTCGGATCCTGCAGAATCTGGCGGCTCGGGCCCGACTCCACAATATTGCCGCGGTACATCACGATGAGCTTCTCCGCGCGCTCAGCGGCGAGGCCAAGATCGTGCGTGATGAAGACCACTGCGGTTCCGAGAGCGCGCGTGCGCTCGGCAAGGTGATCGAGCACCACTCTCTGCACCGTGACGTCGAGCGCCGAGGTGGGCTCGTCGGCAATCAGCAGATCGGGGTTAGCCGACAGACCGATTCCAATGAGCGCGCGCTGCTTCATGCCACCCGAGAACTGATGCGGGTACTGACGCATGCGCCGCTCGGCGTCCTGCAGGCCCGCCTGCTCGAGCACCTCGACGGCGCGCTTCTTGACATCCTTCTTCGACGAGGCGAGCCCGTTTGCACGGATCGCCTCTTCAACCTGAAATCCGATCGACCAGACCGGGTTCAAGTTCGACATCGGATCCTGAGGAACCATGCCGATCTCTCGGCCTCGGATCGACTCCATGTCGCGCCGACCGATGCCGACGAGTTCGCGCCCGTTCCAGTCGATAGAACCGCCGGTGATGTGCCCGGTTCCGGGCAGCAGGTTGATCACCGCGTGCATCATGGTCGACTTGCCAGAGCCAGACTCACCCACGATTGCGACAGTTTCGCCCGGGTAGACGTCGAGGTTCACTCCGTGAAGCACCTCGTTGACCGTCTTATCGGTCTTGAACGCGACCTTCAGGTCGCGCACGCTAAGGATTGGCTTGCGTTCGCTCATCGCTGCGCCCTCGCCTTCGGGTCGAGCGCATCTCGCACGACCTCGCCCAGCATGATGAAGCCGAGCACGGTCACGCTGAGCGCGATTGATGGGTAGATGAGGTTCTGCGGACGCACGCGTAGATCGCTCTGAGCGGCGCTAATGTCGAGCCCCCAACTCATGAACTGAGCCGGCGGCAGACCAACACCAAGGAACGAGAGTGTTGCCTCGGCAACGATTGCCGCCGAGAGCGAAAGCGTGGTGACCACGAGCACCGGCGCGATCGAGTTCGGCATCACGTGACGCCACAACGTCTTGAACCCCGAGAGCCCAAGAGCCTCGGAAGCCATCACGAAGTCGCTGTTCTTCACACGCAGAATTTCAGCTCGCAGAATACGAGCCGTCACCGGCCACGAAAACCCGCCGATGGCAAGTGCAATCACGAAGATGTTGCGGTGCGACGAGAGCACGCTCATCACAACCACAGCAGCAAGGATGTAAGGGATCGAGAAGAAGATATCGCCGACGCGCGAGATCACAGTGTCGACCATCCCACCGAAGTAGCCCGACAGTGCTCCCATGATCGTGCCGAACACGAAGGTCATCAGAATCACGATGAGCCCCACCGAGACCGAGGTTGAAGTGCCGTGAATCACACGCGAGTAGATGTCACAACCCTGCTTGTTGAAGCCCAGCGGGTGCCCGGCAGTCGGGCCCTGGTTCGAGAGCGAAAGCTGGCATGCCCGCGGATCAACCTGAGTGAACAGGGTCGGAAACAGCGAGACGATGACCACAAGCAGAATGATTGCTGCCGAGATCCAGAACATCGGCCGGCGACGCATGTCTGACCAGGCGTCGGTCCAGAGGTTCTGCTTCTTCTCGCTCACCTTGACCGCGTCAACCGCGGCAACCGGGGTCTCCTCGAAAGGAGCTACGAAGTGTTCGATTTCAGTGTTCTTTGGCTCAGACATAGCGGATCCTCGGATCAAGCACGGCGTACAGCAGGTCGATGACCAGGTTCACGCCAAGGTAGAGAAGCACCATCACGGTGACGAAGGAGACCACAGTCGCGTTCTCGCCTCGCAGAATGGCCTGGTACAGCGTGTTACCGACACCGGGCACGTTGAAGATACCCTCTGTCACGGTCGCGCCGACAAGCAGCACGCCGAAGTTCGCCGCGCTATTGGTGATTGTCGGGATCAGTGAGTTGCGCAGCACGTGCACGGGGATCACGCGACCTCGCGAAAGGCCCTTCGAATAGGCGGTGCGCACAAAGTCTTGGTTCAACGTGTCGATGACCGAGGACCGCGTGAGGCGCATGCTCGTCGCGTACAGGCTGACACCGAGCACGATCGCGGGCAGCAGAAGAGAAGTAAAAGAGGTGTCCGAGCCAACGGTTGTGGGGAACCAGTGGAGCTTGATCGTGAAGAAGTACTGAGCGATGAACGCGATCACGAAGATCGGCACGCTCATCATAAGCAGGCCGATGATGAGGTTGACGTTGTCGAACAGCTTGCCCTTACGCAGGCCCGAGAACAGGCCGATCACGACAGCGAGAATGAACTCGATGATGATCGCCATGATGGCGAGAGCCGCGGTGACCGGGAAGGTACGGGCAAGAATGGTGCTGACCGGCTGCCCTGAGAAGCTGGTGCCGAAGTCGCCGACGAACATTCCCTTGAGGTACAGCAGGTACTGCACGATGAAAGGCTGGTCGAGGTGGTATTGCGCCCGTAGCTTCTCGAGCACGACCGGGTTCGGCGTCTTGTCGCCGAACATCGCGACGATCGGATCGCCAGGCATGGCAAAGACCATGAAATAGATCAGAAATGTGGTGCCCAGCAAAACCGGGATCACCTGCAGGATGCGGAAGAGGATGTATCTCAGCATGAGCCCCGCCTTCGCTTAGTAACAATATGCATAGTGGGTATTCTCTCGCAGTTATGGTGCGATTCGTAGTTTACGGCTACATTGCCGCGGGGCGCGGATCGCGCGCTCCCAAGGGAGAGGCCCCGAATGCGGTGGCATGCGGGGCCTCTTGAGCTAGGTGCGCCTAGCCCTTGGTGATCTCGTAGTAGATCGGAACCGAGTTCCAGCCGAACTGTACGTTCGACACGTTCTCGCCGTAACCACCGGTCACGTTCGAGTACCACAGCGGGGTCGCGGGCAGATCCTGAAGCAGAATCTCCTGCGCCTGCTGGAAGTACTTGTTCGCAGCTTCCTGGTCGGTGTCGACGATGCCCTGAGCGAGCAGACCGTCGAACTCGGGGCTCGAGTAGTCACCGTCGTTCGAGCCAGCGTTCGTTGCGTACAACGGGCCGAGGAAGTTGTACAGGCCCGGGTAGTCTGCCTGCCAACCGGTACGGAATGCGGTCTGGATCGTGCGGTTGGTGATCTCGGTGCGAGCCTCAGCAAACGTGGGGTACGGGTGACCCGCAGCCTCGATGCTCAGCGTGTTCTTGATGCTGTTGGTCACAGCATCAACCCAGCCCTGGTGACCGCCGTCAGCGTTGTAGGCGATCTCGAAAGTGCCTTCCCAGGGGCTGATGGCGTCAGCCTGTGCCCACAGTTCCTTGGCCTTCTCGGGGTTGAACTCGAGCACCTCAGCGCCCTTGAGCGAATCGCTCCAACCGTCGATAACAGGCGAGGTGAAGTCGCTCGCGGGGGTGCGAGTGCCCTCGAAGATCACATCGGTGATCTCGGTGCGGTCAATAGCCATCGAAATAGCGGCGCGACGCAGCTTGCCCTCTTCTCCACCGAAGTGAGCGAGGCGCTCCGGGATGGTGAACGACTGGAAGATCGCAGCAGGCTGGTTTACAGCACGGTCACCGAGGTCGCTCTCGAAGGTGCTGAGTGCAGCGTCGGGCACAGCATCGAGCACGTCGAGGTTGCCACCCTGGAGGTCAGCGTATGCTGCATCCTGCGAAGCGTAGAAGATGATGGTCAGGCCATCGTTCTTGACCTCACGGGGGCCGTTGTACTCATCGTTCTTCACGAGCTCGATCTGCACGTCGTGCTGCCACGCGTCATCGCCAGCGAGCTTGTAGGGACCGTTGCCGATCGGGTTCTGGCCGAATGCCTCGAGGTCTTCAAACGCGACGTCGGGCAGCGGGTAGAACGCCGAGTAGCCCAGGCGCAGCGGGAAGTCCGATGCGGCCTTCTTCAGGGTCACCTCGAAGGTGAAGTCGTCCACGACCTTCAGACCCGACATGTCGCCCACGGCACCGTAGACGTCATCTTCGGTGCCAGCGGTGCCGTCGGCACCGTCGCTGATCTCGAAGCCTTCGATGTCTTCGAAGAAGTAGTTGCTGAGGTGCTGCAGCTCGTTGCTTGCACCCTGGTTCCATGCCTTGACGAAGTTTTCTGCCTTGACAGCAGTACCGTCAGAGAACTTGGCATCTTCGCGCAGCTTCACGGTGTAGTGAATAGCGTCTTCGGTCTCGATCGACTCAGCGACATCGTTGTGTGCCGATCCGTCTGCTGCGTAGTACACCAGTCCAGCAAAGATCGAGTCGAGAATCTTGCCGCCGCCGACCTCGTTGGTGTTGGTCGGAATGAGCGGGTTCTGCGGCTCCGAGCCATTCGCGGTGATGATGTTGCCACCCGAACTGCCCGAACCTGCGTCGCCGCCTGAGGCGCAACCCGCAAGAGCCAGGGAACCCGCGGCAGCCAGGGCGATAATGCCCAGACCGATCCGTGATCGTTTCACTGATCTTCCTCCTTGTTGTTCCGCGCCGGGCAACCCAGGATGAGTATTCCGGCGACGGAGATGGAATCTAACTTGTTTAGCCTAACGATGTGCACGGTGGCACGCCGCCTCGGCTGTGCAGACGCAACAGAATCGTGACCCTTGCGGGTCACAATCTGTAAGGTTCAGCTACCCGAGAGAGTGCTTCGCCACGCGTCGCGTCGTGTTGCCTGCTCCACAGGATCAGGCACTGGCAGTGATGCCAGCAGTCTCTGGGTGTACGGGTGTTCGGGTGACCCGAGCACCTGCTCCCCTGTTCCTACCTCGACGAGCTCGCCGTGCAGCAGCACACCGACACGGTCTGCAAGCGCATCCACCACGGCGAGGTCGTGCGTAATAAAGAGCGAGGCAAAGCCGAGCTCGCGCTGCAGTTCGGCAAACAACTCGAGCACCTTTGCTTGCACCGAGACGTCGAGTGCACTCGTCGGCTCATCGGCGATCAAGAGCTTCGGATCGAGCGCGAGGCCGCGAGCGAGCGAGGCACGCTGACGCTGTCCGCCCGAGAGCTCATGCGGATACCGGTCGCCGTAAGCGGCCGGGAGCTGCACTGCCTCGAGCAGTTCGTTAACGCGAGCCCTGGCGCGATCAGCGTCACGGGCGAGCCCGTGCACGATCATCGGCTCAGCAACGCACTCGGCGATCGTGAATCTTGGATTGAAACTCGTCGCCGGATCCTGGAAGACAAAGCCGATGTCACGGCGCACCGGCCGAAACTCGCGCTCTTTGAAACCGAGCATCTCGACACCAAGTACTCTGAGCGAGCCACCACTGACCGGGGTGAGGCCCGCAAGCGCTCGCCCGATCGTCGACTTGCCTGAGCCTGATTCGCCGACGAGGCCGAGCACCTCGCCCGCAGCGATATCGAAATCAACGCCTTTCACGGCTTTGAAGCCTGGCTTGCCGAGGCGCCCGGGGTATTCGATTTCGAGGCCGCTCGCGCGCACCAGTGGCTCGCGTTCTGGCTGCAGTGCTCGCTCCATGGCACGCTCAGCGGCGCGCACGCGGCCTTCTCCGCCGAGCCGCGGCACGGCTGCGAGCAGGTCGCGCGTGTACTTCTCCCGTGGCGCAGCGAAGAGCTCGGCCACTGGCGCCCGCTCAACAACCTCGCCTTGGTACATCACGGCGACTTCATCGGCGAGGTCTGCGACGACACCCATGTTGTGCGTGATCAGCATGATCGAGGCCCCGAACTCGTCGCGGCACTGACGCAGCAAGTCGAGAATCTCGGCCTGCACCGTCACGTCGAGCGCCGTCGTGGGCTCGTCGGCAACGATCAGCCCGGGGTTCAGCGCAAGCGCCATCGCGATCACGACACGTTGCTTCTGACCGCCCGAGAGCTGATGAGGGTAGGAGTCGACGCGACGCTCGGGTTCGGGAATGCCGACCTTGCGCAGCATGTCGATTGCTTTGGCCCTGGCTGCCTTCTTCGAGACCTTGCCGTGCGCCCGAAGCCCCTCTGCGATCTGCCAGCCCACCGTGTACACGGGGTTCAATGCGGTTGACGCCTCTTGGAAGACCATCGCGACATCGCGCCCGCGCACCGCACGCAGCTGTTCAGGGCTGAGTGTCAAGACGCTGCTTGGCTCTCCGCCGCTCGTGTTTGCGAGCAGCACAACTCCCCTGGAGGCGGCAGTCTCCGGCAGCAGCCCCAGCACGGTCTTCGCGGTCACCGTCTTGCCGGAGCCAGATTCACCGACGACTGCGAGCACGCTACGCGGCGCAACCTCGAGCGATACCCGGTCAACCGCCTTTACCGGCCCGCGGTCGGTAGCGAAGGTGATCTCAAGGTTCTGGATATCGAGCACGTTGCTCATGATGGTGCTCCCTCTTCGCGGTTTGCAGAAGCTGCGGTGTCAGCTGCGCCTGCCGCGGCGGCGGCCGCTTGCTGCACGGCGATGACCGAGGTCGAGGTCACCGCGCCACTGCCGGCTTTCGCGCGACGCCGCAATCGTAGGCGAGGATCGGACAGATCGTTCAGGCTCTCACCGGTAAGGGTCAGGCCCATCACCACCAAGACAATCGCGATGCCTGGCCAGAGACTCGTCCACCACACACCGTTCGTGACGTCTGCAACGGCCTTATTGAGGTCGTAGCCCCACTCAGCTGCGGAGTTTGGTTCGATACCGAAGCCCAAGAATCCGAGGCCAGCAAGGGTGAGGATCGCTTCAGACGCGTTCAGGGTGAACACGAGCGGCAGCGACCGAGTCGAATTGCGAAACACGTGCTGGAACATGATGCGGCGATGCGAGGCGCCGATCACCCGCGCAGACTCCACGAAAGCCTCGGCTTTCACGCGAATGACTTCGCTTCGAACCACCCTGAAGTACTGCGGAATGAACACCACCGTGATCGACAGCGACGCCGACCAGATGCCGCCCCACAGGCTTGATTGACCACCAGAGATCATGATCGACATCACGATCGCGAGCAGCAGCGACGGAAAGGCGTAGATCGCGTCAGCAAGCATCACAAGCACGCGGTCGACTGCGCCACCGACATATGCCGAAACGAGGCCGAGCAGCGATCCGAGAAAAATTGAGGCCGCGACCGCGATCACGATGACGAGAAATGCCGTGCGCGAACCCCAGATCACACGCGAAAGCACGTCGTACCCGGCGATCGTGGTGCCAAAGGGGTGCGCGGCCGAGGGTGCCATGCGGCTGCCGAAGTCGCCGTCTGGACCCGAGATCGCGTTGTAGTTATACGGGGCGATCCACGGGGCGAGCGCTGCCATCAACACGAAGACGATGACGAGCAAGAGGCCGGCCACGAGCATGCCACGCTGCAATCCAACGCTGCCTCGAACGTCACGAATGATGGGCCAACTGCGCCAGCCGCCTTGTTTTGAGCTGCTGGGGGCAGAAGCGCTCGCAGCGGCGGGAGTGGGAGCTGAGTGCTCAGACATGATCAGTACCTCACTCTCGGGTCGATAAGCGCAGCGAGCACGTCGACGATGAAGTTCGACAGCGCAACTATCACCGCGAGCAGCGCAACGATGCCCTGCACCGCCACGAAGTCACGCGCACTCAAATAGTAAGCAAGCTGAAAGCCGAGACCCTTCCATTCGAAGGTGCTCTCGGTCAGCACTGCACCGCCGAGAAGCAATGCAATCTGCAGGCCGATCACGGTGATGATCGGAATCAGCGCCGGGCGGTAGGCGTGCTTTGTGACGAGCCTGAACTCACTCACGCCGCGCGAACGACCCGAATCCACAAACTCTTGCCCGAGCGTGCCGATCATGTTCGTACGTACGAGGCGCAGGAAGATACCGGCGGTCATCAGGCCGAGCGTCAACGCCGGGAGGATCGCGTGGACGAGGACGTCACCGACTGCTTCGGGGCTCCCAAGACGGAACGCGTCGATCAAGTAGAAGCCCGAAGGGTTTGGCAGCAGCTGAATCTTCAGCTCGGTCGCGATCGAGGCGCGCCCCGAAACCGGCAGCCAGCCGAGCCAAATTCCGAAGATGAGCTTGAGCAGCAGGCCCGAGAAGAACACGGGAGTTGCGTAAGTGAAGATCGCGAAGACGCGAAGCGCTGCATCTGGCCCGCGGTCGCGATAGTACGCGGCCAGCATGCCGAGGGGAATACCCACGACGAACGCCACAATCAGCGTGAAGAAAGCGAGTTCGAGCGTTGCCGCGCCGAACGTGGTGAGCACCTCAAGCACGGGGCGGTTGTCGCTGATCGTCGTGCCGAAGTTTCCGGTGAATACCTGACCGAGGTATTCAAGGTATTGCACGAGAACCGGACGATCGTAGCCGGCGGCGTGAATGCGCTCGGCGAGTTGCTCAGGGGGGAGGCGGTCACCGACAGAAGCGGTGATCGGGTCGCCGATGGTGCGCATGAGCACGAATACCATCGTGACAAGGATAAACACGGTCGGCACGATGAGCAGGGCGCGCCAGATGATGTAGCGCCCGAGCCCACCCCCCGACCGAGCTTTCGAGACTTTCGCGGGTGCGCCCGCGGCAATATCAAGAGTCATGGTTGAGAAAGAGCACAGGGAGGGAAGCCGCAAGCGGCCCCCTCCCTGTCTCGATAAGAACTACTTGGTGAGCGTACCGAAGCGGAACTTGAACGAAGGATCAAGCGTGACGCCGTCAACACCGTCGACCGCGACAGCAACCTGCGCGCCCTGCAGCATCGGCAGGGTCGACAGGTCCTGAGCGACGAGATCCTGGATCTGCTCGATCAACGCAGTACGCGCTGCCGGGTCAGGAGTGACGAGCTGCTGACGAATCAGGTTGTTGACCTCTTCGTTGTTGTAGTGGTTCTCAAGGAATCCACCCTCAAGGAAGAACGGCGTCAGGTAGTTGTCGGCATCCGAGTAATCGGGGAACCAGCCGAGCTGGTGAGCCGGGTACATGTCTTCAACGCGATCCTTGGTGAACTGGCCCCACTCGGTCGACTGCAGGTTCACAGTGAACAGGCCGTCAGTCTCGAGCTGCGCCTTGATCTGAGCGTACTCTTCAGCCGAGGCTGCACCGTAGCGCTCACCCGCGTACTGCAGGTTGAGCACGACCGGGGTCTGCACGCCGGCATCGGCGAGACGCTTCGCCGCACGAGCGGGATCAGCGCCACCTTCGTTGTCACCGTAGAGGCCCTTGAGCGACTCGGTCGCACCGGTCAGGCCGTCGGGAACGAAGCTGTAGAGCGGGGTGTAGGTGCCCTTGAAGACCTGCTCCGAGAGCTTGTCGCGGTCGATCAGGTCCGCTGCGGCCTGGCGCACGGCAAGTGCCTTCGCCGGATCGGCGTCAGCCGTGGTAGCGCCGAAAGGCTGCACGTTGAAGTTGAACACGATGTAGCGAATCTCGCCGCCCGGTCCCTTCACCACGTTGAGGCCGTCAGTGCCCTCGAACTTCTCGATGTCGGTAGCCGACAGGCTGCGGAACGCAACGTCGACTGCCTTGGTCTCGATGGCCTGGCTCAGGTTTGCCTCGTCGGCGAAGTACTTTACGTTGATCTCGCCGGTCTTGGCTGCGCCCCACAGGCCCTGGTAGCCGTCGAACGCCTTGTACGCGGCGAGGTTGCCCTTGTCGAAGCTCTCGAGCGAGTACTGGCCAGCAAAGCCCTTGCCCTTGACGATCTCTGCGTCAGTGGCGAGTTTGTCTGCGGGGAACACATCTTCGTCGACGATCGGACCAACCGGGCTCGACAGCACCTGCGGGAAGGTCTGGTCGTCGCCAGCCTTCAGCGTGAACACGACTGTGGTGTCATCGGTGGCCTCGACGCTGTCGAGGTTTGCGAGCAGGCTCGACGGGCCGTTCTCATCGGCGATCGCGAGCTGGCGATCGAAGGTGAACTTCACGTCGGAAGCGGTGAGTTCGTTTCCGTTGGCGAAGGTCAGGCCCTCTTTGAGCTTGACGGTGTACTTCGTGGGCTCGGTGAATTCTGCCGATTCAGCGATGTCGGGCTCGACGTCGCTCGAACCCACGGGGTTGTTCAGCAGCATTGGGTAGATGTTCGTCATAACGCCGAACGACCCATTGTCGTATGCGCCTGCGGGGTCGAGCGAGGTGACGACCTCGGTCGTGCCAACGGTGATGGCCGAGCCGCCCGTCGAACCGCCCGCATCGCCACCGCCAGATGCGCAGCCCGAGAGCAGCAGTGCGCTCGAGGTGGCAAGTGCGAGCACGCCATAGCCAGTGCGTGAGAGTTTCACTTGGTCTCCTTGTGTTGCGTGAGCAACGGAGCTGTTCGAGCGCCGTTGCTTTTTGGGAACCCGCCTAGCCTAGCTGGCCTCGGGGGTTGTGTCTCGCTACGGACCTGTGCCGGGAGCGATCGTAAGCGGATCGAGACATTGCTCACATGAGCAGGGGTTTCTGCTCTTTCGTCCACTGTGAGAACCGTGCGGGTGCTGACCACGCGCTACGCTTGGCGCGTGATCGCTACGCCCTCAAAGACCCAGCTGCGGTGGGAACTCGCCATCGTGCTGGCGCTGTCGTTCGGAGCCGCCGGGGTGCGCGCGATCGTCGTGATCGTAGAGCGACTTTCGAGCGAGGTCGCCCTCTCCTCGCAAACCGCGACCATCAACCGCCCGCTCGCGGATCGCGCGACCTTCGACCTCATCTACCAGCTGTTGAGCTTCGCCTTCGGCCTCGCCCCGGTTGCTCTCGTCGCCTATCTGCTCTGGCGCCGGCGGGCTCCGCATCTCGGCAACCTCGGGCTCGGCAGGCTCCCTCGCATGCGGCGCGGCTGGTGGGGTCGCGAGAGCGCGTTCGGGTTGCTGCTCGCGGCCGCGATCGGCATCCCCGGTCTCGTGTTCTATGTCTTCGCACGCGGGATCGGCATCAACACGACGGTCGTCCCCGCGGCGCTCGATACCTACTGGTGGACGGTTCCGGTGCTCGTGCTGATGGCACTCAAGGCCGCGCTCGGCGAGGAGCTCATCGTCGTGGCGTTCGTCTTCGACCGCCTGAAGCGGCTCGGAGTCGGCCCGATCGCGACGATCGTCTCGAGCGCGCTGCTGCGAGGCAGCTACCACCTCTACCAGGGGTTCGGCGGCTTCGTCGGTAACGTGGTGATGGGCCTCGTCTTCGGATGGGCGTATCAGCGCTGGGGCCGATCCTTGCCGCTGATCGTCGCGCACTGGGTGCTCGACGTCGTGAGCTTCGTCGGCTACCCGCTCGCGGTCGCGCTCTGGCCAGCGTTCTTCTCGCTCCCGGCTGCAGCGTGAGTTATGAGGGCTTCGCGCTCTTCGCCATGTAGTCGAGCGTGCCCCAGATCGTGTCGTAGAGCGCGGCGTCTGCCTGGCTCGTGCAGCGAGGCTCGGGCCTCACCACCTCAAGCTTGCCATCGTCCGTCTTCAGCAGACCCCACACGTTGGGCTCGCGAGCCGCAGCGCAGGCGTCTGAAAAACCGGCGGCGACCGGGATCGAGTCGAACGTTGCGCGAGTATTACCGTCGAACAGCGTGTAGGGGGTGCTTCCACCGAGCTTCTCAGAGACCTGCACGGTCAGACCCCACTGCTCGATCGGCAGTGGCCACGTGCTCCCCGGATCGACCACGGGTGCAGCGTCGGGCTCGGGGGCCGGCTCTTCGCTCGGCTCCGGGGTTTCGGTCTCAGCGGGGGCTTCGGTCGTCGGCTGCGAGGTCGCCGGCGGATTCTCGGTTGCTGCGGGCGTTTCGTTGCCGCGTACACCGTTGACCACAAAGATCGAGGCGATGATCGCTACCACGACCCCGCCACCGACAATCAGCCACGGCAGAGCCTTGCGTCCGCGGTTCTCGCTGCCCGTGACCGAGATTCGTTCGTAGTCGGGCTCGGGTTCCGCCTCAGCATCACTTGCGAGCTCAGGGGCAAGGAGCGCAAAAGGATCAGTGTCGGCGGCAGCCTGAGTTGGGCGCGTCGCTGCGGCCGGTGGAAATGCTGCCGCTACGGGAGTTGTCGCAGCTGTAACCGCGGAGGCGGCTGGGACTGCGGCACCAGTCGAGGCAGCCGCGGCGTTCGCAGCTGCGCTTGCTGTGGTGGCCTGCGCTTTGCCCGTCTCTGTCGAGGTCAGCACATCAAAGGGCTGCGTCGGAGCCGGCTCCTCGTACTGCTTCGATGCCGACGAGTCCGGCTGCGGCGCCTGCTGAGTAGGCTCTGCCTGAAACACCGGGGGCAGGTCACGCCGCTCGCGGGGCTCAGGTGAGAATCCAGGCAGAATAAGCGGCACGAGCTGCTCGTTGTCAGTGGCAAAGGCCTGAGACCACGGCTGCTCGTCAGGCTTCGCCTGCTGAACCGGTGATGCGGCAGCGTTCTCGGTTGGCGTCTTGCGTGCGGGCTCCGGACTGGCCGAGGGCGCGGTCGCTTCGGGAAGCGACGAATCCGAGGCGGGCTCGCCCATGCTCATCAGCTCATCGAAGCTCGGGACCCCGCGGCGCTGAGGCAAAGGTGCAGCCGAGGGCGTTTCGGTCGGCGCGACCGGTTCAGCGCCTGAACCTTCGGGTTCTTGGCCCTGATCCTCTTCGCCACCTACGGTCGCGGAGTCGAGAAATGCGCGCAATTCATCGTCATTCACCCTGACAGACTACAGAATTTCAGCCCGAACTCCCGCCTCGAGCTGACGAATTGCACGAATCGTCACGCTTCGAGGCGCTGCTTGAGCCACAGATTTCGCTGCCCGATGAGTCGTTTCATGTAGCGCTCGAGCACGAGCCGCTCAGCAATCTTGCCAAGGAATCCAAAGGGAGCTTCGAACTCGATGTGGTCGATCATGCGGGTCTGTCGGCCCGATGCCTCGAATCGGTGTTCGTGCCACCATCTGGCGAATGGACCCTGCGTTTGTTCGTCAACGAATCGACTCGGGCGCTCGTATTCACTGATCAGCGAAGTCATGCGCAGTGGCACCCCGAAATGGCGCGCCTGCCAAGTCACCGACTCGCCCGGTCCGATCACACCGCTTGTCACCCCGGCGACCGCCCGCTCAGCAGACGACCCCATCGATTGAGTGTGCGCGTCGATCGAAAGGCTCAGCGAAAAGCAACGTTCGATCGGCGCATCGATCAGCGTCTCAAGCAGTATCGTCGGCATGGCTCACTTCAGCACGCAGTCGCTCATCGCGCCGAGGCCCCACGTTCGTTGCCGCGCTTGTAGTTTCCGGTGGCTCTTGCGAGCAGCTGCTGATCCCTCGCATCGTCGCTGCCCAGCTGGGCCGCCAGCTTTCGCGCGGCCGCACCCCTCACCGTCACGATAGAGCGACCGTCTCGAACGACGCGCACCTCACCAGCACTCGTGACTCGATACGAAAAAGGGTGCTCGCGAAGGCCCGCGGGAAGCTCCATGTCAGGCAATCTCCTCGTCACTCGGCCGCTCGCTCACGCGCCGTCGTGCTCCGCCCGAAACACGTGCACGAGGGCGTTTGCGTGCCCGTGGCCCATGCCCTGATCCTTCAAGAACTGCACCTGATCCATGTGTTTCTGCCCGGCGACCGCACGCAGCTCGGCGATCCACTCGTCGATCGATTTGCCGTATTTCGCCTCAATCGAAGGGAAGTACGATTTGGGGCCCTTCACCGGTTCTGACACTGTCGCCTCCTTTGGCATGGAATACCTCAGCTTATGCCCGCGGCACTCGCGACCACCAGGCCGTATACGTTCGTGTCGAAGCGCTGCTCACCCAGCGGTGTCGCGCTTCGCATCACACCCTCGTGCGCAAAACCGAGTCGCTTCGCGACCGCACCGCTGCGATCATTGTGCGCCGCGGTGTAGAGCTCAAAACGCCGCACTCCGAGGCTGGTCTTGCCGTGCTCGATGAGTGCCTGACACGCGCGCGTCACCACTCCCCTGCCCTCGAAATCTTCGTCGATCCAGTAACCGAGCTCTGCAGTGCGGTTGTAGTCGTTGATACGCATCTCGATATTGCCGATCAGCTGACCACCGGCATAGATGTTGCAGGGAACCGCGGCGCCAGTAACGAACATCTGCAGCCGCTCTTCAACGTGCGCCCGCAGAACTTCAGGGGTCTGCTCGGCCAGCGCCCATTGCTCCCACTGCCGCAACCGCGCGAGATTCTTGTTGATGAGGGCAAGCAGTTCGTCGACCGAGTCGGTTGTGCGCAGCCCGAGCGCAAAACCATCGCCGAGGTCGTGGGTGAAAAACATGCTCGAGCGCTAGACCTTCTTGACGACGCTTGACTTCAGCTGCATCTTGCCGAAACCTGGCACCTTTGCGTCGATGTCGTGATCGCCTGCGCCCTCGATGAGGCGAATCCCGGCGACCTTCGTGCCGATCTTGATGGTGCCGCCACCGCCGCCAGACACCTTGACCGTCTTCACGAGCGTGACGGTGTCACCGTCGGCAAGCGGATTTCCGACCGCGTCGCGAATGACCTGTGCTCCGTCTGGCGGGTGCTCATCTGGCTGGCCACCGGCCGCCCACTCATGCCCGCACATCGGGCACGCCAACAGAGCCCCCATCTCGTAGGCATACTCGCTCGCACACTCGGGGCACGGGGGCAGCTGCGTCTCGTCAGGCAGCGAAGTTTCGGTCACGAGGATCCTCTCGCAGTAGTTCGGGCCTCACGCGTTCCGAGGCTTGCACGCCCAGACTATCTCAGCGCTTCCTGCGCCGAATCTCACCAGAACCGGCTACTGCGCCAACAAAAATGTGCGCAGGGCAGAGATCACCTCTTCGGGCTTCTCCGAGTGCACCCAGTGCCCGGCGTCGCGCACCGTCATGCGTCGCGTCTTCGGAAACAGCGCCCGCATCGCCGGGGCATCGCCGTCTGTGACATAGTTCGAACGGTCGCCGCGAATCCAGAGCACCGGCCCGCCAAACACGGCGCCGGCCGCATCGGGAAAGCCCATGACGGTCTCGAGCTCACCGTAGAGCAGGTCAAGATTCGGTTCCCAGGTGAAGCCGCCGTCACGGTGCTTCAGGTTCTGCAGCAGAAAGCTGCGCACCGTGTCGTTTGGCACGGCTGCGGCGAGCGCCTCGTCGACGTCAGAGCGCCGCTCGAGCGACGGGAGATCCAACGCCGCAAGTGACCCGAGCAGGTGCTGAAACTCACCCCTCGAACCACCAGAAGATACTGGCGAGATATCTACGACGACGAGGCGGCGCACCAGCTCGGGGTGGCGCAGCGCAAGCACCATCGCGACCTTGCCGCCCATCGAATGCCCAACCACATCGACGGGCCCAGACTCCGCAAAGCCCCCGCGCAGGTGTGCGGCGACGAGGTCGGCCATCTGGGCATAGTCGAAGTGCTCGGTCCACGCCGAGCGCCCGTGGTTCGGCAGGTCGACCATGAGGCTCTGCGCCTCGGGCTCGAGCCCGGCAGCGATCCTCGTGAAGTTTCGGCCGCGCCCGAACAGGCCGTGCAAGAAGACGACGCGGGTAGCGGCGGTCTCGTCGCCAACGAGCGTGGAGTGCAGCTGAAAAGAGGTCACCCTTCCACGCTACCGCTATGCCGCGTTCCAGAGCGCGCGGTAGTAGGTAATTCGGTGGGCGTCGGGTTCGCTCCCGTACGCCGCCCAAAAGTCGGCCTCGTCGTACCCGACGTAGTTCCATTCGAGCGAGAGCGTCATCACGGCGAGGTCGGCCCACCTATCCGCTGCTCCCAGGCGGGCGAGATCGACGTGGGCGAGAAAGCTGCCGTCGTCGGCGATCAGCGTGTTCGGGGCACAAGGATCGCCCTGACACACGACCAGCCGGTCGATTGGTGGCGGTTCCCCGAGCGCGGCGAGAGCTTCTTGCGAGATGCGATCGGCACGCGCCCGGGGACCGACACCCCAGTCGTACGGGCACTCTTCGACAGGCAATTCGTGCAGCCGGCGCAAGCCTTCACCGAGGGCTCGAAGCGCGACGCTCGGCTGCTTCTTCCATTCTTCGGCCACTGCTGAAGTTCCGGGCAATGCTCTGGTCAGAAGCACCTCGTGCCCGCCGCTGGTCTCGAGCGCGACGACTTCGGGTGCCGGGTGTTTGCCCGCGATCCAACGTAGACGCGCGGCCTCGTCGGCAAGTGACTCGCCAGAGCCAGGCGGATTGTGCTTCACGAAGAACGAGGGCTTGCCGTCGCGACCAACTGAGAACGTGACGCCGCCAGCCGAGTTCTGCCAGACGGGTTGGGGTATCGCGCCGTCGAGCCCCTGAGCCTCGAGCATGTCGAGTACGAGCCGCGGCACGGCGATCGGTTTCGAGGGCGGGCCGGCGAGTTCAGACATGCCTGCAGCGTAGCGTCGCGGGCCTCGCAAATACGCCGGAACGCGCGCTCGGCGACGAGTAAGCTGACCGCATGACCGTGCGAATGGACAACATCGGCATCGTAGTCGAAGATCTCGCCCCCGTGATCGCGTTCTTCGAAGAGCTTGGGCTCGAGCTCGAGGGCAGAACCGACGTCGAAGGCGATTGGGCCGGGCGCGTCACTGGGCTCGGGCACCAGCGCGTCGAGATCGCGATGCTGCGAACTCCCGACGGTCACGGCCGCATAGAACTCTCGCGTTTTCTCGAGCCCAAGGTCGAAGAGGATCACCGCACCGCGCCCGTGAACGCGCTCGGATACCTGCGCGTCATGTTCGAGGTAGATGATCTCGACGACACGCTCGAACGGCTTGAAAAGCACGGCACGGAGCTCGTCAGCACCGAGTTGGTCGACTACGAGCGGGTCTACCGACTCTGCTACGTTCGCGGCCCAGAGGGGATCCTCGTCGGGATCGCTCAGTCGCTCTAATTCACCTGCGCTCCCTGCTTCTTCTGCTTTACTTCTGCGGCCCAGAGGCCGCCTCGATCAGTTCGATCCCTCTCGCTTTCGTCTCGGCGAGCCACAGCTCACCGAGCAGCTGATCCTTGCTGTACCGATATGACCAATACTCGGCCCACGCCGCGTTCACGCGGGCGATCACGTCGAGGTTGCCGGCGCGGAGCCAGTTGATCGTCTGCAGGCCGTGCGCTCCCACGTCTGGGCGAAACTCGTCGGGATCGGTGAGCGGCACGTCGACGCCAAGCGCGCGGGCCCAGGCGAGCACTGCATACGACAGCGGTCGAAAGTCGCTCGCCGCGCCATCAACCGGCCCTAGCTGCACCCCGTCTGCCACGCCACGCTCAATGCCGAAAATCACGGCAAGCTCGTCACGCCTCAGCCTGAGCGACCAGACATCCATCTGCACAGGCCCCCAGAAGCTCTGCACCTGCCACCCCGCATCGAGCAGCTGGCGTGCAAGCGCCGCGAACCCCGGTCGCCGCTCTTCGAGGTGCACCAGAAACCGCGGCAGATTTGTCAGGTCGAGAGTGTCGCTTTCCGCCATGCCCCGGACCCTCCCATGATCGTTCTCGCAATCGTAACGCTCAGGCGGCGCAGTTGTTGGCGGCTATGGCCCGCCGCACACATGGGAAATAATTGGGCGCATGAGTTCCATAAACCACACCGCACCCAGCGTTTCCGAGGCCGAGCGATGAGAGCGGCGCAGTGGATGGCGGGGCTACGCGCCCTCATGGTGGCGGTGCTGGCCGGGAGCGGGTCTCATCGCCGTGCTGACCTACCAGGCGATGCTCGCCCTGCAGGTGCTGGTCTGGAACACCGGCGCCGAGCACGGCGAGGTCGGTCCGGTGCGAATCGCACTGACCATCCTCGCGGGTGGTGCCATGCTGATCCTGCTCGGAAGGCTTGCGCGCTCTGAATCGGTCGACGAACTCATCGCAGACGCCGGCGCGGCTCAACCCGGGCATGCTCGGCGCATCCTCGTCACCGCGCTCGCCGCCATCGTAGCGATCGCATTCGGCGGGGCCGTCGGGCCCGAAGCTGGCCTGCTGGCGGTGGTCGCACAGTGCTCGATCCTCGTCACTCGCGTCATCGCACGAAATGAAGCCCGGGCTCGCGAAATCTCGCGGGCAGGCGTGGCCGGAGCCCTCAGCGGATTCTACGGATCGCCACCCGCTGCGGCTGCCATCGACGACGGCGAACTGTCGGCGGGCAAGCTCACCTCGTTCATCGCGGGGCTTTCTGGGTTCTTCGTCTTCTTCGCAATGTCACGAACTGTCTTTGACGGCAGCGGCCTCTCTGACATTCCGCTGCCAACAAGCACGGAGGGTAATGACTGGCTGCTCGTGGTTCCCGCCCTCATTGGCTGCGGCTTCGGTCTCGCGTTCAAGGCGCTTCACCATGCGGGCGAGGTGGCGGCCGCACGAATCGGGTCACCGTGGCTCGTTACCGCGATCGGCACGGTCCTCTTCGCGGCGCTGGCCGCGGCGATTCCTCTCGTACGTTTCTCGGGGCACCACGAGCTGAACGAGCTGCCCGAGCTATTCGCAGATGGCGACGCGGCACTCCTCTGGCTCGTTGCGGCGGCCAAGAATATTGCGGTCGTGCTGTGCCTGAGCTCGGGGTGGCGCGGTGGTGAAGCATTCCCGCTGATCTACGTCGGCGGGCTCGTCGGCGCGGCCACCGCCCTAGCGTTGCCCGGGCTCGACCCTGCGGCCGCGATCGTCGCCGCGATGGGAGCGACTCTATCTGTCGGCTGGAAACGCCCGCTCGTCGCGCTGCTCATCCTGATCCTCATTCTCGACACCGGCTTCGCCCTGCCGCTTCTCATCGGTGTGGGGCTCGGTGCCGTTGTGCACAAGGCGAGCACCGCTGCGCCGGCAGATTCGAAGAAGGTCGAGGATCGCGCCCCGGCTGCTCAGAACAGCGACGGTTAGGCGCGGGATCGTCGCGCGCGTTCACCGAACGCATCGAGTGCTTCGAGCACGACCCGCCGCAAGCGACTCCGACAATACTTAACCTTCGGCATTACGAAACCATGCCGAAGGCTATGCACCTAACCTTCGGTATGGGGCATGAGAGCGTTCTTTCGAAACCATGCTTCGAGCATCCCCAGCGTTTCCGGCGTGCACCTCGTATCGCCGAGTTCCTCTGCCGTGATCCACCTCGCGTTTACGTGCTCTTCAGAAAGCCTCACTGAACGCTCGCCCAACGGAATCGCCACTGTGAACTGACGCGTATGCCTGCCCGACGCGGAGATGTAGTCGAAATATTCGATGAACCCATCGTCAATGGTTTCGGCTTCAAATCCGACTTCTTCGAGCAACTCACGATCTAGAGCTGCCGTCAGGGACTCATCCGCCTCGACTCCCCCGGAGGGGACTTCTTCAATACCCGGCAGAAACTCGTCGTTTGGGCTGCGCGTCACAACCAGCACCTTACTGCGGCGATGCACTATGGCACCTACGACGAACTTCTCGATGCCTTCAGCGATTGCGGTGGAGCGCAGCGACTCCGGAAGTGAGCTCACGCTGCCTCCAATTTAGTGATCTCTGCAACTTCCTTGAGCTCGCAAGATATCTCAGACCCCTGCGAGTGGGAATCTCTCTATTACTTTCTCAACCATCCTCATCGTACGAGTATCGATATCAGCTGCAGTCCAAACATCCATCGAGACCAGATCCTCATTGAGCGAAAGCCCATTCTTATAGCCGATACTTCTGCCCTTCGAATCCTGCCGATCACGCTTCTCGGCAAAGGATTTGTTTCCGAGGTTGCTGTTGTATGCCGTAATCGTCAGGTTTCCAAGCCGATGCCGGTGCTCCGCCTGGGTCTGAGTTGCTGCCTCTGGTCCTCCGAGCATCTGTTGCCAAACCTTTGGCAAGTTCTCCCCCTGAGGAAGAATGTGCTCAATAGTCCAAACGAAATGACTATTCTCCTGCCGCCATAGATCGACAGTTGTCTCTTTCGTCATAGCATCTTCGGCGAGCGTCGTCAGAATGAACCTCGCAATATCGGTGTTGTCCTCATAAATAGGGCCGAGCAAGCGTTCACGGAATTCTTCGTCAGACACCGATACCGACGATAGCTTTTCTGCGATAAGCGCAAGTACCTCGCTACCTCTGGCCCCGCGCAACGAGTCGATGGTAGACATGAAAAGCTTCGCCAACGCATTTGTCTGCGGGGAGCCCGTGAGGTTCCTTCGGACGAAGAAGCTAACCAAGTAGTCGACAACTAACTCAAGGTGAGCATCACTCAGTTCCAGTTGGTCCTGTTTACTCAACAGCCACATGAGAAGGACGTAGGACGGCGCACCTTGCACGCGCATCAACCTTTGGAACGATCGATCAAGATCCGTCAGCTGATCAGGCTCAGCAACCACATTAATGCGCCCATAAATTGCGCTTGCCTCGACGAGGGCTTCGATCACTCGCTTTAGATCACTTTGAAGAAGCACTTCGTAAATTCGAATGAGGTTCGATTTGGTCGCAACGACAGCATTCGGAATGTCAGGAAGCTCGCCCTTAAACGCATTGTAGTAGTGCCGCAAGAATCGCTCTTGAATTGCGTAGGAGTCACCCAGACCCGTCAACATCGCATTCCACGATCTAAACGCCTGATCGACGTTCATCACCTGCTTCTTTTCAGACTCGGCGAGCAGGTGATTCTTGATGAGGTCCACAGGGGAAAGCGGCATGCCGCGATTGTTCAGCGACTCGAAGAGCACAAACGCATCAGCATGGCTTACCACCTCGATCTTTACAATGATCGACTGGAGCGCAGCCCTATGCACCCATAACGCGGCCTCGACCTCTGTAATGTTCTCAGCCGTTGCTAGATTCAGAATTGCGGTGCGGAAGAACTGATAGCACTTTGCTATTCGACGACTGGGGTAATACGGCTTCCGTTCGCCTTCAACGGCAAGGCCCGCTTCTTCAAGAGTTTTGCGGTAATCATCGACATTAAGGCCCTGTTTTTGAGGCGTGACTCGAAGTTGGCCGTCAACCTTACGAACGAGTAGACGCCCAAGGTTGGTCACATCCGTTCGGTTATCGTCGTCAAGTTCTTCAATATGCTCTTTAAGTACAGAGAAGACTGCAGCGAGAAGCAACGTCAGAGTTGTAAGCCGCTGCTGCCCATCCACCACCTGGAGAATGCTGCCTTCAAGTGTGTCCGTGGTCTGGTCCAGCGTGATAATTGTGCCCAAGAAATGCGCACCGTCTGCCTCTACAAGGTCCTCGAAAAGATCTTCCCACTGCGGCTTGTGCCAAGAATACTCGCGCTGATAAGGCGGGATCCGGTACAGCACGTTTCCCTCATGACTAAGAAGCGCGTGAACTGGATATTGGTTTGCCGACTTGATCATTCAGTCTCCTTGACCTTAAGAGCGGACACTCTTGAGAATAGCTGCGCTCTGTAAGGTCAGTTAGACAGCAACTGTTGTACTGACAAAGTTTCATCAGCAGTTGTAAGCGTTCCTAGACGTTAAACCGCCATTCGCACACGTCGCCGTCCTGCATCACGTACTCCTTGCCCTCCATGCGGGCCTTACCGCGAGCGCGCGCCTCGGCGACCGAGCCGGCCTCGACGAGGTCTTCGAACGAGATGATCTCGCCCTTGATGAAGCCCTTCTCGAAGTCGCCGTGAATGACGCCTGCCGCCTGAGGCGCAGTCGCGCCCTTGCGCACCGTCCAGGCGCGCGCCTCTTTCGGGCCCGCGGTCAGGTAGGTCTGCAGCCCGAGGGTGTCGAAGCCAACGCGCGCGAGCTGGTCGAGCCCGCTCTCCTCCTGGCCGATCGATTCGAGCAGCTCCCTGGCATCAGCGGCATCGAGCTCGATGAGCTCGCTCTCGATCTTCGCATCGAGAAAGATCGCCTTGGCGGGAGCGACAAGCGCCGAGAGCTCTTCGAGCTTCGCGCTGTCTTGCAGCACCGTCTCGTCGACGTTGAACACGTAGAGAAACGGCTTCGCGGTGAGCAGACCGAGCTCACGAATCGGCTCGAGGTCGAGCCCCGCCTGCGACAGCACCTTGCCCTCGTTGAGGGCAGCCTGCGCGGCCTTCGCCGTCTCGACTACCGACGCGTCGATCTTCTTGTTCTTCAGCTCTTTCTCGTAGCGCACGAGCGCCTTCTCGAGCGTCTGCAGGTCGGCGATGATCAACTCAGTGTTGATCGTCTCCATGTCGCTGGCCGGGTTCACCTTGCCGTCGACGTGAATCACATCGGGATCGCTGAAGCCGCGCACGACCTGTGCGATCGCGTCGGCCTCGCGAATGTTCGCAAGAAACTGGTTGCCGAGCCCCTCACCCTCGCTCGCACCGCGCACGATGCCCGCGATGTCGACGAAGCTGACGGGAGCGGGCAGAATGCGCTCGCTGCCGAAGATCTCGGCGAGCTTGTCGAGCCTGGGATCGGGCAGGTTCACCACCCCGATGTTCGGTTCGATGGTCGCGAACGGGTAGTTCGCGGCGAGCGCGTCGTTCTGGGTAAGCGCGTTGAAGAGGGTCGACTTGCCGACGTTCGGCAGACCTACGATTCCGATAGTAAGAGCCACGGGGGTCAAGTCTACCTGCCGCAGCAGATGCAGGATGGCGATGTGCGCGAATGGCGTCTTGACATCGAGATCGATCTCGGCAGGCGCCCCGCGTGTAAGCTGCTCGCCAGCCTAGGATTAGCGACATGAGCGATCATCGCGACCAGTTCTTCGATCTTGCGGCAAGCGAAGAGCACGCGACGCAACGCGCTGCCGAGGTACGTGAGTGGTTGCGCACGAGCGGGTGGAGTGTCGCGAAACCCGAGCTGTTCGACTGGCTCACATATACAGACGAGCGCGGTGAGCAGGTGGCCGCAGACGCGATCGGCCCGCGCGTGACCGCAGAGTTCGAGCGCACGCATCCAGGCTGGCAATACGATCCGCTGATACCGGTCACGGTAGTGCCCGGCTGGAATTCCTTTTACGCGTTGGAAGGTTTCGAGGGCATCCGCTGCCCGGGATGCGGTGAGGTCAGCGAGAACGCCATGCAGCTGATCGGCGAGGGGGATGAGACTCACCGGGCTCCTGAGGCTGTCTGCGAGCGGTGCGGCTTGCAAGCGATGCTCGCGGACTGGGACCTTCGCGATGCGATCGCGTTCGCATGGGTCGGCATCGTCGCCGATCTTCCCGGTTGCGAAAGTGCGCTGCTGCAAGAACTCCAGGCTGCGCTCGGCGGCAAGTGGGTGCACATTCACCTGCACCTTTGATGAGCCCCTCAGCATTGCGCTCCGAGTTTCCAGACGCGAGAACTGCGCTGTCAGTGGCGTGTGAAATGCTTGATGCCGTGCCAGTTGATTTCGTTGCCCTAGATTTTGAGACCGCCAATAGTCACGCCTCGTCGGCATGTTCAGTGGGTCTTGTTCGGGTTCGCGACGGCAGGGTCGAGGATCGCGCGCGCTGGTTGATCAACCCGCCTGCGGGCCACGCCGAGTTCTTGCCCTTCAACATCAAGATCCACGGCATCACTCCCGAGATGGTGTTGCACGCGCCCGGTTGGGCAGAGCAGTTGCCCGATCTTCGGGAGTTCATAGGCGACGACATCGCGGTCGCGCACAACGCCGGCTTTGACATGGGGGTCATTCGCACCGCCTGTGCAGAGACTGTCACCCCGACACCGAAGCTGCGGTACCTCTGCAGCGTGCAGGTGTCACGCAAAACCTACGACATCGCGTCGCACCGACTGCCGCTCGCTGCGGCTGCGGCAGGGTTTGGTGAGTTCTCGCACCACGAGGCGCTCGCCGATGCAGAGGCCTGCGCCGCGATCATCATTGACGCAGCGCGGCGGCACGGCGCTGCCGATCTGCCCGCACTCGCGAAGGCTACCGGGCTGCGCGTGCAGCAGCTGAAAGCCATCCCGCTCAAGCTGTGAGCTGAGGCGACATGCCTCTAGGCTCGAGATAACACCGATCACAAGGAGTCGACAGTGGCACGCACCCCCCTCGCACGCGCACTTCGCACGATCGGCGCGCTCGTGACACTCACCCTTGCGGTGCCCCTCGTGGCATGCAGCCAGTCAGGCGGCGAGCAGCGCGTGTGGGTGAAGCGCATGCAAACTGCACCTGGGGTCGAATCGGTCGAGTGGCAGTACCACGACAACTGGCCGACCGCTCGGTCGTACCACGAAGCCCGCGTAGTGGTTTCGCCGCAGTTCAGCGTCGCCGACGCTGAAGCTTTTGCCCGACTGAGTTGCGAGGGTGGCGAGCGCCTCGATCAGATCTCGGTGCAAGCGCAGGGCTCAGGCCAACTTCTCGAGGCGACAATGCCCGATCTGATCGGCAGCTGTTTCGACGCCGAGCAGCTGGTGCGCTACGCGACGGTGCTCGAGTCAATCCAGCTGATGACCACCCCCGAAAGCGCTCCGGTCAAGGCTTTCGTTCGGTCTTTCAGCCCCGAAGCGGTCGAGCGAGAAACCCCCGCGGGCGAGATTCCGCTGGAAGTGCACATCGATTCGGGCACCGAAGAGATGTTCGCCCTGCTGCAAGAGATTCAGGCCCGAAACGCAGACAGCCCCTTGTTCTTCATGGGCACCGGCGAGCTCGGCAACGATCAACCGCTTACCGTCGAGGTACCGGAGGGCTACGACCTAGCGCCGGCGTTAACCCTGCTGAAGCGCGCCTTCGACGTGCCTCATCGCGGGGTCACGCTCAGCGACACCGAAATCCAGATCAAACTGCGTTCAGAGCGCACCGACGACCCGACGCTGCTCGCGCTCGAACAAGATGCGGCGGCGGCCGGCATCTCACTGAGCGTCATTGCCAGCGGCAGCGCGGGCACTGGCGATGAGAATGCGGCATTCGATGCGCTGCTCGCCGATCTACAGTCGATCTCGGGCGTGCAGAGCGCCGAAGCTCCGTACCGAAACGAAGATGGATTTGGCCGTCTCACTGTGCAAGTAAACAGCGAAGACGCCGCGCAGCAGGCTCTTGAGCTCATCATTTCGAGCGAACCGCTGGCAAAGAATATTGAGATTGAGGCGACGCACGAACCCTGGTCGGTGGCGCTCGTAGAGGGCGGCCTGAACAACCCCGACGCCCCTATTGCGTTCACGAAGCTGATGCAGGCACGATCGAAGATCCCCGCGGCAGAAGAAACTGAACTGGTAGTCGCAGCCGATGAATTGTTGGCAAAGCTGTCGCTGAAAGACTCGGCTTCGAAAAATGAGGTCAGTGATGCCCGAAGCAAACTACAAGAGCTCATCGATGAATCGCCGATTGACTCGATCACGTTGAGCAGCCACCGCAACACCGAAGATCTCAAGTAACTTGTTCGACAGAAGGAGCCAGCCATGACCCGCGTTGCCCTGGTGCAAGTCGCCAGCCCCGAGACCGAGAGCCAGACCGACCGTATTGCTCGCGTCGAGGCCATGCTGCGATCACACGAAGACGTCGACTTCTTCGTACTGCCCGAGCTGTGGAGCGCCGGCTATTTCTCGTTCGAAGGTTACGAGAGCCTCGCCGAACCGCTTGACGGCCCGACCGTGCAAATGGGCCGAAGGGTCGCTCGTGAGCTCGGCGCATACGTGCACATCGGCAGCATCGTTGAGCGTGACGAAGAGGGCAAGCTGTACAACACGGCAGTACTGATCGACCGGGAGGGGCGGATCGCGCAAACCTACCGCAAGATTCACGTCTTCGGCTATAAGTCGCTCGAGGCGCAGATGCTCACCCCCGGCACGACGCTGAGCGTGGTCGAGACACCACTCGGTCAGACGGCGAGCACCACCTGCTACGACCTTCGCTTTCCCGGGCTGTGGCAGCAACTCAGCGACCGCGGCGCTACCGCGGTGATCGTGCCCGCTGCCTGGCCAGCGGCCCGACGCGAACACTGGCGGCTGCTCTCACAGGCTCGAGCCGTCGAGCATCAGGCATGGATCCTCGCAGTAAATTCGTGCGGTGAGCAACACGGAGTCTCGCTCGGCGGCTACAGCCGCCTTGTCGACCCGGCCGGCCGCATCCTCGTTGAGTGCGGCGAAGACGAGCAGGTCGCGGTCGTCGACATCGATGCCGAGCTCGTGACCCAGATCAGAGAGCACTTTCCGGTGCTGGGCGACAGGCTCGATGACTACTCGGGCATCTCGAGCGAGAGCGGCGCCGAGGTCTGAGCTGCGATGGCTTCACCCGCACAGACCCCGGCCATCGTTGCCCGTCGACTTACGGGGCTCTGCGGAGCGGCGGCGCTCGTCGCAGCACTGGCGGCCTGCGCACCCATCAGCTTCGCGCAACAGGCGTGGGAGGGTCGACTCGACTCGGCCGATGGCGTCGTTGATGCCTCGTGGAGCTTCTACAACGGCTGGCCTACCAGCAGTTCGAAGTACACCGCAGAGATCGAGACCACGCCCGACCTCACCGAGCAGCAGGCCCGCGAAATCGCTCGCCTGAGTTGCGAGGGATCACCTCGGCTCGACCAGCTCGATGCTCGCACAACCGCACAAGACGGCCGATGGAACGCCACAAAGTACGATTTACCGGGCAGCTGCTTCAATGCTGAAGAGCTTGTGCGGTACGCGAGCGTGCTCGCCGCACTCGAGGCAACGGGCCCAGACCTGAGGGGCCAGGTCGACGTGTTTACATTTGATCCGGAGCGCCCACGCCGAAGCGGAATCGACGAGAACACGCTCGATCTCCAGGCGAGAACAGCATCGGTCGATACCCTCTTTACACTGTTGCGCGAGATCCGATCTCGCAATACAGACGTCGCCCTCGGTGTGTTCGGCGCAGTCAGCGACGACGCGAGCCAGATCTCGAGTTCCAAGTCGCCGATCGACATGCTCGTGCCGGCCGGCTTCGATCTTGATAGTGTGATTCCTGTGCTCACCAGCGCCTACGCACTGGATCATCACGGCATCGCATTCGACGCCGATGGCATCACGGTCTCGCCTGCAACGGTGGCAATGATCTCTGACCCCGCGACGCTCGCCGTGCAGGCCGAAGCCGAACAGGCTGGCGTCGGTTTCACAGTGCTCCTGCCGGGTGGCGGCGACGCAGACGACCAGACAGGTGCTGCCTATAGCGCGCTCACGACCGCGCTCGCAGTGCTTCCCGGCATCTCGAGTGTCGAACTCGGCGGGTCAGAGACCAGCGTTCGGGCGAGCGACGAACAGGCGATCGCCGCCGCGCTCGAACTGATTGCGAGCAGCGACGATGCGAACGCAGAGTTCTACATCGAAGGCCCTGCCGACGGCATGTTCGTTCGCGTGCTGCGAGGCGCACAGCAGAAGCAGGGAACGCTCGAGGCGTTTCAGCAGATGCTCGAGGCGAGGCAGACCATTGCGCACTCGGACTACGTCGCGCTCATCGTCGGCTCAGACAGCATCAAAATGCGCTTCGACCTCGATGACGCGGCCACGAAAGCCGACATCAGCAGCGCACGAACCGCGCTACAGCAGGTGATCGAGAAGTCGCCGATCGATGATGTCTCGTTGCAGCCGCCCTACCCCGCACCGTGGGAAACGATCGAGGCAGCTTCGTAGGAGCGAAGCTGCCAGGCGCGACCTGGCCGAGGACTAGTCCCAGCGGTCGGGGCGCTGGTCGGTGATGACTCTGCGAATCGTGCCCGAGTACGAGCGCATGACCACGCTCTCGGAGCGCAGGAACGGCCCGCGGCGCTGCACACCGTCGAGAAAGTCTGCCGAGGTGATGCCGGTTGCCACGAAATAACAGTTGTCGCTCGCGACGAGGTCATTTGCGTGCAGCACGCGATCGAGATCGTGACCAGCGGCGAGCGCCTGCTCGCGCTCGGCATCGTCTTTCGGCCACAGCTTGCCCTGGATCACGCCGCCGAGTGCCTTCACCGCGCAGGCGGTGATGATGCCCTCGGGGGTGCCGCCAATGCCGACGGCCAGGTCGATGCGCGAGTTCCACTGAGCCGCGTTCACGCCGGCAGCAACATCGCCATCCATGATGAGGCGGGTGCCCGCGCCGGCCGCACGAATGTCGGCGATCAGCTGCTCGTGGCGGGGGCGATCAAGCACCGCAACGCGAATGTCGCTGACGTCGACGTTCTTCGCGCGTGCGAGCGCGCGAATGTTCTCGCCGATGGGGCGCTCGATGTCGACGATGCCGACGCCCTCGGGGCCGCACACGAGCTTGTCCATGTAGAAGACCGCCGAAGGGTCGTACATGCTGCCGCGGTCAGCCACCGCGATCACCGAGAGCGCGCCAGGGCGCCCCTCAGCGGTGAGCCTGGTGCCGTCGATGGGATCCACCGCAACATCGCACTCAGCACCCTCGCCGTTGCCAACCTGCTCGCCGTTGTAGAGCCACGGGGCGTCGTCTTTCTCGCCCTCGCCGATCACGACGGTGCCGTTCATGTTCACCGTTGAGAGAAAGCGTCGCATCGCGTCGACCGCTGCACCATCGGCAGCGTTCTTGTCGCCGCGTCCGACCCAGGGGGTCGCTCGGATCGCGGCGGCCTCGGTGGCGCGCACCAGCTCCATCGCGAGGTTGCGGTCGGGTTGCCAGGTGCCGAGCGAGTCGTTGTCAGTCATGCCTTCAAGCGTACCTTGGGTCTTCGAGGTCGCGATCCCACTTTCTTGTAAAGCACCCTTGACAGTGATGTAAAGGTCGCTATACATTTTGAGCATGACTCACACACCACAAGAACCTCAGAACCGTCGCAAGCTGACCCCGGCATCTCGCTACATGATTCGCATGGCGATCGGGATCGCCCTCTACGTGGTGACGATCTTCGCTGCGACCGCGCTGCAGGGTGCGGGCATCGGCACCTGGCAGCCCATGCTCCTCACCCTGCCCGGTGTCGTGGTCATCGCCTGGGCCGTCATCGCGTTCTATCGCGAATCCGACGAGTTCGCGCAGCGCCAACTCGGCGAATCATTCATCATCGGCTTCGCGGTAGGCGTGCCGCTGCTGCTCGTCGTCGGCCTGCTCGAGATGTTCGGCGGCCCGCACCTGAACTGGATGTTCGCCTTCGGCATCATGATGACCGGCTGGGTCGTCGGATCCATCGTCTCGGCTATTCGCTACCGCTGAGCCAGGCCACCAAGACATCATGCAAAACAGCATCAAGACGCGGCGCACCGAGCAGCGTTGGTCGCAAGCAGACCTCGCCGAAAGGCTCGGCGTCTCGCGCCAGACAGTGATCGCGATCGAGAACGGCAAGTACGACCCGTCGCTGCCGCTGGCATTCCGCATCGCGAAATTGTTCGACGAAACGATCGAATCCGTTTTCATCTACCACGAATCTTGAGGAGGACCCGATGCTGAAAAAGATCCGCATCATCCTTGCCCTTGTGGTGGCCATTGGCTGCATTGGCTACCAGGCATGGCGCAAGCATCAACCGCAGGCGCAAGCCGGCGCATCCACCAAATCGACCGCGCCTGCCGAACCCGCACCGCAACGCAAGCTCGGCCAATTGAGCTTCAAGCCGTGCACGCTGCCCGGTGCCAGTGGTCGCGACGGCATTCCCGCGCAATGCACGACGATGGC
>DDEV01000103.1 GCA_002336855.1 Leucobacter sp. UBA1945 | reverse complement strand
GGTACTTACGCATCAGCGCGGCAGCGAACGGCGCTGGCGCAACCTCGTCGAAGCGGGCCGCATCGATTCGCACGGGTGGCTGTGCCGGGCGCGGCGTAAGGTTCGCGACGTCATTGCGCCTGAACGACTCGAAGAGCAACTGCCAGAGCTCGCGCTGCGCGGGGCCGCCGATGCCTCTCGGCGAAATGTCGCCCCACGATCCCGGGCCCGCGAGCTCGACGAGCGACTTGCTTTCGAAGTCTGCCCATTTGGCGAGGGCCGCGTCGCTGAGCCCGCCACCAACCGCAAGCTCGTTGATGCGAGGGTCTTCGGTGCCGGCGCCAGACACCATCAGCCCTATGAGCGCCGAGACGACGCCGGCTCCTGGCCCCGAGCCGCCCATGTGGCGGGCGACGCCGATGCTCAGATCCATGCGCGTCGGCGGCGCGAACGCTGCCGTGCCGAGCAGGGTAGCGTCTTCATCTGGCGCGTCGGCAACCGAGGCATGCAGCGCGGCGAACGCCCCCTCCGAGTGCCCGGCCGCGACCCAGCCGTCGCCGAGCCGCTCATCGATGCTGCGCCGAGCGCGCATGATCGCGAGCATCGACTCGGCGAGCGACGGGGCGATGAGGTACGGGTGTGTTTGCACTGGATCGTCGGGCCCGCCGCCGATCCCCTCGTAGTCCGGCCGCAGCACCGCGATGCCGCGCTTCAGCAGGCGCGCGCAGAGGGCGTCACCCTGCGAGATGCGCCGCCACTCCACGTGGCCGGGCGCGGCGAGACTCGGTGCGGCCGCCCGCGACGCCCCGGTCGTCATGTGGCCGTAGACCACCACCGGGTAGCCCCCGCTGGGCGGCGCGCCATCTGGCAGGTGCAGCAGGCCACTCTGCTCGCGTACTTTGCCGTCGAGCGATTTCGCAGGGAAAAGGATCGCCCGCCCCGGCAGCTGTTCGCTCATCTTCGCCATGCTACTCGCGCGCGCCGTCACCACTTGCCCCGCGGTAGCAACCTGCGCACGGGCGCCGGCAGCACGCCGAGCATCGCCCCATTGTGCGCCTCGGCGTCGGCGATCACGTCGGCGAAGAACCGTGCTACGGGTTCGAGCTGGTCGACGTCGATGCGGTCGATCGTGTCGGCATCGTCATAGAGATAGAGCGGCCCGGAGACGAGGCTCACCGTTGGCACTCCGGCCACGAACGTGAATGAGGCGTCGGTGGGAATGCCGCTCGCGGAAGCCTCGAGCGCGGCGGCACCGAGCAGGCTCGTCGAATACAGCCCGTGCCGCTTCACGAGGCGAGCGATGCGGCGAGTGAACGCCGGGTTCACGTTCACGAAGATGCCGCGCGGCTCGGTCTCGTTCACGGTCTCGAAGCCGCCGTCGGCGCCGCGCACCGCCCGCAGTCCGACGTGCTCGATGGTCGCGTTGAGCACGATGTTGTAGGACGCGTCTGGGGCGAGCACGTGCCTGCGCGCGAACTCCATGTGGCTGTGGTACCCCGTGAAGTGGGTGTCAAAGGTGACGAACATGAGGGTCTTCTCGCGCGTGCGACCGGCGCGCGCCTCGGCCCCGAAGTGCTCGGCGAGCGCGATCACCTCGGCGGTGCCCGAGGCGTCCTCGACCGCACCGGGGCTCACCGAGTCATGGTGCGACTGCACCATGATCGCGTCGTTCGTGCGGCCGGGCAGCACGCCGATCACGGTGCGCGAGGTGACGCGATCGCGCCGCACGTCGAGCGTGAGGCGGGCACGGGCAGCGACACCTGCACCGGCGCCCGCACGTTCACCCCCGCTTTCGGTTTCGGCGAGGCGACGGCGCAGATCCTCGCCCGCCGACCTCGTAATCCACACCCCCGGCAGTGAGAACAGCGTTCGACGGTAGTACTCATTGTGGTACCGATGCGACTCGGGGTAGTCGCGCAGCACGCCGATCAGGCCCACGGCACCCGCCCGCATCGCCTCGCGCATCACGCGGCCGAGCGAGGTCACGTAGGGGTTGCGGCTGCCGAGCACCTCGCGATTGCGCACCTTGCGATCGGGGTCGTAGAGGTACACCGTGAGCGGCAGCGTGTGCGCGGTGGTCATGGTGAACGCGAGATCGAACAGCACGACCTTGCCTCGCACATCATGCTGCTTCACCGGGTCGGCGCCGATGTCTACGATCGGCGCATCGAGACGGTGGTGCACCTCGCCCGTCCAGTCGTGGCCCGCGAGCCCCGAGTGCAGAATCGGCGAGCACTCGATTTGCTGGCCGTCGACCTCGATGCCGTGCGCCTCGACCCGCCACGCATACGAATCGACCTCGAGAAACTCGGTGTCGAGCCCGGCCCGCGTAAAGCGATCGGCGACGTAGCCCGCGGCACGTTCGCCTCCCGGCGTGCCGGTTGCGCGCGGAGCCATCGCGACGAGGTCTTCGATCGTGCGAAAGATCTCTGGAGCTTGCAGATTCATAGGCCGATCGTATGACTATGATCAGAAATATCCGCGAAGCAGCGGTGATCCATCGAATCGTCACGAAGGGTGCGGTGATTTCGTCAGATGAGCGAGTCTCGAGTTTCTTTCGACGAGGATCAACCCCGCCCCCTCGACGAGATCGACCTTGCGATCGTGCACGCGCTGCAGATCGACGCGAGGGCCCCGTGGACCCGCGTGGCGGCGGCCGTCGGCGCCGACAGCGCAACAGTCACCCGACGCTTCGAGCAGATGCGCGACGAGCGCCTCGCCTGGCTCACCTGCTGGCCGAAGGCGGCGCAGTGGGAGTCGAGCACCGATCTCGCAATGGCCGTGCTCGAAGCGCACGCCGACCTCGAGGCGATCGGCGCGCTGCCCTGGGTGCTGAGCATCGACGAGACCTCGGCGGGGGTCGTGGCGCTCGTCGCGTCAAGTTCAGGGCTGCGCGGACTCGGCGCCAGAGTGCGCGAGCTCGCGAGCACAGCCGGGCTCGGCGACGGCAGTGCCCTGCGCATGCACGTTGT
>DDEV01000091.1 GCA_002336855.1 Leucobacter sp. UBA1945 | reverse complement strand
GGGCAGGGCGGCGACGCCGGGCAGCCGGGTTCTGGCAGCGACTCCAGCCCGGGCGGTGGCGGTGCCGCTACGCAGAGCGCTGGCGGTGCCGGCGGCGCATACTCGACCTACAACTCAGGCGCTCCTGGCACGCTCGGCGCGGGTGGTGCCGGTGGTGACTACGTGCCACCTGGCGCNNACTACGGTGGTGGTGGCGGTGTCGGCACCATCAGCGGTGGCGGCGGTGGCGGCTCGTCGCTCGTGCCGAGCGGCTGGCAGCAGGGGCTCAGCGCAGATGCCCCGGTTGCGCGCTTCAGTTACGATGTGCCGATCGCCGCGGTCGAGGTGAGTGCGCCACAGGTTGCCGCACTGCAATCGACACAGGTCACCGCGACGGCCCGCGCACTGGCGCCGGGGCACAGCGCCGATGTGACCAGCCGAATCGTGTCGGTGCAGGCGACCGGCTCGCAGTACCCCGACCTGCAAGCCAGCGATGTGACCTGTACAGGAACGAGCTGCACCTCGATTCGCGCGGGTCACTACATCGCGCGGGCCGAGTTCGGGCAGTGGCGAGGCCCCGTCGATTTTGCGCTCGCGTTCACGCTGCTGGGCCAGAGCATCGACTTTTCGGGCAGCACGATCAACGTGCAGCAGCCGACCCAGCTCACCGCGACGGCGAGCAGCGGGCTGCCGGTGAGCTACACCCTTGATTCGGGGCCGTGCACGCTCCAGGGGAGTTTGCTGACTGCAAACGGCAACGGCAGCTGCAACGTGACCGCATCGCAAACCGGAGGCAACCCGTATACGGCCGCGCAGAACGTGACCCGAACGTTCGATGTGACGCCGGTGCATCTCGTGGTCTCGACCGACCCGGCTGCGCTGACCGCGACCGCCGGCGTTGCATATACGTTTCCGATTGAACTGCAGAACGAGCAGGGTGTTCCAGTGACGCCGTGGCCGACCATCGATTACAGCTTTGGTCCCGAATGCGATTTCAATAGTGGTCACATCGCCACCCGCGCGGGTGAGTGCGAAGTGACCGCGACGGTGCGAGGATCGACCACCCTCACAACCACCTTCACCGTCACGGTGATCGCCGCGACGCAGCCAGCGATGCCTCCGGCCGAGAAGCCGACCGGCCTGTCGAACACGGGTCAGGCCGAGGGCACCGGTGCCATGACGGCGGCCGCGGCCCTCGCGCTGATCGTGCTCGGTGCAGCGCTGATCCTCGTTCGCAGAAAAACCGGCAGCACCGGCTGCTAGTCGCCAGCCCGATACGCTCGAAATGCCTCGCCCAGGAGAACTGCCGGGCGAGGCATTTCGCATGAACTACCGCAGCAGGCCGACGGCCTCGTACACGCGGCCGAGGGTCGCCGAGGCGAGCTCGTTCGCGCGATCCGCGCCGCGCGCCAGCAGGCGGTCGAGTTCGGCGGGGTCGGCCATGAGCTCTTCGGTGCGCTCGCGCACAGGCGTGAGTGACGCCTCGACGACCTCGGCAACGGCCTTCTTCAGGTGCCCGTATCCGAGACCCGCGAACTCGGCCTCGATCGACTCGATCGTGCGGCCCGACAGCACCGAGAAGATGGTCAGCAGGTTCGAGACACCAGGCTTCTCGGCGCGGTCGAAGCGAATCTCGGCGCCATCGTCGGTCACCGCGCGCATGATTTTCTTCGTGGTCACGTTCGCGGGGTCGAGCACCTTGATGAGCCCGGCCTCGGTCTCGGCAGACTTCGACATCTTCGCGGTCGGGTTCTGCAGGTCGTAGATCTTCGCGGTCTCTTTCGCGATGTGCGCCTCGGGCACCACGAAGGTCTTGCCGAAGCGCGAGTTAAAGCGAGTCGCCAGGTCGCGGGTCAGCTCGACGTGCTGGCGCTGATCCTCGCCCACGGGAACGCTCGCGGCCTGGTACAGCAGAATGTCGGCCGCCATCAGAATCGGGTAGGTGAAGAGGCCGACCGACGAGGCGTCGGCGCCCTTCTTCTGCGACTTGTCTTTGAACTGCGTCATGCGGCTCGCCTCACCGAAGCCAGTGATCGTGTTGAGCACCCAAGCGAGCTCGGCGTGGGCCGACACCTGCGACTGCACGAACAGCGTCGACTTCTCGGGGTCGATGCCGGCGGCAATGTACTGTGCGGCCGTGCGTCGTGTGCGCAGCACCAGCTCGGCGGGGTCTTGCGGCACGGTGATGGCGTGCAGGTTCACGACGCAGAAGATCGCATCGTAGTCCTCTTGCATCTGCGTCCACTGGCTGAGCGCGCCGATGTAGTTGCCGAGGTGCAGCGAATCGCCTGAGGGCTGCATGCCGCTGAAGAGCGTGGGCTTTGCGGGGGTAGTCATGGGGTGTGAACTTCTTTCGGGTTTCAAAACGTGAGGTGGGGCGACGCTTCAGATTGTTGCCGCATGGCCGGGTCTGGCGGGAGCTTCGGCAAAGCCGAAGCGGATGGATCTGCGGCAACAATCGGAAGCGTTGTCCCGGCGTGCACTTGGTTGGGGCCGAAGCGGATGGAACTGCGGTGCCAAATCCCTGCCCCACGCCGGCTGAGCGCTAGGCCGTGTAATCGACGACGACAGGCGCGTGATCAGACCAGCGTGCGTCGTAACTTGCGGCGCGATCCACCTTGTAATCGGTGACTCGCTCTGCGAGCTGCGGGGTGACCACGTGGTAGTCGATGCGCCAACCGGTGTCGTTGTCGAACGCCTGACCGCGGTTCGACCACCAGGTGTAGGGGCCGTCGACCTCGCCGGCGAAGCGGCGCCCCACGTCGACCCAGCCGAAGCCGGTGCCCTCGGTGCCGTCGACGCCGATCACGTTCTCGCCGAGCGGGCCGAAGAAGCGGTCGAAGTATGAGCGCTCGCGGGGCAGGAAGCCGGCGCGCTTCACGTTGCCCTTCCAGTTCTTGATGTCGAACTCGCGGTGCCCGACGTTCAGGTCGCCGACGATCGCCGCATACTCGCGCTCGGCTGCGAGCTCGGTGAGGCGCGGGCCCATGGCGTCGAGAAACGCCCACTTCGCCTCTTGCTTGGGGGTGTCGACCTCGCCCGAGTGCACGTAGGTGCTGACCACGGTGAACGGCTTACCGCCGAGCTCGAAGTCGGCCTCGAGCCAACGACCGCTCGACTGGATGCTGTCTTGCAGGTCTGCGCCGCCCAGGCCGATGCGGTGCGCCGTGGCGGGCACGCGGCTGGCAATCGCGACGCCCGCACGACCCTTGATGTTGCAGGGGTCGTGCAGAATGTGCCAACCGCTGTCTTCGACGCTGCCGAACAGTTCTTCGAGGTGCGAGTCGTCGGCGCGCACCTCTTGCATCGCGAGCACGTCGACGCCCCGGTTCTCGAGCCAGTCGCCCATGCCCTTGCGGTACGCGGCACGGATGCCGTTCACGTTCACGGAAGCGAGGCGCAGTGTGTCAGACATGGGGTCAAGTCTACTTCCGCGGGTGTGCGGGGCACTACCTCGCTGTGTGACTTCGCCGTGCCGCTACAGGCGGGGCA
This sequence comes from Leucobacter sp. UBA1945, assembly GCA_002336855.1. Lineage (GTDB taxonomy): Bacteria > Actinomycetota > Actinomycetes > Actinomycetales > Microbacteriaceae > Leucobacter. The sequence goes on along the minus strand of DDEV01000091.1, from coordinate 3,871 downwards.
TTGCGTGCGAGATATGCGCTCCGTGCGACAAAATCGGGCAATTTCTCGTACCTATCGCATTTCTCGCACGCAGAGAACGCGGGCATTGTCAGGCAGAGGATCACCGTGCCCCGCACAGGTCGCTCGGCGCGAGTAGGCTCGCAATATGGCAACGAAGCACACCGCAGACCACGTCATCGCAATTGATCAGGGCACCACGAGCACCCGCGTGATCGTGTTCGATCGCAAGGCGCGCGAGGTCGCGAGTGCGCAGCGCGAGCACCGGCAGATCTTCGAGAAGCCCGGCTGGGTCGGGCACGATGCGACCGAGATCTGGCAGACGACCAAGACGCTGCTGCGCGAGGCGCTCGGCAAGGCCCGGCTCGCCCGCGAGCGAATCGCGGGCGTCGGCATCACCAACCAGCGCGAGACGACGCTGGTCTGGGATGCGAAGACTGGCGAGCCCATCACCGACGCGATCGTCTGGCAAGACACCCGCGTGCAGCCGATCATCGACGCGCTCGCCGCAGAGACCGACCCGGCGACCGGGGAGCCGTTCGGTGTCGAGCGGCTCAGAAAGATCACCGGCCTGCCGCTCGCGAGCTACTTCTCGGCGGGCAAAGTGCGGTGGATCCTCGACGAGATTCCGGGTGCCCGCGAGCGTGCCGAGCGTGGCGAGCTGCGCTTCGGCACGATCGACTCGTGGCTGATCTTCAACCTCACCGGCGGCGCGAGCCACGTCACCGACGTCACGAACGCGAGCCGCACCCAGCTCTGCGACCTCGAGACCCTCGACTGGAGTGACACCGCGCTCGAGACTTTCGGCATTCCGCGCAGCATGCTGCCGAGTATCGTGTCGAGCTCTGAGAGGATCGGCGAGATCCACGGTGTGCCAGGCCTCGAGGGCGTGCCGATCGCGGGCGTGCTCGGCGACCAGCAGGCGGCCACCTTCGGCCAGGCCGCGTTCGCGCCAGGCAACGCCAAGCACACCTTCGGCACGGGCGGCTTCTTGATCGTGAACACCGGCGAAGAGCCGGTCTTCTCAGGCAACGGCTTGCTCACGACAGTCGCCTACCGAGTCGGCGACCAAAAGCCCGTGTACGCGCTCGAGGGCTCGGTCGCCGTCGCGGGGTCACTGCACCACTGGCTGCGCGACAACCTCGGCATGCTGCGCGACTCGACCGAGATCGAGGGTCTCGCCTCGAGCGTGCCCGACACCGGCGGAGCGTTCATCGTGCCCGCGTTCTCGGGCCTCTTCGCGCCGCGCTGGCAGCCCGACGCACGCGGCGTGATCGTGGGACTCACCCGCTTCGTCACTCGTGCGCACCTCGTGCGGGCGGCGAGCGAGGCGAGCGTCTACCAGACGATCGAGGTGATCGAGGCCGCGGCGGCCGACACCGGAGTGCGCCTGGGCGAGCTTCGCGTCGACGGGGGTGGCTCGGTCAGCGACATGATGATGCAGTTTCAGGCCGACATGCTCGGCATTGACGTGGTGCGGCCCGAGATCCTCGAAACGACCGCTCTCGGTGCCGCGTTCGCGGCTGGCCTCGCGACCGGGGTCTGGTCGAGCCTCGATGAGCTCGGCGGCTTGGTTCGCGAGGGCCGACGCTGGGTGCCCAGAATGGGGGCCGAGGATCGCGACCGCCGCCTGCGCCTCTGGAACCGCGCGGTCGAGCGCTCGCTCGGCTGGGTCGACGACGACGTGCGCGCTTATGCAGATGGAGAGCCGCGCTGAGCCCATCGCTACGCTGGACTGCAACGCCTCAAGAGTAAGGAACGACTGTGATCCTCGCATTTTCTGTTGCCCCGAGCGGTGTCGGCCCGGCTGGCCCCGCGACCAACGACGAAGGTTCGGTCTCGAAGGCCGTGGCCCAGGCGATTCGCGTCGTGCGCGAGTCAGGCCTGCCGCACCGCACGAGCAGCATGTTCACCGAGATCGAGGGCGAGTGGGACGAAGTGTTCGACGTAGTGAAACGCGCGACCGAGGCCGTGCTGCCCTATGGTTCGCGGGTCTCGCTAGTGATGAAGGCCGACATTCGCCCGGGCTACGAGGGTGAGCTCGACGGCAAGCTCGAGCGCCTTGAGGCTGCGATTGGTGCAGCCGCGATTGCCGAGGCCGCTGCCGAATAGGAGCATCGAGCAGACGGCGCCCTACCGCACCACGAATCCGACGATCTTCGAGAGCAGCATCTCGAGGGGGCCGCGGCGCTTCGTGATCGAGAGCACGGCGCCGATCGCGAGCACGCCCGCCAGCTGTAGCACCAGTGCGCCGGGGCCCATGACCCACCAGGGAATCCCGGTTTCGGGCAGACCGCCAGCTTGCTCGGCCGAACGAAAGAACGTTCCCTGGATGATTCCCGACACGACGATGTGCGTCGTGTAGATGGTGAGGGGCGCGGCGCCCGCGGCGCGCACGACGTCGAGCAGGCGGGCGCAGATCCCGGACCCGGGGGTTATCGCCTCGGTGGCAGAAACTTGCGGCCGCTCCCGCTCCCGGTCGCAGAGCCAGACCAGCAAGCCGATCACGAGCGCCGAGAGAGCGATGGTGCGCGCGAGATCCATGACCGAGCCCGAATGCGGCACGGCGATGAGCTGCGCGATGATGTGAGGTGACGGGGGAGCGCCACTGCCGCCAACCTGCAGTAGCTGAGTCTGTGCGGCCTGCAATATCTCAGCCTTTGACATCTGCGTCGCGGCCTGCAGATCAATGACACCGAAATCGATCAGCTTGCCGAGCAGCCAGTTCGAGACGAGCTGCGCTACGACGAAGACTCCGGCGCTGATCGCCGCGAGCTTTGCAGCGGTACGACCGAGCGCCCCGCGCCCGGTGGCGCTGGTGAGTGCACGGCCGATCAGCATGCCGACGAGCAGGTAGGTCACCCAGGTAATTGCGGGATACTCGCCGGTCACGAAGATGGCACGCAGGGTGCCGAGCGGGTCGCTCGTGATGAACCCGACATTGATATGGGGGCCTTCCATGTGCACCTCGAGCGAGCGGCGCAGTGTGATGTTCAGCCAGCCGAAGCCGAGGCCGAGCACCGCCGCGAGGCTCGCGAGCACCCAGCTCTTCGCCTTGATGAGCGGCGCGACAAGGATCATCGCGACGCCGTAGTACGCCAAGATCACGATGATGTTGTTGTCGACGAACCCGAGCAGCACCCCGAGCACGATGAGCACCACGCCGCGCACCGCGACCGACGCCATCGCCTTGCCCACCAGGCCGCCACTCAGCTGCTTGCGCGTCGCGAAGACGATGCTCACGCCGCCGAGCACGGCGAAGAGCGCGGCGGGGGCGCCGTTCGAGATGAGGCTTGTTCCCATCGCGAGCTCGCGATCGGAATCGCTGACGCCGGGAAACATTGCCAGCGGCGCGAGCAGGTGCGCGGCCATCATGCCCGCGATCGCGATGAAACGCGCGAGGTCGATGCCGACGTAACGTACGCGCGGGCGGGCCAGCTTCGTCGAGGGCGCGAGCTGGGTGTCAGAGAGTGCCATGCGCTTCAGTATGTCTGGCTGTCGGGCCGCGCGATGCGGCGATGCGCAAATTGTTCGCTCCGTTCGCGGGTTGGTGGCGCGGGCGAATAATCGATCGAAGACCTATCGAAAAGGATCAGCCCCGTGCCGTCACGGTCGTGTGCGCGGCCGCCGCTTCAGCGCGGCCGCAACGAGAATGCCCGCGACGAGCGCCCAGAACGCCGAGCTGAGGCCCGCCGCGCTCACCCCTGAGGCCGCAACGAGCAGGGTGATCGCCGCGGGCAAACGCAGTTCGAGGTCTTGCATCGCGCCCGCGCAGGCAGACGCGAAGGTGGCGAAGAGCGCGATGCCGGCGACCGTCTGCACGATCTCGGCGGGCGCGGCGAGCACCGCGGTGGCGAGGCCGCCGCTCACGACG
>DDEV01000007.1 GCA_002336855.1 Leucobacter sp. UBA1945 | reverse complement strand
CTTGGCGAAGCCCTTGTCCCGCAGGTCCCCGGCGATGGTGGCGACGGTGCGTCCCTCGGCCCGGATCACCTCCGCGACCGCCTGGGCGTCGGACTCCTCCTGCTCCAGGTAGCTGATCACCACGTCCGCGCCCTCCCGGGCGAAAGCGATGGCGGTCGCGGCGCCGATGCCCGAGTCGCCGCCGGTGATCAGTGCGCGCTGCCCCCGCAACCGCCCGCTTCCCCGATAGCTGTCTTCGCCGTGATCGGGACGGGGGTGCATCTGCGGAGTGAGTCCCGGCTGTGTCGCCTGGTGCTGTTCAGGCAGCGGCGGCCGTGGGTACTTGTTCCTCGGATTCTCGTTCGGCGACATCTCGACCCTCCTAGTGGTTTCTGATCTTGTCGATGAGCTCGCGCTTGCGCAGCTTCGAATACCCGCTGAGGCCGAGCTCTTTCGCGCGCTTGCGCAGTTCGTCGACCGTGCGATCCTCGTAGTCTTCGGCCTCGCCGCCGCGTTCGCCGACCTTCGACCGGCCCTCTTTTGCTGCGGCGTTCGAGATGCGCGCGGCCTTCTCTTTCGATGCCCCCTCGTCGCGCAGCTTCTCGTAGAGCTCTTCGTCTTTCAGGTGTGGGTCAGGCATGATCGCTCCTTTTCTCTGGTGGTTTCTCGCGGCTCAGCGCGTCGTCAGCTGAATCCCATTTCGGGAGGGGGTGACTCGTCACCCGAAGCCTGATTCCTCCCTGGGCTCATGGGCGTAAGTCCCTGTACGGCGGGGCCCTCGAGCAGGGCGCCGTCGGCCGCGAACCGTGAACCGTGCAGCGGGCAGTCCCACGAGCGCTCGGCGGCGTTCCAGGCCACGATTCCGCCAAGATGCGCACAGACACCCGAGTTGCGATGCACGAGGCCGTTCACTTTGCAGACGGCCACGGGATCGATCCCGTCGCGCGCGACGTAGCCTTCGCCCTCTTCGGGCTCTCGCTCTGCGTCGATCGAACTCAGTTCTGCGGCGGCCCAATCCGAGATCAGCCTTCCGGCGGTGACCGCGTTCGAGCGCATCGCCTCGCCCATCCCCGCAATGTTCACGCAGTGTTCGCGCAGCACGCGGGCCCACTCCATGTGCCCACCGAGCAGTTCACCCGTAATGGCCAGCGCCGCCGCCACCGCGTTGGTCATGCCCCACTTGTTGTACCCGGTCGCGGCAAAGATCTTGCCGCCGCCGCCCGGCATCGCACCGGCAAACGGCACACGGGTGTGCGTTCGATAGTCTTGCGCGGCCCAGAGGGTCAGGCGTCGGGCGTCAGCGAATCGCTCAGCCACCCACCCATCCAGGCTCTTGAGCTCAGTGCGGGTGTCACTGCCGCGCTTCGCGCGCACCGTGCCCCCACCCACCACGAGCAGCTCAGAACCGTCTGCGCCCTGAGCTGATCTCAGCGATCGATGTGGCGCATCGATAGAGACGTACATTCCCGGAGGCGCAGGTTCGTCAATTTTATATGCGGCGACGAACGAGCGAGAGGCACTCGACTTTGCGAAGAACATGCCTCGATCGAGAATCGGCGTGCCTGTCGCGAGCACGCACGTGCCTGCGTCGATCTCCCCCTGTGAAGTGACGATTCGCAGGCCACGCGCCGTCTCTTCAACGTCGAACACTCGGCATGATTCGACGAGGATCCCGCCGCGTTCGCGCAGTTCGGCTGCGAAGCGGGCGAGCGCAGCCATCGGCTGCAGCTGGGCTTGCTGTTCAAGTCGCAGCGCGCCCGCGCAAGCGAAGGGAAGACCGGTGTCTGCTGCGTACTCGACCGGAACGCCGACGCTCTGCGCCGCTTCGAGTTCGCGCTGCAATGCTTCGTGCTGATCCTCGCCCTCGCTATAGGTGAACGCATCGCGACGCTCGAGCGCCTCGCCCCACGACTCGAGCTCACGAATCATCCAGGCTTGCCCCTCGCGGTTCGCCTCAGCGTACGCCGCAAGCACCTCATCGCCGGCGCGTTTTCGCAGCTCACTGAACACGGTTCCCTGCAAGAGGCTCAACTTGCCCGTGGTGTTGCCAGTCGTGACCGCGCCGGCCCGACGCGCCTCGATCACGGCCACGCGCAGACCCGCGCGAGCAAGCAGCACAGCAGTCACCAGGCCGGTGAGGCCCGCGCCGACAACAACCGCGTCGCGCCGCGACCCATCGAAATCGTCTGAAACGATCACCGGTGCAGTCAGTTGCCAAAGAGAAATCATGGCTGCGACTCTATGCATCTCTGCCGGCTCCCACGACCCCGTTGACACGCTTCGCCGGGCTGTCTACGGTGGCGGTTTGCGCCCCCACCGATGGCCGAAACGAGAGGCTCTACCGCACCCGCACAAGCGCGCGCAAGCCCCTCCCGCACCCCCTCTCCAGCAAATAGTTTCGAGGCAAGCCGAGCGAAACACGCTGGCTGAAAGGAGATGGAGTCATGGGATTCCTTGCATTTCTTTTACTCGGTCTGATCGCTGGCGCGATTGCGAAAGCAATCCTGCCCGGCCGCCAGGGCGGCGGCTGGATTGCAACGCTTCTCCTCGGAGTCGTCGGGGCGATGCTCGGCGGGTGGCTCGGTTCCGTGCTCTTCGGCGCCGACATGAACGCATTCTGGTCGCTCGAATCGTGGCTGCTTGCCATCGGCGGTTCGATCATCGTGTTGCTGATCTACGGCCTCATCGTTGGCGGCCGTCGCCGGGAGGTGTAACACGATGCACTCTCAGCATGAACACGAGTCGCACGAACCGCACGCTTCGCACGGAGAGGGCGACCGGCGCACCGATCGTTCCGAGATCGAGGAGAATGAAGAACGCACCGAGACCGTGCCCACACAGCACGGACCGACCGGAAACGGAGCGAAGGAAGACGTCGTGACCGACCCAGCGCTAGACGACCGACTCGGCTCGGATTGGGCCGACGAGGGCGGCGCAACGACGACCGGCCCCGCTACCGACACTCCTGGTGGGCAGGGAGCGGCTCGCGGAGACGACCCGAAGCGCCACGTCAGAATCGATCGTGAGCGCGAAGAGCACAACCGCAACTGACAAGAGCGCGGTCGTTGAACGAGCCCTGGCCTGTAAAGGCTAGGGCTCGTTCTCTTGCCCCAAGATCACCGAGCGTGGCACCTTGCCGTTCATTGCTTTGAGCAGTGCGAGCACGCTCTGCTCGCTGACGCTCTGATACCTTCTCGGGCGGCGTCTGGCGTGCTGCGCCCGGACTCGAGCGACAATTCTCGGGTGTTCGACGGCCGCGAGCACCCGAGGATCAACGTATGACGATCGCGTCACCGCCGGGGTGTTTCCGAGACGCTCGGCGGCCGTCTTCACGGCGGTGCTCAAGGCACGACTTCGCCCCGTGGCCGTTCGAAGTTCTCGGGGATCGAGTTCGAGCAGCGCCGATCCCACGTAGAGGGTGCCACCCCAGGTGCGAAAGTCCTTCGCCGTAAACTCCTCGCCCATATGCCGCTTCACGTATGCGTTGACGTCGCGGCTGGTGAGATCGTGCAGCACACCGTCTTCGTCAAAGAAACGAAAGACGTCGTGCCCCGGCAACTCGAGCAGTTGGGCGAGCAGCCTCGCGAGGCGCGGATCGCGAAGCCTTCGCTGATGGCGCTTGCCGCTCTTGCCGACAAAGTCGAACTCCACGATGCTCGGGGTGGTCTGCAGGTGGCGCTGCGTCAGCGTCGTCACCCCGTAGCTGCCGTTCTTCTTCGCGTACCGAGGGTTGCCGACGCGAAACAGTTGCAGATCGATAAGCCTGACCGCGCAAGCGGTCACGCGCTCTCTGCCCAGTTGCTTGCGCCGCAGATCTCTATCTACTCGCGCGCGAAGTCGCGGCAAGGCAAGACCGAAGCGCGGCACTCGATCGAACTTGCGTTCATCGCGGCCGCGCTTCTGGCGCTCCCCCACTCTCTATTCCGCTCGGTCTTCGCGCCTCATCGCGGCGATCTCAGGGTCTTCGTGCCCGCGCCTCGCCGGCGACGACGAGACGTCTTCACCGAGCACATCCAACGAGCTGCGAGGGTCGTCGCTCAGCGCCTCGATCTGCTGTTCTTCGTCGGGAGTGACAGCGGGTTCGCTGTCGTCACGATGCTCCGTCACGACAAGCTCTTCCTCCTCGTCCTTCTCCTCGTACTGCTCCCAGATCTGCGACATCGCTCTCTCCTCGCTTTGATGTGCTGGTGCTCAGTGATCCAAGAGGATCACCTGATCGTCGGAGTCGAAGATTCTTCGACCGTGCCTCGCCACGATCCGGTCGCGAAGCCGTTAGATTCGAGCAGACGAGCGAACTCCTTGAGGTCGGCCGCGACCCTTGCGTCGTCGATCTGGAACGCCGCACCGATGTTCTCCAGAAATCCCTCTGGATCCCACTCAAGTTGCAACCTCACCCGAGTCAGGTTCTCACCGAGATGGTGAAACGTGACGACACCGGCGTGCTGCGGGCCGCGAATGCTTCGCCACGCCACTCGCTCGCCGGGTTTCTGCTCGACGATCTCGGCGCGGAAGTCGCGCTCGACCCCGCCGACGTGCACGCGCCAATAGGTATGCGTGTCGTCGATCTGGCGCACCTCTTCGACCCCCGACATGAACTTCGGAAAGTCCTCGAACTGAGTCCACTGGTCGTAGACCGTCTGAACCGGCAGGTGAACGTCGATCTCGCTTGTTACTGTGTGCATCTTCTCCACTTCCTTCTCTCATCTCCTGCGTGTTTTCGAGCTTAGGGAGCAAGATGCCGAGCGTCAGTGGGGTTGACGAACGCAGGGTTCGGCGGGTAGAACCTCAGAGTTCATTCGAACGCCCTGCCCTCGTCTCGCTGCTCATCTCGCTGTGCCTCGCGCAATGCTCGTTTCGCCGCTGCGACGCGATCCTCGGCCCGTCGTCGACGCAGCTGCGCAAGCGTGGCCGCCCCAAACCGCTCGCGCACGCGATCGTGCGCCTCGGCCGCCCCCACGATGATGAGGCTGCATGCGAACAAGATGACCTGAGACGAGAGATTTACCCAGAGCAGCAGGGCGACGAGCGCCGCGAACGACGCCAGCAGGGGGTTCGAGGTGGCGCCCCGCACGAATAACCCAGACAGTTCTTGCAGCGCGACGAGCCCCACCGCGCCGACCGCTGCGCCGTACCACAGCGCCTTTGCCGGGGCGCGCAGCCCAGAGAGCAGTCGAAACATGATCGCGAGGGCGGCGGCGTCGATAGCGAACACGACCGCGATTCCCAGCGCCCTGGCCGTGCCCTCGAGCACGACCGAGGGCACGGCGATTCCCAGCATCTCCGCGAGGCCGCGAAGCCCGGTTGCGTTGACGATGCTCAGCACAGCTGCGAGCAGCAGCAGCCCGCCGAATGCCAGGGTGACGAGAAATTGCCGCAGCAGAATGAGCAATCCGTTGCCCGTCTCGGAGTACTCGTCGGCGAGCACTCGAATCGCGTGTCGCAGGCTGCCCATCGCACCGATGGCGGCGGCGAGCAAACCGATGAGTGACGCGATGCCGACGAGGGTGAATCCCGTCGGAGCCTCGACCGCTCGAAGATCAACCGCGTCTGTGAGCCCGGGAATCACCGAGTCGAGGGCTCGCGTCAGCGCCCGCATCGCTTCGGGGTTGTCGCCAAGCCAGAGGGCGGCGAGCGAGAACCCCAGCAGCACCGCGGCGAAGAGGCTGAACAGCGCGCGATAGGTCACGCTGTCGGCGAGCGCCGTGCCTCGGTGCTCGGCATAGCGCAGATAGGCACGAACGGGTCGCAGCCGCAGCGCAAAGGCGATCGCCCGGTGTATCGCCTCCCGAGCCTTCGCTCGCCCCGCATCCGGTTGCTTCGTCGCCCGCTGCCTCAGGTCACCGCGATCACTCGTCATGCGTCCAGTCTGGCGCCACTCCCACCCTCGAATCCAGAGCTTGACACGTCGGCCCCGCCTGCCGCAGCACGGCGACTCTCTGAAAGGCGCTCGCCACCGTAGACGGTCGCCATGCGCACGAACACCATCAGCCAAGCGAAGAGCAGACCGGCCGCGATGAACTCCATCCCGGTGAGGTTGTAGTAACCGATCGGAATCCACAGCAGAATCGACACCGCGATGCCGACCACGATGCCAACGGTGAATCCTCCGAAATCTTTCGGCACTCCCGGCAGTCTGCGCAGGGCGACAGTCGCGTACACCACGAAGAGCACGACCATGCCCGATGCTGATCCTACGTGAACGGCGAAGTTGACGGCGTCGGGCACGAGGCCAACGATCGCGAGCAGCACGCCGATGCATGCGAACAGCCAGCTCAGCAGCCGCACGAGGCGAGCCGGCTCGTGGCCGCGCATGCGCATGCCGATCTCGAAGTCACGCCCGAGGTAGTTCGCGAGCACGGTGAGCACAAGGCCGGTCACCATGAGCGAGAGGTTGAAGCGGTAGCCGCTCATGCTCTCGCTGTTGCCGAGCTGCGAGAAGTGCAGCTGCCACCACGACTCGTCGGGAGCGCTGAGCATCGACGCCATCGTTCCCATGAACAGCACCAGAGTGGCAAGCATCGCGAGCCCCTCAGAGGTCACGCGCGCGCCCGCGAGCGAGGCCGCATAGACGAGGGCTGCCGCGGCCGCACCCGACAGAACCCCGCCGCCGTATGCGTCTACGGTCATACCGAGAAAGCCCTGCTGAAAGAGCTGCGCTACGGCAGTCACGATGAGATACGCGAGGATCCCCATCGCCATCGACATGCCGAACACATCAATGAGGCGCTTCACGAGCGGCAGCCTGGCGCGCCACGCCGCGTGCCCGCGCCGCGTCTCGATCGTGAATGAGGTCGCGAAGGCAACGGCCGCGAAGCCGCCCGCGGCCCACGCCGCGAGCGCGCCGACCGATCCTTCGCCGGCGAGCGGCGCGTGCGTTCCGTGAAACACGAAGATCGTGACGACGCCGGTCAGCACGAACGCGACGATCGCGAAGCGGGTCGCGCGGGATTCGAGCGCGAGCCCGCTGCTCCCCGCCGCGCCAGTATTCGTTTGAGAACCCATCGCCCGCCCCTCTGTTGGTGTCATCGGCTCAACTGTATTCTGAATCATGCACTCGCACAGCCGGGAGCTGGAGCGGCGACTACGGATGGGAACCGAATGTTTGAGGCAGACGTGCTCGATGTTGCTCAGCAGACGTCAACCGGATCCCTGCCGCAGGCGCAGGCCGTTTCTGAGCTACTCTCAGAGGCCCACCGACGATACGCCTCGCATCATGACGGCGCCGTCGCGGACTATATTCCCGTTCTTGCCGAGGCCGATCCGAACAGCTTCGGGCTCTCGCTCGTCACGGTCGACGGTGCAGTGCACGAGGCTGGCGACATAGAGGCCGCATTCTCAATACAGTCGATCTCGAAAGCGTTCGTATTCGCGTTGGCGTGCGAGGAGCTCGGGCACGAGCGAGTGCACGAGGTAGTCGGGGTCAACAACACCGGACTGCCCTTCAATTCGGTCATGGCCATCGAGCTCAACGGCGGCAGCCCAATGAACCCGATGGTGAACGCTGGCGCGATTGCCACCACCGGGCTCATCTCCGCACCCTCCGGCGAAGCCCGCTGGCAGCGCGTGCAAGAGGGCCTTTCGCGCTTCGCGGGCCGCGAGTTGACGCTCGATGAGACCGTGTATCGTTCCGAGGCAGAAACGAATTTTCGCAATCGCGCGATAGCTAAACTCCTGCAAAGCTACGGCAAGCTAGCGATCGATCCGCTCGAAACGGTCGATATCTACACTCGACAGTGCTCACTCTCGGTGACCGCTCACGATCTCGCTGTCATGGGCGCAACGCTCGCCGACGGCGGCGTCAACCCGCTCACCGGTGAGCAGGTCGTGTCGGCGGAGGTGAGCCGGGACACGCTCTCCGTACTCGCATCTTGCGGCATGTACGAGCGATCCGGCGAGTGGCTGTTCGAGATCGGGCTGCCCGCGAAATCGGGGGTATCCGGCGGCATTGTCGCGGTGTCCCCCGGCAAGGGCGCGGTCGGCGCGTACTCGCCCCTTCTCGATTCTGCGGGCAATAGTGAGCGCGGGCAGCGTGCCTGCGCATACCTGTCACGCGCGCTCGGACTCAATCTCTTCGCGTCTGCTCGATCCGCCCACACCCTAGGAGCAAGCTCATGAACGCACCTCAAGCTGCAGACCCGAGCGGCGCTGCTCTCGAGGCAGGCGACCGCAGGTCGTGGGCACCTATGATCGGCCTGTTTCTCGCGCAGGTGCTGATGTCGTTTAACGTGGCGGCGCTTCCCATCTCGCTCGGGGGCATGGTCGCCGACTTCGGGGTGCCGCCGACCGTGGCGAGTTCGACCATCGTGGTCTATGGCCTCTCGGTTGCGGCACTCGTGATGACTGGAGCGAAGCTTGGCCAGCGCATTGGCTGGGTACTCATATTCCGATGCGTCATCGTGGTGTTCGGCGGGTCGTCGCTGATGATGATCCTCGCACCGTCAATCACCTGGGCGATTGCCGGCCAAGTGCTCGCGGGCGCATCCGCGGCGATCATCGTGCCCGCGCTCGTCGCTCTCATCGCCGAGAACTATCGCGGAGCGCAACAGGCCACTGCAGTGGGATCGCTGGGCTCTGCGCGCGCGTTCTCAGGGATCAGTGCTTTTCTGATCGGCGGCACACTCGGCACCTTCGTCGGCTGGCGCCCGGTATTCATGGTGACGCTCGGGCTTGCCGTGATCGTATTCATCATGAGCTTCAAGCTGCGCTCCGATCGAGGTGACCGAAGCGTCAAGATCGATCTGGTCGCGTCGGTGCTGATCGGCTCGGCCATCGTGCTGCTGACGCTCGGCTTCAACAATCTCAATGGATGGGGCATCCTGCTCGCAGAGCCCGCGGCCCCGTTCTCGATATTGGGCCTTTCACCCGCGCCGATCTTCGTCGTGGTTGGTGTCGTGCTCGGCCAGCTGTTCTTCGTGTGGACGGCGCGGCGCACCCGGCACGGCAAGGTGCCGCTCGTCGACCTCAGCGTGCTGAAGCATCGAAAGGAGCGCTCCGCCGTCTACGCGATGTTCATCATCGTGGCGATGGAGGCCGCCGTGAACTTCACCGTTCCGACGTACATTCAGGTCGTACAGGGGCGAACCCCGTTCGACACGTCGCTCGCGATGATGCCGTTCAACCTCACCGTCTTCGTGACCGCGACACTCATCGTGAGGTTCTACTCGAAGTACGCGCCCCGCACGATCGCGCTCTTCTCGTTCGTGCTCACGACCGCCGCGCTCCTGTGGCTCGCGTTTGTCGTGAACAATAACTGGGAGACCCTGCCGACCATCCTCGGCCTCATCGTGTTCGGAATCGGGCAGGGCGCCCTCGTGACGCTCGTGTTCAATGTGCTGATTACGGCGTCGCCGAAGCACCTCGCTGGCGATGTCGGGTCGATCCGCGGCACGACGCAGAACCTCGCTTCGGCGGTCGGTACCGCGGTCATGGGCGCGGTGCTCGTCACCACGCTTGGCCTCGGCATTTCGAGCGCGGTCGCTGAGCACCCCGAACTACCGCCTGAGCTTGCTGCGCAGGTCGATCTCGACAACGTCAACTTCATCAGCAACGAGGATCTGCGCGATGCCCTCGCACAGACCACCGCCGATGCGCAGCAGATCGATGCTGCGGTCTCGCTGAACGAGGAGCAGCGCCTGCGCACCCTCAAGCTCGGGTTCTTGATGCTCGCCGGGATCAGCGCGCTCGCGGCGCTCCCCGCGTCACGGCTGCCCCGCTACCGGCCAGAAGAGATTCCCGACCCGGCGGAGAGCCCCGAGGCGAAGTAGTTACGCGAAGGCACGATCAGTCGCCGCGACCGGCGACGGCAGCACCGAGGGTGCCCCGTTCAGGTGCGCATCGACCGCCGCCGCTACCGCGCGACCCTCGGCGATCGCCCAGACGATGAGCGATTGCCCTCGGCCCGCGTCGCCTGCCACGAACACCCCGGGCAGCGCAGTCGCGTAGCCGGCAGTACGATCGAAGGCGCCGCGGCTGCCGGTCTCGAGCGCGAACGCCTGGTCTGCGACCGCTTCTGGCCCGGTAAAACCCATCGCGATGAGCACGAGGTCTGCCTCGATGAGGCGATCGGTGCCCGCAATCGGCACACGGCCCTCGGGGGTGAAGCCTGTCTCGGCGACGCGCAGCCCGGTCACCCGGCCGCGCTCGTCGCCGACGAACTCGACGGTCGAAGCGAGGTAGTGCCGCTCGCCGCCTTCTTCGTGCGAGCTCGAGACCTCGAAGAGCAGGGGGTGCACGGGCCAGGGTTGCGCGTCGCTGCGCTCGGCCGGCGGCTGCTTGCCGATCGCGAGATTCGTCACCGACTTCGCGCCCTGGCGGTGCGCGGTTCCGACGCAGTCGGCTCCGGTGTCACCGCCGCCGATCACCACGACGTGCTTGCCACGGGCGTCGATCGGTGAGCGGTGCAGTGCGTCGGGCGTCTCGGTACGGTTCTGCGCGGTCAGATACTCCATTGCATAGTGGATGCCGCCGAGTTCGCGACCGGGCAGCTCAAGCGACCGGGGCACGGTAGCGCCGGTGGCAACAACCACCGCGTCGTAGCGCCGGCGCAGCTCGGCCCAGCTCATGTCACGGCCGATCTCGACTCCCGTGCGAAAGCGGGTGCCCTCCTGCTTCATCTGTGCGATGCGCCGCTCGACGAGCTGCTTCTCGAGCTTGAACGAAGGAATGCCGAAGGTCAGCAGGCCTCCCGGCTGCTCGTCGCGCTCATACACTGCGACGGTGTGGCCCGCCCGGGTGAGCTGCTGCGCAGCCGCAAGCCCCGCAGGCCCCGATCCCACGACCGCGACGGTCTTGCCGCTCAGCCGCTCGGGCGGTTGCGGCACAACCCAGCCGTTTTCGAAACCCTGATCGATCAGCGAGTTCTCAATCTGTTTGATGGTGACCGCGGGCTGGTTGATACCGAGCACACAAGCCGACTCGCAGGGTGCAGGGCAGGCGCGACCGGTGAACTCGGGAAAGTTGTTGGTCGCGTGCAGGCGGTCGAGCGCCTCGCGCTCGCGGCCGCGCCAGGTGAGGTCGTTCCACTCTGGAATCAGGTTGCCGAGGGGACAGCCCTGGTGGCAGAACGCTACACCGCAATCCATGCAACGCGATGCCTGTCGCGCCACGACTTTCGGGTCGGCGGGGTCGACCACCTCTCGCCAGTCCATGAGGCGCAACGAGACCGGTCGTTTCGGGGCGAGCTCGCGCTCGCGAACCGTCAGAAAGCCACGCGGATCAGCCACGGGTCACCTCCAAAATCTGCGACCAGGCATGGTCACCATCGGGGTCGCGGCCCTCTTTGCGTGCGACCTCATGAATTTCGAGCACACGCGCATAGTCGCGCGGGATCAAGTGGGTGAAGCGGCCCCAGGCCGTCTCGGCGTCGGCCTCGATTGCCGCGAGCAATGACGCAGCGACCGCAGACCCCGTCTGCTCGCTGTGACGCTTCAGCAAAGCGAGCACGCGTTCGCGACGGTGTTCGTCGAGCGGCTGCAGGGTGAGCGCGCCACTCGTGAGCTCGGCAGAGTTCACATCGAGCGGGTCGAGGTCGAGCAGTACCGCTTCGCCTCCCGACATGCCCGCCCCGATATTGCGCCCTGTCGGGCCGAGAATCAAGGCGAAGCCGCCCGTGAAGTACTCGAGCGCGTGGTCACCCGTGCCCTCGACCACGGCGGTCGCGCCCGAGCCGCGCACGAGAAAGCGCTCGCCCACGACGCCGGCGATCCACAGCGCACCGCTCGTCGCGCCGTAGCCGATCACGTTGCCCG